>NZ_LIYC01000013.1:0-125391 GCF_001418765.1 Gordonia sp. HS-NH1
AACAAGAAGACCAGATCCGCGGTGAGAACCGTGCGCACGCCGCCGACGTCGCGAGCCGCCGACGAGACGATCGGGTCTGGCAGGACGCACCCACCGAGGTGCTCCCGCGCGTCTGACGCCATCCGGCCGCAATCCACGAGGGGTGGATTGCGGCCGGTAATCTATTGAAGTTAGATTTGACGTGACGGTCGCCCGCCGTCTCGTCGAACTGGAGGCAGGCCCCTGATGACCATCGATCCCCGCACGCCCGTCCTCGTCGGTGGTGGACAGATCACCGCTCGCGACGGCGGCGTCGAGCCGGTCGACCTGATCGCACGTGCGGCGCGCGAGGCGGCTGCCGAAGCGGGGACGATGCGCCTCCTGGAACTGATCGACTCCGTCCGCGTGGTCGGCCTGCTCTCGTGGCGCTATCGCGACCCCGGTGCCCTGGTGGCCGAACGGATCGGAGCACATCCACGGCACACCGGATACACCGGGAACGGTGGGAGTACGCCACAGGTGCTGGTCAACGGCGCTGCCGAAGACATCGCCGCGGGCCGCGCCGATGTGGTCCTCATCGGCGGTGGCGAGGCCTGGCGTACGCGGATGAAACTCCGCGCCAGAGGGGAACGGCCGGAATGGACGCGACAGGACGACTCGACCCCGTCCGCGCCGATCATCGTCCCGGATGTACCCATGGAGGCCGAGAGCGAGCGGCGGATCGGGCTGGACCGGCCGTCCTTTGTCTACCCGCTGTTCGAGCAGGCTCTGCGCATCGGGGCCGGCAGGAGCATCGCGGACCACGAGAAGGTGCTCGGCGAGCTGTGGTCGTCGTTCAGCGAGGTGGCCGCCGGCAATCCGCACGCGTGGACACAGCGGAACTACGCGGCGGAGGAGATCGTGACCCCGACCGACGCCAACCGTCTGATCGCTTCTCCTTACCCGAAGTTGGTGAACTCCAACAACATGGTCGATCAGGGTGCGGCGTTGCTGATGTGCTCCGTCGAGACCGCGCAGCGCCTGGGGGTGCCGACCTCGTCCTGGGTCTTCCCGCACAGCGGGACGGAGTCCAAGGACACCGACGCGGTCGCGGCGCGTCCCGCGCTCGACGGTTCGGCGCCGATCCGGATAGGCGCCGCCCGGGCGCTCGAACTCGCGGAGGTCGAAATCGGCGACATCGAGCACCTCGACATCTACTCGTGCTTCCCCTCGGCCGTCCAGGTCGCCGCTGCCGAGATCGGGGTTCCGACAGATGATCCCGGTCGTCCGCTGACGTGCACCGGTGGGCTCACCTTCGCAGGCGGTCCGTGGAACAACTACAGCACGCACGCGATCGCGACGGTGGCCACTCGGCTGCGCCGATCGCCCGGCACCTTCGGCATGGTGACCGCGAACAGCGGGTACCTGACCAAACACGCCTTCGGCGTGTACTCGACCGAGCCGCCCGCCGCCGGCTTCCGTCGGCACGACGTCACCGAAGCGGTGCATCGGGTATGGGCAGGCGCCGAGCGGCCGGTCGAGGTGGTCGATTCCCACGAGGGTGTCGCCGAACTCGAGACCTGGACCGTCGCTTATGGCCGCACCGGCGTCCCCGAGCGGGCGTTCGTCGCCGGTCGCGTTCCCGGTGGCGGTCGCACCCTGGCGGTGGTCACCGACACCGGCGACCTGGATGAACTCGCGAGCACCGAGGCGCAGGGGCGACGCGTGCGCATCGCCGCCGACGGCTCCGCGCATCTCGATTGACGACATATAACTAAAGCCGTAAGGTTTATGGCGATGACGACGGACAGTGATCCGGCGGTGAGGAGAGACACGATGAGCGAACTGGATGACTTCCGGGCGCGCTACGAGCGGCACGTCGGCCATGTGGTCGACGGGGACATGAAAGCCGCGGTGGCCGAGATGATCCAGGAGAACATCCCGGCGGTCTTCGACGGCGTCGACGTCCCGCGCGGCGCGGTGGACGGGCACCGGATCGTCGGCGTCCGGGCCGACGGCGACCGCATGATCGGGGAGACCGTCTACACCACGGAGGGTCGCGAGATCGGCCTGCGTTCGATCTGGGAGCGTCGGGACGGCGAATGGCTCGCCGGAGCCCTGCAGAACTTCGCACCCGAGTCGGTGCGATGACCGCCGTCGACGTTCCCTGGGGGCCCGCCGCGGACGGGTTGGACCAGCCGTACTGGGACGGGCTGACCGAGCGTGAGTTGCGCCTCCAGCGCTGCCGCAGCTGCTCGACCTGGATCTGGAGCCCCCAGTCGGTGTGCGGCAACTGCCACTCGCTCGACATAGGCTGGGAGGCGGTCGAACCCGTCGGCACGATCTACAGTTGGAGCCGAAGCTGGTATCCCTACATCCAGGAGCTGTCCGACCGGCTGGCGTATGTCAGCGTGCTCGTCGAACTGGACAACGCGGGTGCTCGGCGCGTCCTCGGCCTGCTGACCGACGATCCCGAACGCACCCCACACATCGGCGATCGCGTCGTCGGGGTCTTCGAGGAACGCGACGGTGAACCGTGGCCGCTTCTCCGGTGGCAACGGGCCGAGTCGAGCGACGGAGGGCGTAGATGAGCAACGGAATCCGTGGTGGCGCCGCAGTCGTCGGTGTCTCCGAGGCGCACTACAAGCGCGGTCAGTCGCCGTTCACCGAACAGCAGATGACGATCCGGGCGATCCTCGACGCCTGCACCGACGCGGGAGTCTCACCCCGGGAGATCGACGGATTCGTTTCGTACGCAGGCGGTTCCAATGACGGGCCGATCCTCGGCGCGGCGCTGATGATCGACGAGCTGCGCTGGTCGAACATGATGTGGGGTGGCGGCGGCGGAAGTGTGGCGGCCGCGATCACCAACGCGGCCGTCGCCATCGCGTCGGGTCAGGCGCAGTGCGTCGTCGTGTACCGCGCGATGTCGCAGGCCGACACCGGGCGCCTCGGATACGCCAAGTACCACTACGGATCTCACTTCCTCGCACACGGTGTGGGGTCGCCGGCCCAGATCTGCGCCATGCGCACCCAGCGCATGCTGGAGCACGACGGTGTGCCCCGCTCGGCGATGCGTTCGCTGGTGCTGGCCGCGTATCAGCACGCGCAGCAGAACCCGACTGCGCAGGGCCACGGCAAGCCGCTGGACGAGGAGACCTACGAGTCCTCGCGGCTCATCGCCGAGCCCTTCCATCTCTACGACTGCTCGCGGGAGAGCGACGGTGCCGTCGCGCTGGTCCTCGTCGGCGCCGACCGTGCACGGGATCTCCGTCGTGACCCGGCGTTCGTGCTGGCCGGTGCGCAAGGAGCGCCGGGCGGCTTCTGCGAACGGGTCGACAACGACGCACAGTATTCGACGGCCGGTTTCGGTCCGGCGAACAACGGGAAACCCGGTGTCGCCGAACGTCTCTGGGCGGCGGCGGGCCTCGGACCCGACGACGTCGACGTGGTCCAGGTGTACGAGAACTTCAGTGGTCCGGCGGTCGCCGCGCTGATCGATCACCGGTTGTGCCCACCCGGCGAGGCGGCCGGCACCGTGATGACGGTCGACAATCTGACCGCCCCACACGGGAAGTTGCCGGTGAACACCAGCGGGGGCAATCTCGCGGACTCGTTCATCAACGGACTGAATCTGGCGGTCGAGGCCGTCCGGCAGATCCGGGGCACGTCCACCAACCAGGTCGCCGAGGCGCGGACGTCGTTGTTCATCGGAGGGCCGATGGCGCCGCTCGTGAGCTCGGTGCTGTTCGGCCACGCCGACACCGTCTAGCGGCGACAGGCACCACCTCCGTCACCACATCTGATCGGGAGAAGACATGTTGGAGCGAGACGCTCTGTTCATCGGTGGACAGTGGACACCGACAGAGTCGGGCACGGGGTACGACGTCATCGAGGCGGCCACCGAGAAGCCGCTGGGCAGAAGCACGCTGGCCGGCCCGGCCGACATCGATCGCGCGGTCGCCGCGGCGCGGTCGGCGCTGTCGGGACCATGGCGTTCGATGGGTCCGGGGGAGCGGGCCGATGTCCTCGACCGATTCGCCGCCGCTCTGACCGCACGCGGGCGCGACACCGCCCAGCTGGTCAGCCGGGAGAACGGCATGCCCATCGCGTTGTCGAAGTCGGTCAACGGATACGGCCCGGCGGCGATGCTCACGTATTACGCGAACCTGATCCGCGCCACCGACACCGATGACGTGCGCCCGAGCGCCTTCGGTGGACGCACCGTTGTCCGGCGTGAACCGGTCGGTGTCGTCGCGGCCATCACCCCCTGGAACTACCCTCAGCCGCTGGCGGCGATGAAGATCGCGCCGGCCCTCGCGGCGGGTTGCACGATCGTGCTCAAACCCGCACCGGAGACCGCACTGGATGCCTTCGTCTTCGCCGACGCGGCACTGGAAGCGGGTGTCCCTGACGGGGTGCTGAATGTCGTTCCGGCCGAACGCGAAGCGGGTGCCTACCTGGTCCGGCATCCCGGCGTCGACAAGGTGGCGTTCACGGGTTCGACGGCCGCGGGGCGGGCCATCGGCGAGGTCTGCGGTGCTCTGCTGCGCCCGGTGACGCTCGAGCTCGGCGGCAAATCCGCGGCCATCGTGGCCGAGGACGCCGATCTCGACGAGTTCAGCCGGCACCTGCTCGACGTCTCGCTGGTCAACAACGGCCAGACCTGCCACGCGAGCACCCGGATTCTCGCACCGCGCTCGCGGTATGCCGAGGTCGTTGACGCCGTCACCGAGACGGTCCGGGCCCTGCCGGTGGGGGACCCGCTCGACAAGTCGACCGCCATCGGACCGCTCGTCAGCGCCGCGCAGCGCGACCGGGTGCTCGGTCATGTGGAGGCGGGGCGCGCAGCCGGATACCGCATCACCACCGGCGGCGGCGTCCCCGGCGGTCAGCCACAGGGTTGGTTCGTCGAGCCGACGGTCTTCGCCGACGTGGACAACTCCGCGTCGATCGCACAGGAGGAGATCTTCGGTCCGGTCCTCACCGTCACCGAGTACACCGACGAGGACGATGCCGTCCGCATCGCCAACGACTCCGTGTACGGGCTCGGCGGGACGGTCTGGACGACGGATGAATCCCGCGGGCTGGCGATCGCGGACCGGATCAGCACCGGGACGGTCGGAGTCAACTACTACGCACTCGATCTCGCGGCGCCCTTCGGCGGCGTCAAGGCGTCGGGACTCGGCAGGGAACTCGGCCCCGAGGGCCTGACGCCGTATGTGTCCACCAAATCGGTGTACTTCGGTACGCGCTGAACTCGGCCGCAGAAGACACAGCCCTCTGCTGCGGCACAAATACTTTCGACAGGAGTGACATGAACGGTCTGCCTCTCACAGGTGTGCGGGTCGTCGACGTGACCGACGGCCTCGGTGAATCGTGCGGCCGTTTTCTCGCCGACCTCGGTGCCGAGGTGGTCCGCGTCGAACGGCCGGGCGGTTCGCGTTCGCGTCACGCGGAACCGGTCGAGGCGGGGATCAGCATCCCGTTCGCGCTCAACAACGCGAACAAGAACCTCGTGATCCTCGACCTCGACTCCGAGGCCGGACGATCCCGATTCCGCGAGTTGGTCGGCGGCGCCGACATACTCGTGGAGACCACGTCCGCCGGGAGCGGGATCGAGCCCGCCGATCTCCGCGAGGAGAATCCCGCGCTCGTCGTGGTCACGGTGAGCGGATTCGGACTGACCGGACCCTACCGCGACTGGGCGGCCACCGAGTCGGTGATCTACGCGATGAGCGGTGTGCTGTCGCGGTCGGGCGAACCCGGTCGCGATCCGCTCCTGCCGCCGGCCGGTCTCGTCGAGCAGTCGGTGGGCGTGCACGCCGCGTGGTCGGCACTCCTGGCGTTCTACGATCGCCTCCGCACCGGCAGCGGACAACTCGTCGACATCTCCGCCTTCGAGGCGGTGGTGCACGGATTCGATCCCGGGTTCGGCGTCCAGGGTTCGGCGGCGGCCGGACGGCGCGACGACTTCCCGCGGGACCGGCCCGACGCGGCCAACTTCTACCCCGTCCTGCGCTGCGCGGACGGGCAGGTGCGAATCTGTCTGCTCGCCAAACGCCAGTGGCGCGCCATGTTCGCCTGGCTGGGTGAACCCGAGGAGTTCGCCGACCCCGTGTACGACACGATCCCCGCGCGATTCGCCGCCGCCGACCGGCTGCACCCGCTGATCGAGGAGATGTTCGCCGCCCACACCCGCGACGAGCTCGTCGCCGAAGGCGCCGCGCGCGGTATCCCGATCGGCGGGGTCCTGCGCATCGGCGAAGTCCTCGACAACGAACACTTCAGCGCCGCGGGAACTCTCATCGACGCCGAGATCGCACCCGGTGTCGATGCGCGGATCCCCTCCGGCTATGTGTCGATCGGCGGACACCGGGCGGGATTCCGGCATCGGGCTCCGGTCGCGGACGCGGGTGCCGACGAGTACACCTGGTCGACGAACGCCGAGGCCTGGCGTCGCGCGGACGACCTGGGAGAGCCGGGGTCACACCCGTTCGCCGGGCTGCGCGTGCTCGACCTCGGCGTCGTGGTGTTCGGGGCCGAACTCGGCAGGCAGTTCGCCGACCACGGTGCGGACGTGATCAAGGTCGAGAACCGCGAGTTCCCCGACGGTCTGCGCCAGTCGAAGCGACCGAACTCCCTGTCCCCGTCGGTGGCATGGGGTCATCGCAACCGTCGATCGCTCGGACTGAATCTGCGGACGGATGCGGGCAAGGAACTGTTCCGGAAGCTGGCGGCCGACGCCGATGTGGTGCTCGCGAACTTCAAACCCGGGACCCTCGACGCGATGGGAATCGGTTACGACGAACTCCGACAGGTCAATCCGCGGATCATCGTCTCCGAGGGAAGCGCCTTCGGGAGTGTCGGACCGTGGAACACCAGGCTCGGCTACGGACCTCTTGTCCGTGCCGCCTGCGGGGTCTCGGCTCTCTGGCGCTACTCCGATGACGACACCGGCCTGAGTGACGGTTCCACCGTGTACCCCGACCACATCGGTGGGCAGGTGAGCGCGGTGACCGTTCTCGCCGCGCTGATCGCGAGAACCTCGCGCGGCCAGGGCGCCGACATCGAGATCGCGCAGGCCGACACGGCCCTCGTCGCCCTCGGCAGCCAGCTCGCACGCGAGTCCCTGGCCGCGGGATCGGTGTCGGCCGTCGGCAACAGCGATCCATTCGCCTCGCCGGCCGGCGTCTATCCCTGTGCCGGAGACGACGAATGGATTGCCGTCACGGTCCGCGATGACAGCGAATGGCGGAGCCTGGCACGCGTGATCGGCCGTGAGGATCTGGCCGACGACCCGCGGTTCCGTACCGTCGATGCGCGGATCGACAACCGCACCGAGGCCGACAAGGTGCTGACCGGCTGGCTCGCCGACCGGACACCCACCGAGGCGATGACCGCCCTTCAGAAAGCCGGCGTGCCCGCAGGCGCGATGCTCCGCTTGCCCGAGTTGCTCACCGACCCACATCTTCTCGAACGGAACGCCTACTCGCAGCTCGAGCATCCGCTGCTCTCCGGGCCGCTGCCCACGGCGGTGCGGGTCGCCAGATTCACCTCGATCCCGGACGCGCCACTGCGTCCGGCGCCGGCCCCGGGTGCCGACACACGCGAGATCGCCCTCGAGGTACTCGGACTCGACGAGGCCGAACTCGGCGCGCTCGTCGCCGATGGTGTCCTCCAGCCCACGGACGGGAATGCACAGCGATGATCACCTACGACTGGCGTCCCGAACTGACCGGCGCGGAGCTCGACGAGGTCCTCCAACTCGTCTCCGACGCCGCGGAATACGACGAGGAAGCGGGGTTCTCGTCGATCGACGCCGACACCGTGCGCGGGACCGGTGGAAACGCTGGAACCGTCGCGCACCTGCCGATCAAGGCCCGCCGCGACCTCAGCCCGCTCGAGGACGTCCCGATGGTCATCGTGGCCTACCTTCATCTGTCGGTCGACGCCGACGGAGTGGGCACGGTGTCCTACGTCGTCCACCCGGACTACCGTTCACGCGGGATCACGACCCTGCTGGTGGAGGAGATCGGCCTGGACGTGACCCGGGCTGACGGGTGGGAACACACCGGTGCCAGCGCGCTTCGGTGTTGGGCATACGCCACCCATCCGGCATCGGGCAGGCTGACAAGGCGATTCGGGATTCCCGCGGTGCGCAGGCAGTGGACCCTTGCTCGGCACCTGGCCGGTCCGTTTGCACTCCCTCTCGACGAGACCGGGGTACCGGACCGGGTCGCTCTCGCCGCGCCGCGCGACCTCGCGGCCGACGATCCCGAGATCGGCCGGGTCGTGTCGGCCGCGCAGCTGCCCGAACGGCACCACGACCGTGTGTCCGCCGACCTCCGTCGTGGTGGCGGGACCGTCATCGAAGCGCGGGATGAGAGCGGTGACGTCCTCGGATTCGTCTGGTACACCACCGAACACCGTATGCATCTCGAACTGCGGACCGCGCCCGTCCACGCGCTCGTCCTGTCGGAGAAGGCACGCGGTCTCGGACTCGGGACGACGCTGCTGACCGCAGCGCTGGTCCGGCAGCGTGGTTCGGGAATCCAGGTCTCCCAGTTGCGGATCGATCCCGACGATGCCGGTGCGGTGCGGATGTGCCGTCTGCTCGCCTTCGAGCAAGAGGACGTGCACTCCTGCTATCAGGTCGGAACCAGTACGAGCCCGCCGCCGGCGTTCCGATGAGCGCCGTCCGCGCCGGGCGACAGCCGTTGTGAGGATGGGAAATCCGAATGAGTGAGGTCCTGACGGCCACCGAGTTCTCCGGCGATGCCAAGTTACGGGTCGCCGCGAAACAGGTGGAGGCCGAGGGGGTCGTGTCGCTCACGCTGGTCGATCCCGACGGGAACCCGCTGCCCTCCTGGGAACCCGGCGCGCACCTCGACCTCATCCTGGGCGACGATCTGATCCGTCAGTATTCGCTGTGCGGCGACGTGACCGACCGGGACCGACTGCGGGTCGCCGTTCTGCGTGAGCCCGCCGGCCAGGGTGGATCGGCGCGCGTGCACGATGAACTGACGGTGGGGGATCTGATCGCGGTCAAGGGGCTGCGCAACAACTTCCCACTCGTGGGGGCGGATTCGTATCTCTTCGTCGCCGGCGGGATCGGGATCACCCCACTCGCACCGATGATCGCCGAGGTCGACGCCCGGGGTGTGGAATGGACGCTGCTGTTCGGCGGCCGGACAGCATCCGGGATGGCCTTCGCCGAGACTCTCGCGCAACAGTATCCGGATCACGTCCGTCTCCGGCCCCAGGATGAGTACGGCTTGCTCGACCTCGGATCCGCGATCGCCGAGGTGCCGCCGGGAACGGCGGTGTACTGCTGTGGTCCCGAACCTCTTCTCGCGGCCATCGAGGCGGTGTGCGCCACCCGGTCGGACATCGAACTCCACGTGGAGCGATTCGCGCCCAAGATCGTTGTGGACGATAGTGATTCGACAGATGAGGCGTTCGAGGTCGTGTTGGGGCGCAGTGGGCGGACGGTGACCGTGTCCGCCGGCGAGTCGGTGCTCGACGCGTTGCTCGAGGATGGCGTGGACGTCGACTTCTCGTGCCGCGAGGGCACTTGCGGCACCTGCGAGCAGGGCGTTCTCGAGGGCGTGCCGGACCATCGCGACTCGGTGCTGTCCGAGGACGAGCAGGCCGCGAACGACTGCATGATGGTCTGTGTATCTCGTAGTTGCACACCGAAGCTGGTGCTCGATCTCTGACCGTCGATCTATGACTGTCGGCCGGTGACTGTGGAGCGGTGGCCGTCGAGGGGTGGGGTTTCGTGGCGCCCCCCGTTGTGGTCATCCCGCGGCGGCGGCCTCCACATCCGGTGCCGGCAGGTCGTGGTCACGGATGATCCCGTGCAGGAAGCTGCGAACGATCGCCTCGAAGAGCTGGCGCTGGGTGAGGTCGTTGCTCGACAACGCCTGCGCCAGAAGGGGTTGCGATTCCGCGGAGACATTCGGGAAGATCGCCGACTTGGGGCGCGGTGGGCGCATCGCTTCCATCAGGACCGCGCCGATCGACAAGGTTTCCATGCCGTCGAGGATGCGGACGTGCAGGTCCACTGGGACGCCGGAGTCGAGCAGGAACTGGGCGGTGTCCTCGTAGGTCGAGGTGAACAGATCACGCGGGAGATGTTGCAGCAGGACCGGGGCCGCGTTGCGGTGGCGCAGGATCGACTGTCGGAAGTTCAGCGCCAGGGCGACGAAGAACTCCGGCCAGTCGGGTCCGGGGTTCATCCGCGGTCGTCGGACCGCGGTGCCGGCGATGTAGCGCGCGACCTCGGTGAGGATCTCGTTCTTGTCGTCGAAGTGATGATAGAGCGACGGTGCCCGGACCCCGAGATGCTTCGCGAGCCGCGGCAGGCTGAACGCGTCGAGTCCCTCGGAGTCGATGATGTCGATGGACGCCATCACGGCTGCCTTGCGACTGATCAACGGCTTGGACGGCCGTGCCATGTCCCACCTCTCGACGCTGCCTGAACGGACCTAACAAGAGTAGTTTCAGGCGCGGTGGATGTCCATGTGGGCGAGCCGTTTCGATGGTCTTCTCGCACCGAGGGCGGCCATCAGGATGTCCGGCTGTGATCCACGATCGCTATCGGGCATCGCGTGTGGTGTTGCGCGGCGCGGGCCACCGAACCCGCCCAGGCCGCGAAGGTGCTTCCCGCGCGCGGGCGGGTGACGACGAGCAACGAGGCCTGCGGAACCGCCTCGCTGACCGCGCGGGACGGGTTGCCGTTGACCAGCTGCAGTGTCGTGTCACAGTCGGGGAAGCGTCGGCGCCACGGTGCGAGCAGCGCGTCGGCGCGTGCGTACACGGATTCGATCTGGGCGGGCGGCGCCGCGTCCGATATCGCGCACACGACCGCCACCGGGCTCCCCGTGACATCGGCGTACTCGAACGCGGCCGACAGCGCGAGATCGGAGGGGGCATCGACGTCGATCGCCGCGACGACCGGACCACCGGTGGCGAGGTTGCCGTACGGGACGGTCACGACCGGGCAGTGCGACCGCGCCGAGAGCGCGGAACTGATGCTCCCGGTGGTGAGACGTTCGATCAGTCCGGGCCGATGGTGTCCCAGGACCATCAGGTCGACCCGGTCCGACACCCGCGTGAGGAGCGGGATCGCGAAGTCGTGCTCGACGATGGTGTCGATGCGCAGACCGGCATGCTGGGCGGCCAGGCGGGTGGCCATCGAGGACACGTGGGCGACGGCTGCGCGGCGCGTGGCGGTGACGTCGAAGTCGAGGTCGAACTCACCGAGAGGTTGCAGCGCTGCGGTGGCAGCGAATCCGTGGATCAGCACCAGACGGTCCCCGACGCGGGCCGAGGCGGCCGCCCAACGGGCGGCCGCCTCGGATTCGGGACTCAGGTCCACCCCGACGGCGATGGTGTTCATCGCGCGCGGGTGGCGTCGCCCGTCCGCGTCCCGACGGCGGAGGCGTCGTCCGCGACGAGACCGACCGCGGACGGTGCCACGACTGCGGGTACGGCCACGTCGGCGGCGGCAGCCTCCTGCGCGCGGCGTTCCTCATCGCTGCTCATCGTCTTGAGGGCGACTTCCTTGATGAGCGTGATGGCGATGAAGCTCAGGGCCGCCATGACCGCTGCGACCAAGAAGATCCGGGCCGTGCCGTCGCCGTACGCGCCGCGGACGATGGCTGCGATCGGAGCCGGCAGTTCGTTCAGAGTGGCCAGGCCGGCGGCCCCGCCACCGGTCTGTCCGGACCCGATGCCCAGGGCCCCGAGGCCCTTCGCGATGAGGTCGGTGACGTGGTTGGACAGGATCGCGCCGAGCACCGAGACACCCGCGGCTCCGCCGAGCGAGCGGAAGAAGGTGACCGTCGAGGTCGCCGCGCCGAGGTTGTCGGGGCTGACGTTGTTCTGCACCGCGAGAACGAGGTTCTGCATGGTCATGCCCATGCCGCAGCCCAGGATGAACAGGAATGCACCGACCAGGACCATGTTCGTGTGCGCGTCGATCGTCGCGAGCAGGCCGAAGCCGATCGTCATCATCGCGGCACCCGCCACGAGGAATCGCTTCCACCGGCCGTACCGGGTGATCAGGTTGCCCGACACGGTCGCCGAGAGCATCGAACCGATGACCATCGGCAGAGTCAGCAGGCCGGCCGCGGTGGGTGAGTAGCCGCGCGCGATCTGGAAGTACTGCCCGAGGAACACCGCGCCGCCGAACAATGCGACACCGACGCCAACGCTGGCGAGAGTCGCCAGGGTCGTCGTGCGGTCGCGGAAGATGTGCAGCGGGATGATGGGGCTCGACACCCTCGACTCGACGAAGACGGCCGCGGCGAGCAGGGCGACTCCGAGTGCCACCAGTCCGTACGAGGTCAGCGATGCCCAGTCGAAATTCTTACCCGCCAGCGTCACCCAGACGAGCAGGGTGCTGACGCCCGAGGCGATGAGCACCGCGCCGAGGTAGTCGATGCTGACCTTCTTGCGGACGACCGGGACGTTCAGTGTGCGCTGGATGACGAGGAGGGCGATGACGGCAAGGGGGACACAGACGTAGAACGTCCAGCGCCAGCCGAGCCAGCTGGTGTCGACGATGACGCCGCCGATCAGGGGCCCGGCGACGGTTGCGACGGACATCACCGCGGCCATCGGTCCCTGGTACCGGCCGCGTTCGCGCGGGCTGAACATCGTCGCGACGACGATGACCACCAGGGCCTGCAGACCGCCGAGGCCCAAGCCCTGGACGACGCGGAAGCCGATCAGCATCTCGACCGACGTGGACAGTCCGGCGAGGACGGAACCGAGTGTGAAGAGGAACAGCGCGCCCTGGACCAGCAGCTTCTTGCTCACGAGGTCGGCGAACTTGCCCCAGATGGGCGTCGTTGCGGTCGATGCGAGCAGAGTGGCGACGACGACCCAGGTGTATTGATCCTGGCTGCCGTGCAGGTCGGTGATGATCGTGGGCAGGGCGTTGGACACCACGGTCGACGACAGGAATGCGACGAACATGCCGAGCAAGAGGCCGACGAGGGCGTTGATCTTCTGACGATGAGTCATCGGCACGTCTTCGGCCGGCGCCACCGCGGAAGCGGGTGCACTCATAAAACAAACCTCCGAGAAAGAATGCTGCCCGCGGCGACCGGAGACGGGGCGGGCAGCGAACCGGGACGCGCGACGGCGTACCGGATTGGTTGATTGCTGCAACTATAAAGCGTGATTGTTGTAACCAGCAACTATCGGAGGTTATTCCGAGTGTGTTCCGGGACTCACCCGGTTCCCGTCATCATCAGCCGGATCCGTCGACCGGGTGGGGATTCTCGTCGACTGGGCAGCGATTCTCGTTGACTGTGCAGGCTTTTCCGTCGACTGGGCAGGCGTTCTCGTCGACCGTGCATCGTTCTTCGTCGAGTGGCCCGATCTGATGGCCGCAAGGACGGAAGCTCGAGGTCGCCGCCATCCGCACTTGCGCACACTCGACGAAAATCCCTGCCCAGTCGACGAAATTCAGCGCCCAGTCGACGGAATCCCCTGCCCAGTCGACGGAAAGGCCCGCACGGTCGATGCCCGGGGCGGGGTCAGTCGAGACGACGCTGCGCGTAGGCCTTCAGGTCCGCCACCTGCGCGGGGTCGAGAGACGGTCGTACCCGCCGGCGGGCCTCGTCGACGTCGGCCACGGTCACCGAGGCGGCGTCGATGTCGCGGCGCATCGCCGACAGCGCGGCCTCGCGCAGCAACGCCGAGCAGTCCGCCGCCGAGTACCCCTCGAGGTCGGCGGCCAGGTCGTCGAGGTCGACTCCGTCGAGCGGGACGTCTCGCCCGGTGGCGCGCAGGATGTCCCCGCGCGCGTCGGCGTCCGGCGGCGGCACGAAGACGAGTCGTTCGAGCCGACCGGGCCGGAGGAGAGCCGGATCGATGAGGTCGGGACGGTTCGTCGCGCCGAGCACGACGACATCCTGGAGCGGTTCGACGCCGTCGAGCTCGGTGAGCAATGCGGCGACCACGCGGTCGCCGACACCGGAATCGGTGGATTGGCCACGGCGCGGGGCCAGTGCGTCGACCTCGTCGAGGAAGATCAGCGAGGGTGCCGATTCGCGGGCTCGCGCGAACAGGTCCCGCACCGCCTTCTCCGACGACCCGACCCATTTGTCCATCAGTTCGGCGCCTTTGACCGTGTGCACCGACAGCTGGCCCGACGCCGCGAGCGCGCGGACGACGAAGGTCTTGCCGCAGCCCGGCGGACCGAACAGCAGAACCCCGCGCGGCGGGTCGACGCCGAGCCGGGCGAAGGTGTCGGGGTGTTGCAGCGGCCACAGGACCGCCTCGGTCAAGGCCTGTTTCGTCTCCACCATGTCGCCGACGTCGGCCAGCGTGATCGAGCCCAGCGCGACCTCGGGGGAGTCCGAGCGGGACACCGGACGGATGACGTCGAGGGCGCCGACGAGGTCCTCGGTGCGCAGGGACGGCGCGGACTTCTCGGCGCTCGCACGTGTCGCGGCGCGGAGCGCGGCCTCCCGGGCGAGGGCGGCGAGATCGCCGGCGACGAATCCCGGGGTGCGTGACGCGACCGACGTGAGATCGAGGTCGCCGTCGGTCGGGACGTTCGACAGGATCGCCGACAGCAACCGCGCCCGAGTCGCGGCGTCGGGTAGCCCGATGACGAGTTCGCGATCGCAGAGCGACGGGTCGCGCAACCGGGCGTCGAGACGTACCGGCTCGGCGGTCGTCGCGACGAGAACGATCCGACCGTCGGAGATGCCCGAGCGCAGTTCGTCGAGGATGAGGGCGGCGACCGGCTCGGGTTCGGCGGGCAGCAGTGCGTCGACATCGGTGATCAACAGGACCCCGCCCGCGGACCGGGCGCGGGCGACCGCCTCGGCGACGGTCCGCAGGCGTGCTTCGGCCTGGGTCGCGCCGGCGGTCGGGCCGTCGACCGTCACCAGCGTGCGCGACGCGCACACCGACCGCACGAGTGTCGCCTTGCCACCGCCCGCCGGGCCGGTGACCAGGACGCCGAGACGCGGCGTCGCGCCCAGGGTGCGCAGCACGTCGGGCTCGTCGAGGGTGATCGTCAGCCATTCGGTCAGCTTGGTGATCTGGGAATCGACGCCGACCAGCTCCGACACCGGCCGGACCGGCACGTCGGGCTCCCGGGCGGGCTCGCGGACAGGGGCGGGCGCGACCACTGGTCGAAACGACTCGGTCTCCGACACCATGCCGAGGGCGCCGGGGATCCGGGGCGAACCCGGCCCGGTGCGGTCGCCGAGCGGCGCCACCTCGCCCGCCCTCGTCGACCAGAGCACGGCGGTGTTGGTCTGCACGCTCACGGGCGCGGAGACCTGCCCGTCCGCCGGTGGGCCGGGCTCGGTCGCGGTGACGGTCAGCAACTCGGTGGTCCAGGTGATCCCGACCGACCGCGCCAGCGCACGGGTGGCCTCGGTGGCGGCGAGTTCGGGACCGAGGTCGCGGGGGAGCAGCGAGACCGCGTCACCGACGGACAGGACCTTTCCCAGCAGTGCACGGCGCAGCGTCGACTCGGTGATCGACTGGGTGGCCAACGCCGAACCGCTCACCACCACCCGGCTCGCGCCCTGCACCGCGACCGGTGCGAGCACGACCGTCGAGTTCTCGCGGACACCGGCATTGGAGAAGGCGATCTCGTCGAGGAGGGCCACGCCGGTGGGTGCGGATGCCTCGGTCGCGGCCACCACGGCCGCCGTCACGCGGGCGCCGGTGATCGACACCGCGTCCCATTCCCGGAGCGCCAGGGCCGTGAGTACCTCGGGGTGGACGCGGATGATGCCGCGCCGGGCCTCGGCCGCCGAGGGATTGTGACGCGCCGTCAGCGTCAGGGAGGCGGGTGCGCTCATTCGGGCTCGCTTTCGGTCGTCTCGCCGGTGGCGCGGGCCGCGGGGACGCCGGGGCCGGTCGGACGGTTCAGGCCCAGCCGACCGAGCGAGTTGATGACCGGCCGGCGTCGACGGCCACCAGGAGATGCCGTGCGCAGGGCACGGCGCTGGGCGCGACGTTCGGCCGGTTTGTCCTCCCAGTGCTCGGGCCGGGAGGCGACCCAGCGACGCGCGCGCCACGCGAACGGGATGTGCAGGACATACCCGGCGATCGCGATCATCATCAGCACGTAGGGGAAGGTCACCAGCAGTGCCGCGGCCGCGGCGACCAACACCAGCAGGCCGGCCACGGCGCCGGGCGGGATCGACGCGGTCTTCAACGAGGAGGTCGGGACGCGGCTCACGGCCAAGAAGGCGACCAGGATCAGCCATCCGCCGACGGCCGGCAGCGACGTCCACCAGCCCTCGCCGAACTGTTGCTCCAGACCGATGGGCAGCAGCGCTGCGATCGCCGCGGCGGGAGCGGGGACGCCGGCGAAGAAGTCCCGCGTATAGGCAGGTGCGTCATCGTCGTCGAGCAGGGTGTTGAACCTCGCCAGCCGCAGCACGATGGCGCAGCAGTAGATCAGGGCGAGCACCCAGCCGAGGTCGTGGCCGTCGATGAAGTGGAAGTAGATGATCATCGCCGGGACCACGCCGAAGTTGATCGCGTCGGCCAGTGAGTCGATCTCGGCGCCGATCCGGCTGGTCGCTCCCATCAGGCGTGCGACCCGGCCGTCGATGCCGTCGAGGAACGCGGCTGCGACCAGGAGTGCCATCGCGGTGTCGACGTCGCCGTTGATCGCCGAACGCATCGCCGTCAGTCCCGCGCAGATCGCGAGGATCGTCAGCGACGACGGGATGACGATGCGGCTCGCCTGTGCCTGGCGTCGTAGACGCCGACGCTCCGGCGCTTTCTGCGGAGCCGGATGCGCCTGCGCGTGTCGACTGGCCGATCGTGCCGTCGGGGTGCGGGCGGTGCGTGATCCGGGGCGTCGCCGCCCGGGATTCGTGCCGGAGGAGGTCATGTCGGTCGAGTTCACCGGGCCGGAGTTCACTGATCCAGGTACGCGAACGGGGTCTCGCCGCCGACCGCGCGCTGCCCGACCGAGACGCGGGGCCGGGTACCGGCCGGGAAGTAGACGTCGACACGCGACCCGAATCGGATCAGCCCGTAGGTGTCGCCGATCGCCAGCGAGTCCCCGACCTTCGGTTCACACACGATGCGCCGGGCGATGAGACCGGCGATCTGCACGACCGCCAGCTCGGGGCCGGGGGCGCCGCCTGCGGCCGTGGTGCGGATGGTCATCGTGGTGCGCTCGTTGTCGCGGCTGGCTTCGGGCAGGTCGGCGGAGACGAACGCGCCCGGCGTGTGCGTCACGGTGGTCACCGTGCCCGCGATCGGCACGCGCTGCACGTGGACGTCGAAGATCGAGAGGAAGGTCGAGACCCGCGGCAGCGGCTGCGTGCCCAGGCCGGATTCGGCGGGCGGAACGGCTTCGTCGACGAGGGCGATGGTCCCGTCTGCGGGAGCGACCACCACGCCGGGCTCGGTGGGCGGGACACGCTTGGGATGCCGGAAGAAGGCCGCGCACGCCCCGGCGGTCAGCGCGGCGGGCCGCGCGATCCAGCGGTGCCGACGCCCCAGGAGGGCCACGGCGGCCGGCGCGGCGACGAACGGCGCGCCCGCCGGGTGGATCGGGGGGATGGTCTCTCGGGCCAGATCGAGAAAATGGGCGACACGGCCGGTGTCACCGGAGCCGTCCGGACGCGGACGTCGGGCCACGATCAACCTCCTCTGGCCTGTGTCCAGGCCGGGTACATGTGCGCACCGCATCGCCGGGTGCATCGGCGTCCACTCTAGAGCGCCGCCCCCGCGGACCTCGTCGTCAGCGCAGGACCAGCACGTCCACGAGCGATCCGGCCTCGACTGCCTCGACGTCGGCAGGGACGTCGATCAGCGCGTCGGCCTCGGCGAGGTAGCGCAGGTGATGGGATGCGGGCGGACCGATCGGGGCGACTCCGACAGTCCCGTCGACGTTCGCCGCGGCGAGCACGCCGCGCAGGAACTGTCGTTTGCCGCGGGGTGAGCGGATGTCGGCGGAGAGACGTGCCCTGATCCGATCTCGGTCGGCAGGCAGTCCCATCGCGGCGCGCAACGCCGGCCGGATGAAGACCTCGAAGGACACGAGCGCACTGACGGGGTTGCCCGGAAGGGTGATGATCGGTACCCGGCCCCCGCGGGACGAGGGGAAGTGGCCGCACCCCTGGGGCATACCCGGCTGCATCGCCACCTTCACGAACTCGACGGTCCCCGTCGCCGACAGTGCGTCCTTCACCACCTCGAAGGCGCCCGCGCTGACGCCCCCCGAGGTGATGATCAGATCGGCGTCGTCGGCGACCTCGTCGAGCCGCGCGGCGAAGTCCGCGGTGTTGTCGGGCACGAAGTGCAGATGACGACCGACCGCGCCGGCCTCGATGACCGCCGCGGTGAGCATGGCGCCGTTGGACTCATAGATCTGCCCGTGCCGCAACGGCTTTCCGGGCTCGACGAGTTCGGAACCGGTGGACAGCACGACCACGCGCAATCGGCGGGCGACGGCGACCTCGGCGATGCCCAATGCGGCCAGCAAGCCGATCTGCGGCGCGCCGATCACCGTGCCGGCCGGCAGCGCCCGGGTGCCGAACTCGATGTCGGAGCCCCCGCGCCGGATGTGCCTGCCGCGCTCGGGCGCCGCGGTGAAGGTGACGGTCGCCGCCGCGGCCACCGGGCCCACCACGGCGTCGGTCAGTTCGACGGGGACCACCGCGTCGGCGCCCCCGGGTAACGGGGCGCCGGTCATGATCCGGTGCGCGGTCCCCGGTCCGAGCGTGAGGTCGTCGGTGCGGCCGGCGGGGATGTCCGCGGCGACCGGCAGCGTGACCGGGTTGTCGGGGCTCGCACCCGCGAGATCGGCGGCGCGCACGGCGAATCCGTCCATCGCGGAGTTGTCGAAGCCGGGCAGCGAGAGCGGGGCGTCGACGTCGGTGAACGTGGCCAGGCCCAGGGATTCGGGCACCGCGACCTGCGATTGTTCGGGCGCGCCGAACAACGCCGCGACGACGCGCTGATGCTCTACGACGGTACGCATGGGCTCAGCATGCCAGGTGCCGGCGCGGGCGCCACCGCGTCCCGGCAGGTGGCCGGGCCAGTCCTGCGACCCAGCTGCCCGAGGACTACATTCGTGCGCATGGCGCTGGGTCTGCTGCTCGACATCGACGGGGTGATGGTCACCTCGTGGAAGGCGCTGCCGGGTGCGGTCGAGGCGATCGCCGACCTCGCCGATCAGGGTGTTCCACGGATGTTCTTGACCAACACGACGTCCCGTTCGCGCGGCGAGATCGCCGAGGCGCTGAACTCGTCCGGTTTCGAGGTGAGGGCCGACGAGATCCTCTCGGCGGCCAAACTGACCGCCGAACACGTCGCCGCCACCTATCCGGGCAAGCGCGTGTGGGTGCTCAACGAGGGCCCGATCGCCGAGGACATGACCGGCGTCGAGCTGACCGACGACCCCTCGTCGGCGGAGGTGGTGGTGCTCGGCGGCGCCGGTTCGGTGTTCACGCACGCGACGCTGTCGAAGGTCCTGGAGATGCTCCTGGACGGCGTCCCGGTGATCGCGATGCACCGCTCGATGACCTGGTCGACGGCGAGCGGTCTGAGCATCGACACCGGGGTGTACCTGGAGGGGCTCGAAAAGGCTTCGGGCGCAAAGATCAAGGCGATCGGCAAGCCCTCGCCGGTCGGTTTTCGGGCGGCCACCGAGATCCTGGGCCTCGAGCCGACCCAGGTGGTGATGGTCGGCGACGACATGCACAACGACGTCCTCGGCGCCCAGGCCGCGGCCCTGATCGGGGTGCTGGTGCGCACCGGCAAGTTCCGCGAGGAGGCGCTGCATGCGCTGCAGCGTGACGAGTTCGGGCCCTACCCCGACCACATCATCGACTCGGTGGCCGACCTCCCCGAGCTCATCGGCAAGCTCAGCGGGACCTGACCTGTGCTCGCGTGAGGAGCGAGCATGCGAGAACCCTTCGAGGCTCGTCGCTTGCGCTCCTCGCACCTCAGGGAGCGGAGGGGGCTTCGTGTTCTGCGCCCTGAGGAGCGAGCTTGCGAGCGTCTCGAAGGGTCAGTTGGTCTCGGCGGCGCGTTTGATCTCGCCCAGGGTCTCGGCCATCCCGAGCTTGAGTTCCTCTTCGAACGACTCGGCCCCACCGAAGAGTTTGTCGACGAGCACCGACGACACCTTGGTGGTCGATCCGTTGACCTCGCGGCGCTCGGTGACCGTGACGCCGGCGTCCTTCGGGGTGATGGTGTAGCTCCAGATGGTGTGGTTCTCCACGACCCGGAAGCCGAGTTCCTGGTTGGGGGTGAAGCGGACGACCTTGGCGGTGGTCGGCCACACCAGCGGGCCCCGGCGGTTGATGTTGATGGTCTTGGTCCCCAACCCGACGGTGCCGCCGCGGACGATCATCTTCTTGCACTGTGGGCTCCACTCGCCCATGCGCTTCAGATCGGAGATCACCGACCACACCTGCTCGGGCGTGGCGGCGATGTCGATGGACTCCTCGATGAGTGCTGCGGTCATGGTCGCCCACCCTATGGGCTTGTTGGCCGAGGGTCAATAAGCATGTTCCGGTGCTCGAGTCAACCCGGAAAACGCGCGGACCAGCGGCGTCTCGTCGACTCAGACGAGCAGGGTCGTGCCGATGACGGCACCCACTGCCACGAACACGGCAGCGGTGATCCAGCCCGCGGGATGCTCGTCGGCGGCCCGTCGGCCGGCGTCGTCACGCGCCGACCCGTCGAACAGCAGCGTGCCCAGCTTCCCGGGAGTGAGCCAGTCGATCAGTACGAACGACCACATCATCACCGCGATGGTGAGCACCGAGTAGGCCGCGGTGTAGAGCAGCGCGCGCCACAACTCCAGTAGCTCGGTGTCGATGACCGACGAGACCAGCACGATCGCGAGGCCGATGACCATCGACGTGGTCAGCAGCACCGCGTTGCGGTTGTGCTCGATCCACACCAACTGCCGCAGCCGGCCCGGCGTCACCAGGTCGAGTGCGGCGAATCCGAGGACCAGCAAGGCGATCCCGACCAGGCTGAACGACGCGCCCGCGGCCAGGTTGTCCCGCAGCAGTTCCATCCGGTTCCTCTCGCCCCACGACGACTCCCGACAACGACTTCAGCGAAGGCCCGTACGCGAGAAACGCAGAAGGACCTTCGCTGAAGGACAGTAGCCGGGGCGCAGCCCCGCAGCACCCCTTCCGGCGCGTGTCCGGAAGGTGCGGTGTCAGCCGACGCTGAGCATGTCGTAGTTGTCGACGTTCTCCGCGAGACGGGTCGCGTGGTCCGACGCGTCGCCGAGCGTGTGGCTGATCGCCGTCAGTCGGCTCACGTAGTGGGCGATCGGGTACTCGGCGGTCATGCCGATGCCGCCGTGCATCTGGATCGCTTCCTGACCGATCAGGCGCGCGGACCGGCAGATCTGCAGCTTCGCCCGCGACGCGATGATGGGATCGGCGATGCCGTCGGCCAGCGCCGACGTCGCGTACAGGCTCAGGCTGCGCGCCAGTTCGAGCTGGACGTACATGTCGGCGGCGCGGTGGGTGAGGGCCTGGAAGGCCGACAGCGTGACGCCGAACTGCTTGCGCGACTTCAGGTATTCGACGGTCAGATCCAGGCTGCGCTCCATCGCGCCGACGGCCTCGGCGCACAGCGCGGTCTGGACACCCACCTCGGCGTCGGCGATGGTCTGCGACGCGTCGCCGGTGCCCAACCGCGTGGCCTTGATGTCGTTGAACTCGAACTGCGCGCCGCGTCGGCGATCGTGCGTCCGGTACGGCGTGCGGGTGACGCCCTCGGCGTCGGCGATGGTCTGCGACGCGTCGCCGGTGCCCAACCGCGTGGCCTTGACGTCGTTGAACTCGAACTGCGCGCCGCGTCGGCGATCGTGCGTCCGGTACGGCGTGCGGGTGACGCCCTCGGCGTCGGCGATGGTCAGCGACGCGTCGCCGGTGCCCAACCGCGTGGCCTTGATGTCGTTGAACTCGAACTGCGCGCCGCGTCGGCGATCGTGCGTCCGGTACGGCGTGCGGGTGACGCCCTCGGCGTCGGCGTCGACGAGGTAGAGGCCGACACCGTTGTCGTCGCGGGCCGACACGATCAGCTTGGCCGCGCAATCACCATGTCCGACAAGGCTCTTGGTGCCGTTCAGGACACCGTCGGCAGATGCGGTCGTCTCGACCCGCGCCTCCGGCCAGCGGTCACCGGGCTCGGTGTGGGCGAAGGCCATCAGGAGTTCGCCGGAGGCCAGTGCGGTGCGCAGCTCGGTGCGAGTCGCGTCGTCGGCGAGCCCGAGGAGCGAGCCGGGGACGAGGACCGAGTCGAGGTAGGGCTCGGGCGCCAGTGCGCGTCCGAGTTCGGTCATGACACTGGTGAATTCGACGGGGCCGGCATCCATGCCGCCCTCGTTCTCCGGGAAGGTCAGGCCGAGGATGCCGATCTCGGCCAGCGACTTCCACACCTTCTCGCTCCAGCCGAGATCGGTGTCGGTGACCTTGCGCAGTGTCTCGACGTCGTAGGTCTTGGTGAGGACTTCGCGAACGGTGTCGCGCAGCATCCCCTGCTCTTCGGAAAGCTCGAAATCCATGGTGTTCCTTTGGTGAAGGTCTGAAGAGAGTCGTGGCCGGGGCTCAGAGGCCCAGGACGGCCTTGTCGATGATCTGGCGCTGGACTTCCGACGAGCCGCCGTAGATCGTGACCTTGCGGTAGTTGAGGTAGGTCGGGGCCGCAAGCTGGGCCCACTCGGGGGCGCTCACCTCGGCGCTGCCGTTCGGTGCCGACGCGTCGAGCTGTGCCACCGGAAGCGAGTCGGGGCCGGCGATGTCGGCGATCAGCTCCATCGCGGCCTGCTGCAGCTGGCTACCGGTCAGCTTGAGCAGCGACGACGCGGGGTTCGGCTTGCCGTCTGCCGACGACGCGGCGACACGCAGCTGGGTGAGCTCGAGCGCGAGCAGTTCGTTCTCCACCTCGGCCAGACGTGCCGCGAACAGCGGATCGTCGAGCAGGGTGCCCTTGGCGGTACGCGTCTGCTTGGCCAGTTCCTTGGCGCGGGCGAGCTTGGCCTTGGTGTAACCGACCCGGGCGATGCCGTTGCGCTCGTTGCCGAGCAGGAACTTGGCCTGCGTCCAGCCGCTGTTCTCCTCGCCGACCATGTTCTCCGCGGGGACGCGGACGTCGTTGAAGAAGACCTCGTTGACCTCGTAGCTGCCGTCGATGAGCTGGATCGGGCGGATCTCGACGCCCGGGGTGTCCATCGGGAACAGGAACATGCTGATGCCGGCCTGCTTCTTCACGTCCGGGTTGGTGCGCGCGAGGCAGAAGATCCAGTCCGCGAACTGGCCGAGTGTGGTCCAGGTCTTCTGACCGTTGATCACGTAGTGGTCGCCGTCGCGGACCGCGCGGGTCTTGAGCGACGCCAGATCGGATCCGGCCTCGGGCTCGGAGAAGCCCTGGCACCACCAGATGTCGAGGTTGGCGGTCTTGGCGAGGAAGCGTTCCTTCAGCTCGTCGGACCCGAACTGCGCGATGACCGGGCCGATCATGCCGACGTTGAAGGGGAGCATGTCGGGGACGAACGCGAGGCTCATCTCCTCGCGGTAGATGTGGTGCTGGATCGGGGTCCAGTCCTTGCCGCCGTGCTCGACGGGCCAGCTCGGGGTGGCGACGCCGTGCTCGTTGAGGATGCGGGTGGTGGTGACGAGATCCTCGGGGTAGTTGAGCTTGCCCTCTTCGCACCGCTTGCGGACGTCTTCGGGGACCTTGGCGAAGATGCTGCGCAACTCCTCGCGGAAGGCCTCTTCTTCAGGACTGAATGTCAGCTGCATGGGTTCTTCTCTACTCCTGTCGAAGGTGTCCGTACTCGGGCGACGGCGTCCGGGCGATGGCGTTCGAACGAGGGCCTCCGTCGTGCGCGGTCCTGCTGGACGAGCCAGCCGAACCACTGGTGACTAAGCGCTTGCTCAGTGATAGGTTGCACTATGCCGCGCGGGCCGGATGCTGTCAATCACGGCCGTCGCGCAGGCGCCTGGAGACCGTTCCGAAGGGATGAATGTGGGCCCGTCCGCCGACCCGGTGCAGCAGGCGCGGCCGATGGCCGCGCGGGCCCGGCTCCTGCGTGCAGCCGTCGAGGCGTTCGCCGCGAAGGGTTTCAACGGCACCACCACGCGGGACATCGCCAACGGCGCGCAGATGAGTTCGGCGGCGGTCTATGTGCACTTCCGCTCCAAAGAGGAGCTGCTGTTCGAGATCTCCGATGCCGGTCACCGCGCCATCCTCGCGGCGATCGACGAGGCCGACGATCCTTCGGCGTCCCCCGGCGACCGGTTGCGGGCGATCGTCCACGCGTTCACCGAGCACCACGCGCGCGAACATGTGGGCGGGCGGGTGGTGAATTACGAGCTGAACTCACTCGCACCCGACCACCTGGACACCGTGATGGCCATGCGCCGCGAGATCACCCGGCGAGTGCGGGCAGTCGTCGACGCCGGAATCGACGACGGCGACTTCGCTGTCGCCGATTCACTCGCCACCACCAACGCGATGTTGTCGATGGGAATCGATGTCGCGCGTTGGTATCGCGAGGGGGGTTCACTGTCGCCCGAGGAGATGGGTGCCTTCTACGCGGAGCTGGCCGCGCGGATGGTCGGATGGCGCCCGCCGGGCCCGGGGTGACTCAGCCCTTGTGTGCCGGTTCCGGTTTCGACGGAGAGTCTTTGACGGCATCACCGGCTGCTGAGGTCGCCCGGCGGCGCACCGTCACCGCGAATGCCGCCGCGACCATCACCATCGCGAGGACGTAGCCGACGTAGCCGATGATGGTGTCGCGCAACCCGATGTGCGAGACGAGGATTCCGGCGATCACGGCCGGGACGCTGAATGCGAGGTAGCTCGCCACGAACACCGACGAGAAGACCTGACCGCGCTGGGCCGGCGGGGTCGCGGCGGTGATGTTGTCCATCGCGGAGAGGAAGGTGGCGGCCCAGCCCGAGCCTGCCACGATCGAACCGACGATGTAGAGGGGCAGGGATTCGATGAGGACCCCGGCCAGTGAGATCACCACGCCGGCGGCGAGTGCGGGAAATCCGTACGCCGCCTTGACCGTCGACGAGCGATCGGTGACGAACAGGGACGTGACGGCCGCGCAGGCGAAGAAGACGAACAGGATGGCGCCCGCCGCGCCGTGGTTGTCCACGCCGAACACGCGGGAGACCACCGACGAGCCGAGGGAGAGATACAGGCCGCCGAGGGACCAGGTGGCGACGAGCGCGGGGACCGAGGCCAGGAACACCGTGCGGACCTCGCGGGGCACGCGCACCTGCGGTGCGAGCGTGCCCGCCAGGTGGCGTCGGGAATCGAAGCCGACCCGCTCGCGGGTCTCCGGGACGACGAGCAGGGCTATCAGCAGTGCGGCGAACAGGCCGAGAATGATCTCGTAGATCAGGACGCGGGGCGCGGGTGCGTACTCGACGAGCACACCGGCCACGGCGACGCCGCTCGCCAGGCCGATCGCCGGGGCTGCGCCGACGATCGTCGATCCGGTACGGGCCGAGGGCTGCAGATCGACCGTGGTCGCGGTCAAGGTGCCCATCGCCGCCCCGGTGGCGAGGCCTTGTAGGGCACGTGCGGCCAGCAGGGTGCCGACGTCCTGGGCGACGACGAACAGCACCATGCTCGCAATGAGCAGGACGAGCGCGACGGCGAGGACTGGCCGACGGCCGACATGATCGGAAAGAGACCCGACCGTGAGGAGGCTCAGCAGCATGGTCACCACATACACCGCGAACACAAGCGTCAGCGTGAGCGCGGAGAACCCCCAGAGTTCCTGGTAGACGGGGTACAACGGCGAAGGTGCCGCAGACGCGAACAGGACCATCATGTAGGTCGCCGCGATCAGCCAGAACGCGCGATGGGGATGAAGTGGCGTCACGAGGTCTCCTTAAAGCAAACAGAGTTGCATTCAAAAAGTAGCCCGGACCTGGTTCCAAAAGCAACCAACTTTGCAATAATGGCTTCCATGACGACGGCCCGCACCCACGACAAGCCGACTCCCGGCGCCTCTGCCTCGCCGACCCGACGCCCCGGTGGCCGCAGCGCGCGCGTGCAATCGGCGGTCTACACAGCGGTCGGGCAGCTCGTCGGTGCCGGACGCCGCGAGACGATGACGATCCCTGAGGTCGCCGAACTCGCCGGGGTCAATCCGACGAGCATCTATCGACGGTGGGGAACGATCGACGCGCTGCTCGGGGAGGTTGCCGTTGCGGCCCTGACGCAGGGCGAACCGCTACCCGACACCGGCACCCTCGTCGACGATCTGTCCGAGTGGGCGCAGATCATCGCCGCCGACATCGCGCGCCCCAAGCGCCGGGCGTATCTGCGCGCCATGGTCGCGGCCCGCGAGGACATCGTCGAGGTCTGTCCGTGCTGGGAGATCCGGCGGGAGCACGCCGAACAGATGATCGCGCGGGCGCAGGAGCGCGGCGAACCCACCCCGTCGGTGCGTCAGGTGCTCGACCACGTGATCGCCCCCCTGTACCACCACGCGGTGTTCGGGCTCGAACTCGACGCCGATCACGCCCGCCGACTGGTCGGTGACGTCTTGTCGATGATCGGGGCCGCGCCGAGGCGGTAGGGTCCGGGCATGAAACACGTCCACGCGTTCACCGACGACGCACTCGGCGAGCACGACGCGGTCGGCATCGCCGACGCGATCTCCTCCGGTCAGATCTCCGCCGCGGAAGCGGTCGAGGCCGCGATCGCCCGGGTCGACGCCGTCAACCCGCACCTCAACGCGATCGCCTTCGACGACCGCGAGCGCGCCCGGAAACGCGCTGTCGACAACGACTTCCCGCTGGGATCGTTCATCGGGGTGCCGTCGATCATCAAGAACAACACCGACTTCGCGGGACTGCCGACCTGCCATGGGTCGGCTGCGGTGCCACCGCGGCCGGCCGCGGCCAACGAGGCCTTCACCAACCAGTTCCTGGCCAGCGGGGTCAACGTCGTCGGAGCGTCGACGATGCCCGCCTTCGGGCTGACCTCGACGACGGAGTTCGTCGACCGTGAGCCGACGCGCAACCCGTGGGACACCGACTACTCCTCGGGTGGTTCGTCCGGCGGTTCGGCGGCGCTGGTCGCTTCCGGTGCATTGCCGATCGCACACGCCAACGACGGTGGTGGGTCGATCCGGATTCCGGCCGCGATCTGTGGTCTGGTGGGGCTCAAGCCGAGCCGCGGGCGGGTCGAGTCGTCGAAAGAGACGCGCGACGCGCCGATCGACCTGGTGTCCAACGGGATCGTCAGCCGTTCGGTGCGCGACACCGCGCGGTTCCTGGCCGACACGCAGGGTTTCCGGCCCGCGCCCGGGATGCCGCCCGTCGGGGTCGTCGAAGGTCCGGGCACCAAGCGACTGAAGATCGCGCTGATCACCGAACCGCTGACCGGCTCCCTGCTCGACCGGGACACCCAGCGATGTGTCGCCGAGGCGGCCGAGCTCGTCGAGTCTCTCGGGCACCGCACCGAGATGGTGCCGTTGCCGGTCGACCGTGACTACGTCCGGGACTTCATCGACTACTGGTCGTTGTTGGCCCTGGCGCTGGATCGGTTCGGAAAGCGGGTGGTCGACAAGGGATTCGATCGGTCGCAGGTGGACTCGTTCACCCGCGGTCTGTCGCGCAACGCTCTGCGTCATTTCTACCGGCTACCCGGTGCGGTCCGGGGGCTGAAGAAGTCCACCGCCACGATCCGGGGTCTGCACGACACCTTCGACGTGATCCTCACCCCGACCGTCGTCCACGCGACCCCCGAGATCGGATATCTCGATCCGGCAATCGAATTCGACGAGGCCATGGACCGGCTGACCGGATTCATCGCGTTCACCCCGGCCAACAACACCGCAGGCACCCCGGCGATCAGTCTGCCTCTCGGACAGACGGAGTCGGGCATGCCCGTGGGCATCCATTTCGCCGCCGACCTCGGCCAGGAGCGCACACTCCTCGAGTTGGCCTTCGAGCTCGAGGCTGCCGCGCCGTTCGCACGGATCCAGGACGCCTGACTCGCGTAATCCGTTCCCGCGGTGACGTTTCCGTCGCGCTGATTGGATTCGATAAGCGGGACGGAAACGGCGACGCGGGAGTGCGATCGTCGGCGATCGCCACCAACAGACGCACCACCGGAAGCCGGTGGTGCGTCTGTTGGTCGGTGGATCTGGCGGGCGCGAGTTGCCTAGTGCTGCACGGCCTTCTCCGCGCCGATGCCGGTGAGGGAGCGGACCTCCATCTCGGCGTTGCGCTCCGGGGTGCCGTTGTCCGACGGGGTCGTCAGCGTGCCGACGATACCGAGGACGAAGGCCAGCGGGATCGAGATGATGCCCGGGTTGGCCAGGGGGAACCAGGCGAAGTCGGCGCCGGAGATCATGGCGGTCGACGACCCGGAGACGGCGGGGGAGAAGATGATCAGCACGATCGTGGAGATCAGGCCGCCGTACATGCTCCACAGGGCGCCGCGGGTGTTGAAGCGCTTCCAGTAGAGCGAGTAGACGATCGTCGGCAGGTTCGCGGCCGCGGCGATCGCGAAGGCCAGCGCCACCAGGAAGGCGATGTTCTGGCCGTTGGCGAGGATGCCGAGGATGATGCTCACGATGCCGAGGACGACGACGGTGTACCGCGAGACGCGGACCTGGTCGGCCTCACTTGCCTTGTTGCGCTTGATCACCGACGCGTAGATGTCGTGGGCGAACGACGCCGACGCGGTGATGGCGAGGCCGGCGACCACGGCGAGGATGGTGGCGAAGGCGACCGCCGAGATGATGCCCAGGAGGACGACGCCGCCGAGCTCGAACGCCAGCAGTGGTGCCGCGGAGTTCTGTCCGCCGGCGGCGTCGAGGATCTTGTCCGGTCCGACCAGGGCGGCCGCACCGTAGCCGAGCACCAGCGTGAACAGGTAGAAGGCACCGATCAGGGCGATGGCCCAGACCACCGACTTGCGGGCCTCCTTGGCGGTCGGCACGGTGTAGAAGCGCATCAGCACGTGCGGCAGTCCCGCGGTGCCGAGGACGAGTGCGATGGCGAGCGAGATGAAGTTGATCTGACTCGTGAGCGAACCGCCGTACTGGGCGCCGGGAGCGAGAACGTCACGCGAGGCGACCTTTTCGCTGGTCGAGTCGGTGACGGCGTCCTGTGCCGCCCCGAGGATCGACGACAGGTTCATGCCGAACTTGGCCAGGACGATGACGGTCATGATGCCGGCACCCGCGATGAGCAGGACGGCCTTGATGATCTGCACCCAGGTGGTGCCCTTCATGCCGCCGATGAGCACGTAGACGATCATCAGCGCACCGACGACGGCGATGACGATGGACTGACCGACGCGTCCCTCGATGTCGAGGAGCAGCGCGACAAGGCCGCCGGCACCGGCCATCTGGGCGAGCAGGTAGAACAGAGACACGGCGAGGGTGGAGATCGCCGCGGCCAGGCGGACGGGCCGTTGCTTGAGCCGGAAGCTGAGGACGTCGGCCATCGTGAACTTGCCGGTGTTGCGCAGCAATTCGGCCACGAGCAGCAGGGCGACGAGCCACGCGACAAGGAATCCGATGGAGTAGAGGAAGCCGTCGTAGCCGTAGACCGCGATGGCGCCCGCGATGCCGAGGAAGCTGGCTGCCGACAGGTAGTCGCCGGCGATGGCGATCCCGTTCTGTGGTCCGGAGAATCCGCGGCCGCCGGTGAAGAAGTCGGCGGCGGTGGTGTTGTTCTTGCTGGCCTTGATGACCACGAACATCGTGACCGCGACGAAGGCGGCGAAGATGGCAATGTTGGCGACAGGGCTGCCGACGGTCGCCGCGAGGACGGTCACATCGGTGGTGTGGACATTCGCGTTCACAGCGAGGGACCGCCTTCCATCTCGTTGCGGATCGCCTCGGCCTTCGGGTCGAGGTGGCGATTGGCGAAGCGTACGTACATGCCGGTGATGACGAACGTGCTGACGAACTGCAGCAGACCGAGGATGAGACCGAGGTTGATGTTGCCCCAGACCTGGGTCGCCATGAAGTCATGCGCGAACGCGCCGAGTAGCACGTAGAGGGCGTACCAGATCAGGAAGAACGCGGTGAGCGGGAAGACGAACTTCCGCAGGGTCCGCCGCAGTTCCTGGAACTCCGGACTGGCCTGCATCTCGATGAATTCTTCGCCGGTCGGCGCGTGTGGCGCCGGTGGTGGTTGGTCGACGGTCGACACGTTTCCTCCCAGGGTGACGTGGCCACATGTGTGATGGCTCTACGACAGTCAGCCTGAATGAGGTCCAGATCACAGGCAATCGGGTGGCCTGGATCACACGCCGAAGCCCGCATCCTGTGCGACGGACGGTCGGTGACGTCCGACGAACGGCGAGCGGTCACCCCTCCGATCGGTCAGTCCGACGCCCGTCCGGGTGTGCGGTCCAGGCCCATCCCGACGCGTTCGGGCACGTGCATCCGAGCGAACGTGCGCGCGAGATCGGCGGGTACCCGACGCCGGGTCATCCGGCTGACCAGCACCATCGTGCCGAACGCGAGAGGGACCGTGACCGCGGCCGGGTAGCCGATGACGACCTCGAGCCACCCGCCCAGCATGTCGTCGTCGGCGACGCCCGCGATCGCCAGCATCGTCGCCGAACCCGACGACGCGCCGCCGACGATGAGCCCGGCGATGGCGCCGACCGCCGTCAGCCCGCGCCACCAGATTCCCAGTACCAGCAGCGGGCACAGCGTCGACGCGGCGACCGCGAACACCAGTCCGACGGTCCGGGACAGTTCGAGGGAGGCGGCCGCCAGGGACAGGCCGATCGGGATCAGTCCGCCGATGACCGCGGCCACCCGGAAATCGCGGACGCGACCCCGCAGCAGATCGGTGGCGAGCGCGCCGGCGACCGACACCAGCAACCCCGACGAGGTGGCGAGGAAGGCGGCGATCGCCCCCGCTGCGACGAGGGCGGCCAGGATCTGGCCGGCGATACCGCCGACGGCCGCGCTGGGCAACAGCAGGACCGCGGCGTCGGCGGTACCGGTGATCAGCAGTTCGGGGACGTAGAGCCGCGCGAACACGCCCAGCAGGATCGGGAAGAGATAGAACAGCGACAGCAGGGCGATGACGGCCAGCGCCGTCCGTCGAGCCGATCGACCGTCGGGGTTGGTGTAGAAGCGCACCAGCACGTGCGGCAGACCCATCACGCCGAGGAACGTCGCGATGATCAGCGACAGCACCTGGTAGAGCGGATGATTGCCGCCGAACCCACCGCCGGGGGCGATCCAGTCGGCGTTCTGCGTCGGCGCGCCCGCGACGACGGGGGTCGCCGCTCCGGCGTCGAGAAAGATGGTGGAACCGGCGGAGATCACGTGCGGTCCGGTGGTGGCCACGGGCGCGTCGTCGACGACGACTCCGTCCAGCATCCCGGTGACCCGCACGCCGGTGGTCTCGGCGACGGTGACCGACACGTCGGTGGTGACGTCGACCGTGGTCGCGGTGGTGATGCGTGGCGGCGCGGGTTCACCGATTGGGGTGGGGTCCTGGGCGAAGACGCCGATCAGGACGAGGGCGGGGACCGCGATCGCGGTCAGTTTGAGCCAGTACTGGAAGGCCTGCACGAAGGTGATCGACCGCATGCCGCCGCCGACGACGTTCACGATGACGATCAGGCCGACGCCGACCACGCCGGCCCACACCGGGGTGCCGAGCAGGATGTTGAGGGTGAGGCCCGCGCCCTGGAACTGGGGGATGAGGTACAGGACGCACACGACGACCACGACGAGCATCGCCGTCTTCCGCGCGGCCGTGGAGGCGAGGCGGAACTCGGCGAAGTCGGGCACCGTGTAGGCCCCGGATCGACGCAGTGGCGCAGCGACGAACAGCAACAGGCCCAGATATCCGGCGGTGAATCCCACGGGGTACCAGAGGGCATCGGCGCCGTACTTCGCGATGAGCCCGGCGACTCCGAGGAACGATGCCGCCGAGAGGTATTCGCCGGAGACCGCGGCGGCGTTCCACCGCGAACCGACGGTCCGGGACGCCACGAGGAAATCGGAGGTGGTGCGCGAGAACCGGCCGCCCCACGCACCCACGACGATGGTGGCGATGGCGGCGGCGAACAGACCGACCGCGGTGAGGGCGTGGACCTCGGCCGTCACGGCGGCCCCTGCTCTGGCACATCGTCCCCGACGGGGTCGGTCAGGTTGTCCCCGACGGAGTCGGTCGGATCGTCGACGGAGTCGGTCGGGTCGTCGTCGACGAGGCCCATGAAGTCGCGTTCGGCCTGTTCGGCGAGATGTACGTACAGTCGGCCGGTCAGGTAGAGGACCGGGAAGGCGAGCAGCCCCAGCACCAGCCAGATCAGGCGGATGCCGAAGACCTCGGCGTCGGCGATGCCCGGGAACAGCCAGGCGGCAACAGGTATCGCGGCCGAGACGGCGAGCAGGGCGCCACCGAGTCGGAGGGCGAGGCCGAGCTGGGCGCGCATGAGGCCCCGCACGAGCGCGTCGCCGACCTCGGTCTGTTCCTGGACCTCGACGCGGGTGCGCACCATCCGCGCCCCGCGGCGCGCGGCGAGCACCACGCGTTCGCGCTGGGGCGGGTGCTCAGCCATCGTCTCGGCCGGTGGGGGAACGGTACTGGCGCAGCGGATCCCGGATGAGACGGTCCTTGAGTTCGCGGACCTGACGGCGGCTCACGGGTAGTTCGACGGCGTCGGAGGCGCCGTTCGCGCGAACGCACACCACGGTGCCGCCGCCGACGGTGCGCAGGCCGGTGACCATCGGCAGCGCGACGAGGTAGGACCGGTGTACTCGCGCGAAACCGGTCTCCTGCCAGCGGGATTCGAGGGTCGACAACGGGATGCGCACGAGGTGGGCGCCCGAGTCGGCATGCAGGCGGGCGTAATCGCCGACGGCTTCGACCCAGGAGATCGAATCGCGTCGGACGAGTGAGGTCACGCCGCTCATCTCGACCGGGATGACATCGTCGGAGCCGGCGCGGCGGTCCGGGCGAGCGGCCGTCTGCTCGGGTTCGGGTGTGCGTCCGCGGCGCTCGAGGCTGGCGCGGACCCGCTCGACCGCCTGCGTGAGACGTTGCTCGCGAAGAGGTTTGAGCAGGTAGTCGACCGCGCCGACCTCGAACGCGTCGACGGCGCGGTCGTCGTGGGCGGTGACGAACACGATCGCCGGGGGCGAGGCGTACTTCGCCAGCACGCCGGCGAGTTCGAGTCCCGACAGGCCGGGCATGTTGATGTCGAGGAAGATCGCATCGATGCGATGGTCGTTGAGCTCGCGGAGGGCGCCCGTGGCGTCAGAGGCGGACCGGACCTCGGCGACGTCGTCCTGCCGGTTCAGCAGGTAACCGAGCTCGTCGAGAGCGGGTGGTTCGTCGTCGACCGCGAGTACCACCAATGCGGTCATGGAACACCTCCCGCCTCGACGACAGACCGCAGTTTACCGCCCTGGGGTTCGCGCACCCGCCCGAACCGGGCGTTCACGCCCGGATGCCCGCGCGGAACTTCGGAACGCGCATGCCCACTTTGGTGCCGGCGCCGACGGCCGTCTCGACGACGAGCCCGTAGTCGTTGCCGAAGGCGGCGCGGAGCCGGTGGTCGACATTGGTCAGGCCGACGTGCGCGCCCTCGCCGTGATCGAGGGCGTCGAGGGCACCGCTGCGCAGGAGTTCCGGTTCCATGCCCACGCCGTCGTCCTCGACCGTGATGACACAGTCGGTGCCCTCGTCGGCCGCGACGATGGTGATGGTGCCCCCGCCTTTCGACGCGAGGCCGTGCCGTACGGCGTTCTCGACGAGCGGTTGCAGCGCGAGGAACGGTACGACGACGTTCAGGACCTCGGGCGCGACATGCAATTTGACGTCGAGAGCGTTGCCGAAGCGGGCTCGTTCGAGCGTCAGGTAGCGGTCGATGTTGCGCAGTTCGTCCGCGAGCACGGTGTACTCGCCCGCGGCCCGGAAGGAGTACCGGGTGAAGTCGGCGAAGTCGAGGACGAGCTCGCGCGCGCGGTCGGGGTCGGTCCGCACGAACGAGGCGATGGTGTTCAGCGCGTTGTAGATGAAGTGCGGACTGATCTGCGCGCGCAGCGCGAGGACCTCGGCGCGGTTGAGTCGCGCGCGTGAGGCGTCGAGGTCGGCGAGTTCGATCTGACTCGACGCGTACCGCGCGACTTCGGCGATGGCGCCGAGCATTCCGGGGCCGGGCCGTCGGGTCGTGGCGACCACGAGGACCCCGACCCCGACGTCGTCGGCGAGGAGGGGCTGGGCCACGAGCGCGCGCACCGGGGACTCGGCGCCGCTGGGGTCGGTGAGCAGTACGCGCCGGAGGTCGCCCAGCGCGGAGGTCGCCGCACGATCGGCGTGACCGAGCATCTCGTCGTCCCAGATGTCGTCGCCGTCGGGCAGATGGGCGAGGCGGCTCGGTTCACCGTCATAGAGGGCGACCGCCTCGGCGCCGGTGAGCGTGAGCAGGTGAGGCAGTGCCTCGCGAGCGGACTCCGCCGAGAGTCCGGTACGCAGCGAGCGGGCGGCCAGGGACGCGGTGTGCAGCGCGAGATGGACCGCCCGCTCGGCCGGGGTCCGCACGACGCGCCGGGTGCGGATCAGCACCACCGCGCCGACGCACGCGAGCACTCCGAGCAGGACGAGGGCGATCGTCACCCCGCTAGACATCGGGGTTCCGGTCATGGTTGTCGGGCCCGATGACGCTGTCTCCGTGAGGTAGCGACGAGACGGCGAGATCGATGAGGGTGTGCCGGTCGGCGCGCCACTTGTCGGGCGGTAGGTGGCCGTGGGTGTCCAGGTCGGTGAGGCCGTGCGTCGTCGCGAACAGCAGCGCCGCATGGTGTCGTGCGGCGTCGGCGCCGACGATACGGCTCACGAGGGACATCAGACCGTTCTGCGCGCGGGCGGCGGCGGGGATGGCCGGCGCGCCCGCCGGAGTCGCGAACATGAGCCGGTACAGATGTGGCCGGTCCAGCCCGAGGTCGGACAGCGCGTGCATCGCCGTCCGCACGGCGTCCTCAGGGGACAGGTCCGGGTCGGACGCGATGACCTCGAGTCCGTCGGCGACGACCGCCCACGCCTCGGCGGCGAGTGCCGCCAGCAACTCGTCCTTCCCGACGAAGTGCCGGTACGCGGCGGACCGGGAAACCCCGGCGCCACTGCCGACCTCGCGCAGGGTCACCGCTTCCGGTCCGCCCTGGTCGAGCAGTGCCGACGCCGTCGCCAGCAGTGCCTGCCGGGTGTGTGCCGCGGTCTCGGCCCTCGTGGTCATCGCCCCACCATACAGTTGACACTGTCAACCGAATGCGGTTCTCTTGAGTTGACAACGTCAACCGAACCGGTGGGAGCCGACATGAATTCCTCGAACAGCTCACCTCCGGCCTGGACGCTGGTCATGACGGGAGCAACGCGCGGCATCGGAGTGGTCGCCGCGCGGTCCATCGCATCGATGGACCCCTCGTGTCACCTCGTCGTGCTCGCCCGCGGAGGCGGACCCGCCGGGTTCGTGGACGGTTTCGGTGAGAACGCCGCGCGCGTCGTCGTGGTCGATGCCGATCTCGCCGACACCGCGGGCACGGCCGCCGCGGCGGCGGAGATCCGGCAGATGCTCGACGACGCGGCGCTTCCGCCGTTGCGGGGGCTGGCGTGCAACGCGGGTATCCAGTATGTCGACGACCAGCAGGTCACCGTCGACGGACTCGAGGCGACCTTCGCGGTCAACGTGCTCGCGAATCACGTGCTGCTCGGTGAGCTCGGCGGGCACCTCGCGCACGGTTCCCGGATCACGATCACGGTGAGCGACACGCACTTCGGCGACTTCCGGCACAATCTCGGCCTGGTGCCGGCACCGCGATGGACCTCTCCGGCGCGGTTGTCCCGGCCCGGCGCGTTCGGCGGCGCGAGCCCGTCTGCCGGCCGAACCGCGTACTCGACCAGCAAGCTGGCGGCGATCCATCTCGTCCACGAATGGGCACGTCACCTGCCCGACGGGATCGAGATCGTCTCCTACAACCCGGGTTACGTGCCCGGTACGGACCTGGCCCGGGCGGCGAGCGCACCGCAGCGGTGGGCGAACAGATGGGTTGTTCCGGGTCTGACCCTCGTCAGCCCGCTGGACCGGCCCGCCGCGGCGGGCCGGCGTCTCGCGTCGGCGATTCTCGGCGTGCCACATGCGGCCACCGGTGCCTACATCGACCGTGGGCGGGTGTCCGACTCGTCGGGGGAGAGTCATGACGCCGAACGCGAACGCGACCTCTGGGATCACCTCGAGCATCTGCGTTCGCAGACGTGCCGACGTCAGTAGGTCGCCCACTCGCCTTGCGCGTACCGCAGGATCCTCGGGTCCATCAGGGTGGACGGCGGCACGTCCAGTTGTTGCCGGTCGAGTGGGAAAACCATTGCGGCAGAGATCTGTTCGGGGCTGAGGAACCGGAGCGGGCCGGGTGCCCGCACGGTCGGCGTGACGCGGCCGCCGGCGCCGGCCAGGTGGAATCCCCAGTCGCCGAAGGCCGGCACGTCGACGTGGTACGGGGTCGGGTCCAGCCCGGCCGCGCGCATGGTCGACGCCACGCACCAGAACGACTTCGGTGCGAAGTACGGGGACCCGGCCTGCACGACGGTCCGGCCCGTCGGGGTGAGATGTGCACGGACCATCGCGTAGAACTCGGTGGAATACAGCTTCGCAGTGGCCGAGTCGTCGGGATCGGGCATGTCGACGATGATCACGTCGAACCGTCGGTCGGTGCCGCGTAGCCAGGAGAAGGCATCGGCGGCGATCACCTCGGCTCGGGGGTCGCTCATCGCCCCCCGGTTCAATGTCGTGAGACGCTCGTCGGTCCGGGCCAGGCGGATCATCTCCGGGTCGAGTTCGACGAGCGTGACGTCGCGGGCGTCGGGATAGGTGAGCACTTCGCGGAGCGCGAGTCCGTCACCGCCGCCGAGGATCAGGACGGAGCCGCGCTCGCCGGACATCGCCGGATGAACCAGGGTCTCGTGATAGCGGTGCTCGTCGACGGAGGAGAACTGCAGGTCGCCGTTCAGGTACAGGCGGGTATCGGCCGCTGCGCCGAACCGGTTCTCGGTGATGACGATGTCCTGATAGGCACTGCGTTCGGCGGCGACGATGGGATCCCGGTACAGGGCCTGGCGGGCGGTGATCTCGAAGCGACCGGACAGCATCAACCCCGCGACCAGGACGGCGACGACCGCGATCGCCGACGCGGACAGGGCCGCCATCTGGGTGCGCGACATCGACTTTCGGAAGATGACGAAGACGAGGAAGCACCCGGCCGCGGCGTTGACGAGTCCGACGACCAGAGCACCTCGCAACTGGCCGAACCACGGCAGCAGCAAGAAGGGGAAGCACAGGCCACCGATGAGGGCGCCGATGTAGTCGACGGCGAACATGTCGGCGACCGCCGAACCGGCCTCCTGGCGTCGAATCCGTTGCAGCAGAACCATCAGCAGCGGGATCTCGGCGCCGATCAGGATGCCGAGCACGAAGGCCACGAGGATGAGGGCGGGCGTGTACAGCTCCAGGTACGCGAACGCCGCGTAGAGCGCCATCACCGACAGTCCGCCGATGAGCGCGAGCAGCAGTTCGATCACCGCGAAGGCCGTGACCGACTGCGGCTGGAGGGGTTTGGCCGCGAGCGATCCGATCCCCATCGCGAAGACCATCACCGCGAGGACGATCGATGCCTGCGTCGCGGTGTTGCCGATCAGGAACGACCCGAGCGAGACCAGGGCGAGCTCGTACACCAGGCCACACGCGGCGCAGACGAAGACGACGCCGAGCAGTCCGGCGCGGGCGAGTCGCGGCCGCGTCGCCAACGTGTCCGGAGCGGTGTCGGTCGTCGCCGGACCGGGGTCGTCGACGGTCACCAACGGACGGGGGAGTGTGGTGACCCGGTCACAGGATGGAGGCGGCGACGATGATCGACACCCCGATGTGTGCGACGCCCTGCACCCAGACCGCCGGGTGGGTCTCCGGGTGGACCAGGAGTTCGCCCAGATTCCCGGGGGTCAGCAGGTCGATGACGAGGAAGGTCACCGCCATCACGATCAGGCCGATCGCCGAGTACACCGCGGTGTAGGTGAGTCCCTCGAGGAGCCGGCCCTCGCTCGCGACGATGGCCGCGGTGACGATCACGGCGACGGCGAGCATGTTGGAGCCCACCAGGATGCCTGCGTTGCGGTTGCGCTCGGTCCACAGCTGCGAACGGAGCTTCCCGGGCGTGAGCAGGTCGAGGATGCCGAACGACACGATCATCAGGATCACGCCGACGCCGGCGTAAGCGCCTGCCGCGTAGGCATTCTCAGCGATATCAGCGAGCATGGTCTTCTCCGTTGGTTGATCGGACGAGTTCGATGGGACGGGCCGGTCGGACAACGATCATTTGCCGCCACCGCCGCTCCCGCCGCCGCGGTTTCCGCTGCCGCTACCCGCATAGCGGGGGGTCGGTACCCAGAACGCGCCGACGTAGGGGTGGTAGTGGTTGTAGCCCGACCGGTAGTCGCGGCTGAGCATCACCCGGGTGGTCCCGGCGGCCAGCGGGAACAGACCGACGAGGTAGTCGGGATACTGCAGGAACTGCGTGCCGGAGATGTTGCCCGCGCCTGTGGCGCCGGTCCGCTGGTCGCTGGGACGTTCGGCGTCGCGGATGTCGGCGGCGACCTCCGCCGGGGTCCCGTCGGCGACGTAGGCGTCGACGTCGCCCTCGTCGAGCGAGGTGTCTCGCTCGTAGTTCTGGGAGATGTAGTCGCGCGCCGACCCCCCGATGCCGCCCCCGCGGGCCACTCGCGCGGTGCACGCGCCGATCAGCGCGAAAACGGTGAGCACGACGATCACACCGATGATGATGTTGCGGATCTTGTTGAGGCGGCGGCGCGGGTCCGGCTGCCGGTCGGGCGGGAACTGCTCGGTCATCGGCGGGCCACCGGTCCGCGGTCGATTCTGCTGGAGGTGATCACGACCTCGCCGGCTTTGGGGTAGGTGTGCCAGGTGTGCCAGCTGATGTCGTCGTCGGTGGACTCGGAGACGATCGCGGTGACGGCATACGGGTCGCCGGGGAAGCGGCCCATCACGCATGGATGTCCGGTCGCCAACTGCTCGGTGACGCGCGCGGCCAGCTGTTCGACGAGTGCGGCGAGATGGTCCGAGGTCACCTGTTCGACGCGGGAACTGAAGTAGTAGCCGCTCTCCTGGAAACTCTCCGGAAGTGCCGAGGTCACATCAGGCAGGCAGGCGACGGTCTCACAGATTCGTTGCACCCCGTCCTCGACGAGCACCTGATGGCTCGCGCCGAGCAATCGCACCGACACGGTGATGCCGTCGATGTCGCGGTCCTCCTGTGCCAGGGGCTCCTGCAACGGTGCGCTCAGTGAGAAGCCGAGCTGTGCCGCGCTGGTGTCGGCGAAGGCGACCGCCAGTTGTGCTGCGGGGTCGCCGGGATGTCCGGGGTTCTCTGTCATGCGGGTGCGATCTCCCTGCTCAGGGCGTCTCGGTCGGGTGGACGGCGGTCGGGGCCGTCAGGGCGTCTCCGGAGCCGGGTTGCTGGGATAAATGCGATAGTCCGCCCGGGACAGCAGTTCACCGCGGGCGCACTCCCAGCCGCTGCCGTAGTCCTCGAACGAGAGGCGGTCGTCGCCGGCCTGGTAGTCGTGGTAGGCCATCCGGCCGGAGGTCGCGAGCCCGGTCGTGCCCGCGGAGGTGAAGCGCGCCGAACCCGCCTCCTCCGACTGGTATCGACGACCCTCGAGCTCCACGGTGTCGGGGCCGGGAGTGACGGCTGCACCGGGCAACTCGTGCCACAGCACGACCTCGAGGTCGGGATCGTCCTCGACCGAGATCCAGGCCTTGGACCCGACACCGGTGTCCAGGAAGTTCTCGGTCCAGGTGTAGCCGTCCTGGGTCAGGCGCAGCGTGCCGCGGACCGCATAGGTCTGACCGCGCAGTTCGACGAGATCGCCCGGCTTGAGATCGCGGGGATCACCGTAGACGGAATCGTCGTCGGCCGAGGAGAAGGGATCGCCGGGCCGGTAGGTCCGCTCGCGCAGGGCGTCCTGTTCGGCCTGCCGGGCCCTGCGGTTGCCGAGGAAATTGAAGATGACGACCACCGCGATGATCGCAAGCAGCGCCACGATGATGATCAACAGGAATTCCACGGTTCAGACCCTAGCCGACCTGGCCGCCCGGGACGGCAGTCGTCGAAGGTGCGAATGACCGCGATCGCACCTGACGCTCAGGCGTCGGCGGCGCGCAGCAGCGGGATGATCGGTGCGAATTCCTCCAGGGCCGGCTCGTGCACGGAGATGTAGGAGATGCCGGTCCGCGCGCGCAACCCCACGAGCCGCTCGGCGATCTCGGCCGTGGAGCCGACCAGGACCGTCGGCAGCTCCGCGAACGCCTCGGCGGAGCCCGCGGCCTCGGTGGCCCCGGGAGTCCGCTCGAACACGGACTCGGGGTCGTCGGTGACGGCGACGACCTGTACCAGCAGGTTCCATTCGATGTCGGGAACGCGTTCGCCCGCGGCCCGGCGGGCGAAGGCGACGCGGGACTCGAAGTCGTCGGCGGTGAGCAGCCGGAGTTCGCCGTCACGACTCGTCCGGGCGGCCGTGAACGCGACGATGTCGGCGTGGTCGGCGGCGACCCGGAGAACGCGGTCGCCGTTCCCGGCGACCATCAGCGGTACCCGCGCCTGCACCGGCCGCGGCTCGACGCCGGGGTCGTCGAGCGCGGACGCCACCTTCCTGACCGTGGACGACAGGTGATCGACACGACGGCCCGGGGTCCCGAAGTCGATGCCGGCCGCCTCGAACTCGTTCTTCGCATATCCGGTGCCGAGTCCGAGTTCGACCCGTCCGCCGGACAGCCGGTCGACGGTGGCGACGTCGCGCGCGAGGAGCGCGGGGTTGGTGAATGCCGCGTTGAGGACGAAAGTGCCGAGCCGGAGGCGTTGCGTCGCCGTCGCCGCCACGGCCAGCGCGGGCCACGGGCTCGGCGCACCGAGGTGGTCGGGGAAGAGCAGCACGTCGTAGCCGAGGTCTTCGACGTGGCGGGCGCGACTCGTCCAGGAGGCCGCGTCGTCGACGGTGAACATGTTGACCCCGAAGCGGAAAGGTCTGGGCGCGCCGGACATACGGATCACGCTAATCAAGGCCGTGCCCCCGGGTGCGGCGATCCTGTCGGTCTGCTGCCGATCCGACCTTGCACTCGCGGTGGGCGAGTGCTAAAAACGAGGTTGGCACTCGCGAGCTGTGAGTGCCAGGTCGGGACGGTGAGGCCGGTACCGAATGACACACCGGTCGTCCGTCGCGGGCACCGAGTTCCGGCCATACGAACCTAGTGTCACCCCCTTCGGAGGATCACTTACCCATGGCCAAGCAAATCGCGTTCGACGAAGAGGCCCGTCGCGGCCTCGAGCGGGGCCTCAACAGCCTCGCCGACGCCGTCAAGGTGACGTTGGGACCCAAGGGTCGCAACGTCGTGCTGGAAAAGAAGTGGGGCGCCCCCACGATCACCAACGATGGTGTGTCCATCGCCAAGGAGATCGAGCTGGAGGACCCGTACGAGAAGATCGGCGCCGAGCTGGTCAAGGAAGTCGCCAAGAAGACCGACGACGTCGCGGGCGACGGCACCACCACCGCCACCGTTCTGGCCCAGGCTCTCGTCCGTGAGGGTCTGCGCAACGTCGCTGCCGGCGCCAACCCGCTGGGTCTGAAGCGCGGCATCGAGAAGGCCGTCGAGGCCGTCACCGAGTCGCTGCTGAAGAGCGCCAAGGAGGTCGAGACCAAGGAGCAGATCGCTCAGACCGCAGGCATCTCGGCCGGTGACCCCTCGATCGGCGAGCTCATCGCCGAGGCGATGGACAAGGTCGGCAAGGAAGGCGTCATCACGGTCGAGGAGTCCAACACCTTCGGCCTGCAGCTCGAGCTCACCGAGGGCATGCGCTTCGACAAGGGCTACATCTCGGGCTACTTCGTCACCGACGCCGACCGCCAGGAAGCCGTCCTCGACGACCCGTACATCCTGCTGGTCTCGGGCAAGGTCTCGACCATCAAGGACCTGCTGCCGCTGCTGGAGAAGGTCATCCAGGCCGGTAAGCCGCTGCTGATCATCGCCGAGGACGTCGAGGGCGAAGCTCTCTCGACCCTCGTCGTCAACAAGCTCAAGGGCACCTTCAAGTCCGTCGCCGTCAAGGCTCCGGGCTTCGGTGACCGCCGCAAGGCCATGCTGGCCGACATCGCCATCCTCACCGGTGGCGAGGTCATCAGCGAAGAGGTCGGCCTCTCGCTCGAGGGTGCAGGCGTCGAGCTGCTCGGTACCGCACGCAAGGTCGTCGTGACCAAGGACGAGACCACCATCGTCGAGGGCTCGGGCGATCCCGACGCCATCGCCGGCCGGGTGGCCCAGATCCGCGGCGAGATCGAGAACAGCGACTCCGACTACGACCGTGAGAAGCTGCAGGAGCGTCTGGCCAAGCTGGCCGGCGGTGTTGCGGTCATCAAGGCGGGCGCGGCCACCGAGGTCGAGCTCAAGGAGCGCAAGCACCGCATCGAGGACGCCGTCCGCAACGCGAAGGCTGCCGTCGAAGAGGGCATCGTCGCCGGCGGTGGCGTGGCCCTGCTGCAGTCGGAGCCGGCCATCGACGCACTCTCGCTCGAGGGTGACGAGGCCACCGGCGCCAACATCGTCAAGGTCGCGCTCTCGGCTCCGGCCAAGCAGATCGCGATCAACGCCGGGCTCGAGCCGGGCGTCGTCGCCGACAAGGTCCTCAACTCGCCCACCGGCACCGGCCTCAACGCCGCCACCGGTGTGTACGAGGACCTGCTCAAGGCCGGCATCAACGACCCGGTGAAGGTCACCCGCTCGGCGCTGCAGAACGCAGCCTCGATCGCGGCTCTGTTCCTCACCACCGAGGCCGTCGTCGCCGACAAGCCCGAGAAGAACGCCGCACCGGCCATGCCGGGTGGCGACGAGATGGGCGGAATGGGCTTCTGATCTCCTGATCAGATCCCTGCGTTCACTCAACGCAGCTCCAACCGAAGGCCGGTCACCCGAGAGGGTGGCCGGCCTTCGGCGTTGCGGGGAACGAAGTCGGTCGGGGCGGTGTTGAGACGGCCATGAGTGCTCCCATCACCGTCGACATCTGGTCCGACATCGCCTGCCCCTGGTGCTACATCGGCAAACGCAAGTTCGAGGCCGGACTGGCGGAGTTCGCCGGGCGTGACGACGTCGAGGTGACCTACCACAGCTTCGAGCTCGCCCCCGACACACCGGTCGACTTCGACGGCTCGGAGATCGACTTCCTCGTCCGGCACAAGGGCATGCCCGCCGGGCAGGTCCGGGGGATGCTCGACCAGGTCCGTGAGATCGCCGCCGGCGTCGGTCTCGACTACGACTTCGACCGGTTGCAGCACACCAAGACACTGAAGGCGCACGAAGCCCTGCATTTCGCGAAAGCGCATGGCCGACAGCCGGATCTGGCCGAGCGCCTGTTCAAGGCGTACTTCGAGCAGGGGCGGCACGTCGGCCGCGCCGAGGAACTGGCCGATCTGGCGGCTGATGTCGGCCTCGAGCGCGACGCCGTCCTCGCCGCGCTGGAGTCGGGGGAGTACTCCGCTGCCGTCGCCGCCGACATCGATCAGGCGCGGGCGTACGGGATCAGCGGTGTGCCGTTCTTCGTCATCAACGGCAAGTACGGCGTCTCTGGTGCACAGGCGCCGGAGACGTTCACCCAGGCCCTCGACAAGGTCCGCGCCGAGGCGGTCGATCGTGTCTGAACCGCCGGTGCGCTTCGAGATGATCGGCGACGACGACGCGGCGGTCTGCGCCGACGGCGTGTGTGTACTGCCGGAGGCGGGGACCGACACGTCGGAGCCTGTGCTGGAGTGAGTGTCGGAACCGTCTGACGCGGTCGGCGGTTCTTGTCGGTGGTCGGTCGTATGTTGGTTTCATGCAATTCGGGGGCGAGGGCGCAGGAATCTCGGGCGATGAGTCCGAGTCCGAGTTGTCCTTGCCTGCAGTGCTTTCCGATGTCGAACTGTCGGCCACCGAGCTGGTGGATGTCATCACCCACTGCGCGTCGATCACCTCCGCCGCCTCCTACCGACTCCTGACTGCGGCGAGCCTGCTGCACGAGGAACGCGAACTCGACTACCAGCTGCGCCGCACCGAACACCGCGACGGTCGAACCTCGTCCGCAGACGAACTGCACCGGCGCGCGGCCGACGCAGCCGCCGGTATCGACCCGTACGCCGAATACGGGCCCGACGGTTTCGACCAGGCCACCGCCGAACTCGGCGCCGCCCTGTTGATCACCGCCGCCGAAGCCCGCGATCTCATCCGCACCGGCGACGTCCTGCGTTACCGACTCATGCTCACCGGCAACACCCTGGCCTGCGGGCGGATCGACCAGCGACGCTTCACCATCGCCATGAAGCGCACCGACTTCGTGCCCGACGCCGACATGCCGACCGTCGATGCCCATCTGGCCGAGGCGATCCTGGCCCGCCCACCGATGTCGACCACCCAGTTCACCATCCTGGTCGACTCGATCGTCGCCAAGCATGCCCCCGATGCGGTTCGCCGACGTCGCGAACGCGCCGGCGACGACCGCAAGATCATCATCGCACCCGACCGATTCACACCCGGCCAGTCTCGTATCACCGGCACCCTTCCGATCACCGACGCCGCCGAACTCAACACCCAGCTCGACGCGATGGCCGCCGCAGTGCATCACGACGACCCTCGCACCACACAGCAACGACGCGTCGACGCCCTGATCGCGCTCGCCGCCCACCTCGATGTGCTTCCGTGCCGCTGCCCACACTGTGTGCCCGCACCGGTCGACCTCGACGACCCGCAAGCCGAAACAGGCCTGGAGACAGACGGACTCGATGCAGGCCCGACATCCGACGCCGGCTATGCGCCGGTGCCTGTTCCGGTGCCGATGTTCCACATCGTGGTGAACTTGTCTACGCTGCTCGGCCGCGACGACGACCCCGGGTTCCTCGACGGACACGGACTGATCGACGCCGACACCATGCGATCACTGCTCGCCGACGCGCAACGCTCTTTCGTCAACGCCGACGCCGGCGCCGATGCCGCAGCCGGCTCCCGATACGCCCCGAGCCGCAAGCTGCAGACCCTGGTGCGCTGCGGTGAGCTGTGCTGCACCTTCCCCGGCTGCAACTCACCGGTGTGGACGGCTGATCTCGACCACACCATCCCGTTCGACCACGAATCACCACGGGCCGGTGGTCCGACGTCGCAGCGCAACCTCAAGCCGCTGTGCCGTTTTCACCACCGGATCAAGACCTTCGGCATGTGGCGCGACTACCAGGACGAGTACCTGACCGCCTGGTTCCAGTCCCCGACCGGACACACCTTCGTCGGCAACGCGTTCAACGGCCGCGACCTGTTCGGCTACCTCGTTCCCGGACGCCCGCCCGATGATCCGGCGCGCAGCAAGCTCGCCGAGCAGCGAGCCACCCGCACCACCGCCCACCGTCGCGAGGTCGACGCGTGGAACGCCGCCAACCCACCACCGTTCTGAACGGTTTGTCGGCTGCGGGTCGCGGCCGACGTGTCAGTGCACGGTCGTAGTGGGTATGCGAGGACGATGCAAACGTTCCTGCCCTACCCGGATTTCCGGCGCTCCGCCGAGGTCCTCGACCCCGCCAGGCTCGGCAAACAGCGGGTCGAGACGTTGCAGATCCTGCGGGCGCTCGAACTCTTCGACTACGGCTGGACCAGTCATCCCGCGGTGATGATGTGGCGCGGGCACACCCCGGCACTGGTCGCCTACGGGCTCGCCGTCGTCGATGTGTGGACTCGCGAAGGGCGTGCGGACAGCACCGCGGCGATGATCGCCGAGTTCGCGCCCGATGTGGTGGGGCGACCCCAGTCCGAGTTGGCCGCGCAGGGTCTGATGCCCGAGTGGCTGGGCGATGACAGGCTGCATTGCAGTCACCGTGCCGCGCTGCTCCGCAAGGCGCCGGACTTCTACGGCGCCGTGTTCGACGACGTCGATGACGAGCAACCGTACTTCTGGCCCGATCCGCCCGTCGCCGAGGTCCGTGACCTGGATGCGCCGACCCGCACCGTGTGGATTGTGCGGGCGACCTCGGACGAGCAGTACGCCGAATTCCGACGTCGGCGGATCGTCGGGTTCGGCACCGAGTCCGGCGTCGACGTCGACGCGACGGCGGGCGCCGACGCGTCGCTCCGGACGCTGCTGAAGGAGCGCAGTCCGGGGCGTCGGCCGGGAAAGGACCTCCGCGTGCTGGCGTCCTTCGTCTCCGACCTGGCGGCCGGGGACGAGGTCGCCATCCTTCCACCACAGAACACCGGTGCGGCGGACGTCGACACGCTCGTGCTCGGCGTGGTGGACGGCGACTACGAGTTCTCGACTCGCGGCAAGACGCTCACGCCGCATCGCCGCCGCGTCCGGTGGACCGGCACGCTCGAGCGGGCGGCCGTCACCCCGCCGGCGTTGCTGCAGAACCCGCGCAGGCTGTTCCCCGCGTCCGTGACACCCTGAGCGATCCAGGGCAGTGTTGTCGTCCGCTCTGGTTTCGCCCGATCGTCGTCCTCCGGTCTGCGTTGTCGTCCGATCGGCCGAATCTTCGTCGGCCGGTCGCAGCGAAGCCCCCGTGCCGAGCGATGTGAAGGCACCGTTTCCGGCCAGAGCTCACCGGTCGATTCGGGGTACCGGGAGGCCAGAATTGCTGCTCAGGCGCGCGGTGCTCGCGGTACGCGATATTTGTCATCGTGAAAACGCTTCGAATCCTGGTTTTATCGCGCTGACCCGCGAGATGAACGGAAATCGTCGCCGGCGGAGTAATGCGGACGGGATTCGCCCCGGTGCGTATGGTGAAACGTATTCGGATCGATATCTCCACGTGTGAATTCCGTTGTCGAGACGACGGCGCGGTTGCTGTGATGTGAGCGGTAGTGATGTGAAGGGACTGTGATGTCCGCAGCGGATGGTGCTCTCTGCCGACGCCTGGTCGCCACCATGATCTCGATCGCGGCACTCGTTGTCACGCTGGCCATTCCGTCGATTGCCGGCGCGGAACCGGGAAACGGATCGACCCGGGCCGAGGCGTTGGCCCGCGCGGTCGCCGACGGCCGGGTCCTCGACCTGTCGGTCTACTCGCCGTCGATGAAACGCAGTGTGCCGGTGCGGGTGCTCATGCCGGCGGACCGATCGGTGCCCCGGCCGACGCTCTACCTGCTGAACGGCGCCGGTGGCGGAGAGGGTACCGGGCACTGGTTCGAGCAGACCGACATCGTCGATTTCGTCTCCGACAAGAATGTGAACGTGGTCGTGCCGATGCGCGGCGCATACAGCTATTACACCGACTGGGTGAAAGTCGACCCGGTTCTCGGGCGCAATAAATGGACGACCTTTCTGACCAGCGAATTGCCGCCGCTCATCGACCAGAAATTGAATACGACCGGGGTGAATGCGATCGCGGGGATCTCGATGGCGGGGACGTCGTCGCTGAGCCTCGCCGAGTCCGCGCCCGAGCTCTACCGGGCCGTCGCGTCCTACAGCGGATGTGCGGAGACGAGTACGAATCTGGGCCGGCTGGCGATCCGGGCGGTGGTCGAGGGCCGCGGCGGGGGTGACATCGCCAACATCTGGGGTCCGGTCGGGTCCCCGGGGTGGCGTGCCCACGATCCGGTCGTCAACGCCTACAAGTTGCGCGGCAAGGCGATCTACATCAGCACCGGCACGGGGGTTCCCGGGCCGCATGACCAGTTGCAGAGCCAGGGAATCGACGGGAAGACGACGATCTACATCGACCAGATCGCGGTGGGTGGCGCGATCGAGGCCGCGACGCACCAATGCACCTTGAATCTCGACCGCCGGCTCAAGCAACTCGCCATCCCCGCGACCGTCGACTACACACCCGGTACGCACGCCTGGCCGTACTGGCAGGACCAGCTCGTGAAGTCGTGGCCGATGCTCGAACGCGCGCTCACCGACTGACCGCCGGAGATCTGTCACGATGTGACCGTGACTGCGACCCCCGGTGCGCCGAGCCCCATCCCGAGCCTGCCGAACCTGCGCGACCTCGGCGGCTGGCGCACCGTCGACGGCCGCACCGTCCGATCCGGGCTCCTGTTCCGCTCGACGGACTTCTCCGCCCTCGACGTCTCCGACGTACCCGCGCTGGAGGCGCTGGGGCTGACGGCCGTGTACGACCTCAGGTCGGAGCACGAGAGCGAAGCCATCCCGGATCCCGTCCTGCCCGGTGCGTCGAACATCGCTCTCGACGTCCTCGCCGATGCGCAGATGTCGATTCCGGCCAACATCGGTGCGGTTCTCGCCGATCCCGCCGTCGTCGCGGAGGCAGGCGAGATGTTGTCGGGCGGCAAGGCGCGCGCGATGATCTCCGGGACCTATCGCGAGATGATCACGTTGCCCAGTGCGACCGCCGCCTACACTCGGTTCTTTCGAGGGCTGCTCGACGATGGGACGACGCCGGCCCTGGTGCACTGCACCACCGGCAAGGACCGAACCGGGTGGGCAGCCGCGGCGTTCCTGACCTTGCTCGGAGTGCCCGCGGACGACGTGTACCGCGACTACCTCCTCACCAACGAACGTCTCATCCCGTCGCTCGGGCACATCTTCGACGGGTTCGCCGCGGCCGGGGGTGATCCCGAACTGCTCGTCGGCGTACTGGGGGTCGACGCCGGTTACCTCGACGCGGCCTTCGACGAGGTGCGCACTCGTTTCGGCGGGATCGAGGGCTACTTCAGCGAGGCGCTGGGCCTGGATGCCGAAGACCGGCGAGCCCTCCGGGACCGCTACCTCGAGGGGTGAGGTCGCCGTGAATTGCGCAGTGCGACCGGGAGATCCGGTCCGGTGGCCACCAGGCGTACTGCCCGCGACCGAGCTGAGAGTCGACTCTGGTCGGTAGTGTCGTGGGATGAGTGAACTCAGCTTGTCCGAGAAGGCCGCGCTGGGCAGCGGCGCCGATTTCTGGACCACGAAGGCGGTCGGCCCGGTTCCCGCGCTGACGTTGACCGACGGCCCGCACGGAGTCCGCAAGCAGACCGGCGCGACCGATCATCTCGGTCTCGCCGACAGCGAACCCGCCACCTGTTTTCCGCCCGCGGTGGGCCTCGGCCAGAGTTGGGACGTCGGACTGATCCGTCGTGTCGGCGAAGCGCTGGGACGGGAGGCCCGCGGCCTCGACGTCGACGTTCTCCTCGGTCCCGGTGTGAACATCAAACGAGATCCCCGGAGCGGGCGGAACTTCGAGTACTTCGCCGAGGACCCGTTCGTCACCGGCCGGCTCGGCGCGGCCTGGGTCGACGGCGTCCAGAGCATGGGGGTCGGGGCATCGCTCAAACACTTCGCGCTGAACAACGCCGAGGACGACCGGATGCGGTCGAGCTCCGACGTCGATCCCCGGCCGATGCGGGAGATCTACCTCCGCGCCTTCGCGCACATCATCCGCTCGGCCGCTCCGTGGACGGTGATGTGCTCCTACAACCGCATCAACGGCACCTACGCCGCGGAGAACCGCTGGCTCCTCACCGACCTGTTGCGCGGCGAGTGGGGTTACGACGGTGTGGTGGTCTCCGACTGGGGTGCCGTCGCCGATCGCGTTCGCGCGGTCGCGGCCGGACTGGATCTCGAGATGCCCGGTTCCGGGGGCAGGACCGACGCGCAGGTCGTCGATGCCGTCGAGAACGGGAACCTCGACGAGGCGGCCGTGGACCGCTCGGCCCGAGCGGTGCGGAAACTCGCCGAGCGGGCCGTCGCCGGCCGCGCGGACCGGGCCGTCGCCGATCTCGATCTGCACCACCGTCTCGCGCGGGAGGCGGCCGGCCGGTCCATCGTCCTCCTGAAGAACGACGGCGGCGTTCTCCCACTGGCCGCCGAGCAATCCGTCGCGGTCATCGGAGCGTTCGCGAGCGAACCCCGATATCAGGGCGGCGGCAGTTCGCACGTGAATCCGACACGCCTCGATGTACCGGTGGACGAGATCCGGGCGGCCGGCCACACGGTGACCTACGCCCAGGGATTCTCCACCGACGGTTCCCCGGTGGATTCGGCCGACGCGATCACCGCCGCGACCGAGGCCGACGTCGCGGTCGTGTTCCTGGGATTGGCGGCGTCGCAGGAGTCGGAGGGCTTCGACCGTGACGACATCGAACTGCCCGCGGAGCAGATCGAGCTGCTGACCGAGATCCTGGCGGTGCAACCCCGCACGGTGGTGGTGCTCGCCCACGGCGGAGTCCTCCGCCTCGGACCGATCGCCGCGGCTCCCGCAGTCCTCGACGGCGCGCTTCTCGGGCAGGCCGGGGGCGGAGCGATCGCCGACGTGCTCGTCGGCGTGGTGAACCCGTCGGGGCGGCTCACCGAGACCGTGCCGGTCAGGTTGCAGGACACCCCGGCGTACCTCAACTTCCCGAACGAGAACTCGCACATCCGGTACGGCGAGGGCATCTACGTGGGTTACCGCTGGTACGACGCGCGGGACATCGAGGTCTCGTATCCGTTCGGGCACGGGTTGTCCTACACGACGTTCGAGTACTCGGATCTCTCGGTCGCGTCGAACGGACCGGGTGAGGGCGTGGACGTCGAGGTGACGGTCACGAACACCGGAACCCGCGCCGGGCGCGACGTGGTCCAGATCTACACGTCGAAGCCGGAGTCGCGCGTCGGGCGACCGCCGCGTGAGCTGAAGGGCTTCGTGGTCACCCGCGACCTCGAACCGGGTGAGAACGAGAGCGTCTCGGTGACGATCGACCGGGACGACCTCGCGTACTGGGACACACGGGTCGATCGCTGGATCGTCGAACCGGGTGAATACGCGATCCACGCCGGGGCGTCGAGCCGCGACGTCCGGCTGAGCGCGACGGTCGAACTCGCGGGGGACGAGGTCGACCTGCCCATCGACGAGAACTCGACCCTGGGCGAGGTCCTGGCGAATCCGGCTGCGGCGCAAGCGCTCGCCTCCCTGGCGGAGAACAACCCCCTGATGGGTGCGGGCGACGACGCGCTGGGGATCGACATGATGCGGATGCTCGCGTCGATCCCCCTCGGACGCCTCGCCGGTTTCGGGATGAGGGGCGAGGACATCGCCCGCATCATCACGGCCGCGCGCGCGGACTGACCCGTGGTCCGGGCCGGGTCAGCGGAACACGATGCACGTGGTGGTTCCGTGGGCGACGAGCTTGCCGTCGTGGGAGAACACCTTGCCCTCGGCTGTCGCGGTGGTGCGCCCGGCGTGGATGACGGTGCCCACGCCGGTGAGTTCCCCGGCGTCGACGGCGACCGAGCGGATGTAGTTCACCTTGAGCTCCAGCGTCGTGTACCCGACACCGGCGGGCAGGGTGGTGTGCACGGCGCACCCCATCACCGAGTCCAGCAGGGTGGCGCAGATGCCGCCGTGAACGGTGCCGAGGGGGTTGGCGAAATCGGGCTGCGGGGTCACGGCGAAGGTGACCTCGCCTTCGTCGATCTGCTTGGGCACCATGCCCAGCAGTCTGCCGATACTCGGGCGATCCGAACCCGCGCCGCCGGCCTGCCAGGCACGCAGTAGTTCGAGTCCGGACATGGCGGAGGGGTCGGTCGGTGCGTCGGTCGTCGTCATGACTATGCATGGTTGCATACTCGAGCGAAATTATGAAGGTGTGCATATGCAGCCCGGTTCCTCTCAGGCGGAATGACCTCGGCCGATGCTATGTATGCTTGCCCAGGACATCGGTTGTATGAAGGTCTGCATAGGAGTTGCCGCATGACGTCACATCCCGCCGAGTCCGTGATCACCGGCGCGGACGACCGTGGCCCGCGTGAACGTATGGTCGTGCACGCGGCCGATCTGATCGGCCGCGACGGCGTCGCCGCCACCTCGATCGGCGATGTCATCTCCGCGAGTTCCGCCCCTCGCGGGTCCATCTACCACCATTTTCCCGGCGGCAAGACCCAACTGATGACCGAGGCCGTCCGCTACGCCGGTGAGTTCATCGCCGAGCGCATCGGGCGCCCGACCGCGATGACCCCGGCCGACACCATGCGCGAGATCGGCGGGGTGTGGCGGCGTCTACTGGTCAACACCGATTTCCAGTTCGGTTGTCCGGTGCTCGCCGGCGGACTCGCCCGACGCAGCGAGCCCGCGGTGGCGGACGCATCCGCCGAGATCTTGCGGCGGTGGGCCGACCTGGTCACCGCCCGGCTGGTGGTCGACGGCGTCGACAGCGACCGCGCCGACTCGCTGGCCAACCTCACCATCGCGGCAGTCGAGGGAGCGGTCGGGCTGTGTCAGACACAGCGCAGCGTCGAACCACTCGATCGCGTCATCGCCGAACTGGCGAGCCTGTGTGACGCCGCGGTCGAGCGGCTCTGAACGGGAGCGAGACGTTGGACACGCGTGTGCTCCGTTAGTAGGTTCACCATGTCGTCACCGCCGCGGTGACGCCTGGCCTGCGCCCGTTCATCGTCGGCGCCGGCCCGAATGGTGGGTGAGCTCGGGGAGGGTGACGCCATGACGCCGGTCTTCCGGCATGCGCTGGGTTCGGACTTCGACCGTCTCCATCCCAACGTCGCGTGGCGCTACGGCATCGATTCGACTTCCAATGTCGCCCAGATCTGTAGCGGGATCTACGAGTCGGTGTACATCTCCTCGGCGCTGCCGCCGCCCGCGCTGTGGCACTACGCGAAGCGCAATGCGCTGCCCTCGAAGACGAGTCGCATGGTGCCCTTCACCCAGGGCTACTACTGCTACTCCGACGAGCTCGAGCGGGAATCGCTCGCGGTGCTGCGGACCTTCCAGTACACGACCGGCCCGCGCAAGCTGAACTCGTTGCTGGTGGCCGGGCGCACGGGCCTGGTCGACTATTTCGGCGACGGTCCGGAGTTCCTGTATCCCATCGAGCCGTCGGTGACGCGGTCCGGCGAACTGCTGCTCGAGAGCGGGCCGATGCGCTGGCTCGGACGCGGACCGAAGGTCGGGATGCGTGGACTCTTCACCGCCCAGATGAAGTACATCGAGGGGTGGGACGAGAAACGGGACCGCTTCCGGTGCGATGCGACCGTCCGCAATCCGGTCATCGGCGAGATCATGCATTTCCGCGGCTGGTTCACCGCGGTCGATCAGGCGTGCTCGCTGCGCGACATCCCGGACGAGGCGTGGCCGGTCAACCTCGTGGACCGCGAGAGCTGACCCGCACCGCGGCGGGCGACCTCACCACGGGTTCGACACGTCGTCGACAGTTCTTCGCATCGGCTTCGCAGGCGCGCGGTAGGTTCAGCGCATGGCTGTCTCAGCGAACATCGAATTCGACGTCGCCGCCCCGGTCGCGGTGGTGATGGAAGTGCTCATGGACATCGAGTCCCTGCCGGACTGGTCGGGCCCGCACAAGGAAGCCGAGATCCTGACCAGTTACGACGACGGCACGCCGGAGAAGGTGCGGATGGTCGTCACCGCAGCGGGGATCTCCGACGAACAGACGTGCACCTACGAGTGGACCGGCAATTCGTGCGAATGGCACCTCATCGAGTCGAATCAACTGAGCGAGCAGCACGGCAAGTACACGGTCACCGAGACCGACAAGGGTGCGCGGGTCCGGTTCGACCTCGACGTCGAGCTGAAGATCAAGCTGCCCGGCCTCATCGTGAGACGAGCGCAGAAGATGGCGGTGGACACCGCTCGCAAGGGACTCACGACCGAAGTGGAGAAGCGCGCCGCGGCCTGAGGACAATCGTTACCCGACGTGGCGGGTCGATCGTCGCCTCCGCGGTGCGGAGCACGGGTACGCTGAGGGCGTTCCGTACCGGGGCGCCCGAGCAATGGAGGCCAAAGCAGTTGAGAATCAAGAAGTTTGCCGTTCGCGGTCTGGTCCTGGCGGCGGGGGTCGCCGGATGTGTCGGTTTCGCCGGGCTGTCGGGCGAGGGAGTGTCCTCGGCCTCGACGCATTGTTCGGTGTCGAACGGACATCAGGTCGAGCGGGTCGAGGGACGGAGCGGATGCGGCGCGAAGGCCGGACTCGGCAGTCGTGCGACCGCCGATGAGAACAGTGGCTACGGCACCGCGGTCTCGGTGTCGGACAACGGCGGCAACGCCGCGGCCTACAACCTGCAGCCGGGCTCGTCGGCCCTCGCCGGGGCCAACACCCGGGGTAACGCCTATTCGGTCACGACCGGACCGAGCGCGCTGTCGATCGCCCAGGCCCGCCGGGGCGGCACCACGGTGGCGGTGGGAGGTTGGGGCGGCGAGGCCTACGCCGGTCCCGAAGGTGCCCGGTGCAGCGGTGGTTTCGCGGCCGCGTTCGACACCAGCACCGGCAAGGCCTGCCTGCATTCCGGTTCGATCGACCTGAGGAACTGACCTCGGGTTCATCGCACGAGGTCTGAGAGACAGAACACGCCCGGCGCGACATCCGTTCACCGGAGCGTCGGGCGTCGTTCGTCGCTTCGTCCTATCGTTGTGGAGTGACCGACCTCCACGATCCCGCGACCCAGATCGGCCCCGACTTCAGCGTGCTGAACGGCCGCGAAGCGCTGCAGCAACTCGTCGACCTCCACGACACGACCCACTTCACGGTCAACGACGATGACGACGACGACCCGGTTCTGCTCACCCTGCCCGAACGGAACGTCGTCGACACCTGGCGCGAGGACTATCCGTACGAGGAGCGGATGAGCCGCCGCGAGTACGAGGTCACCAAACGACGGCTGCAGATCGAGCTGCTGAAACTGCAGAAGTGGTCGAAGCAGACCGGCCAGCGGCACCTACTGGTCTTCGAAGGTCGAGATGCCGCGGGCAAGGGCGGCACCATCAAACGCTTCAACGAGCATCTCAATCCGCGCGGCGCGCGCACCATCGCACTGGAGAAGCCCAGTGAACGCGAGGCCACCGAGTGGTACTTCCAGCGCTACGTCCAGCACCTGCCCGCAGGCGGGGAGATGGTGTTCTTCGATCGCTCCTGGTACAACCGGGCCGGCGTCGAGCGGGTCATGGGATTCTGCAGCCCGACGCAGTACACGCAGTTCGTCGCCCAGGTCCCGGCGTTCGAGAAGATGCTCGTCGACGACGGGATCAACCTGGTCAAGTTCTGGTTCTCGGTCACCCCGCTCGAGCAGCGGACCCGGTTCGCCATCCGTCAGATCGATCCGGTGCGACAGTGGAAGCTGTCCCCCATGGACCTGGCCTCGCTCGACAAGTGGGATGCCTACACCGAAGCGAAAGAGGCGATGTTCGCCGCCACCGACACCGATCACGCGCCGTGGACAGTGGTGAAGTCCAACGACAAGAAACGTGCCCGGATCAACGCGATGCGCCACGTGTTGAGTCTCTTCGACTACGACGGCAAGAACGAGTCGTTCGTGGGTACGCCCGATCCGCTGATCGTCGGTCGTGCCGCAGACGTGATCGGGGAGTAGGCACCGGGCAGATTCGGACGACGGAGCATCATGGCGACGTCGTCCCTGTCACGCCCGCTTGTCAGCGCCGCCCGGAGATCAACCGCCCCAGCACACCTACGGCGAACATCGCGACGCCCACCCCGCCGACGATCAGGGCGAGCCGGGTGACATCGTCGTAGGCGCCGTCGATGATGAGCTCGGCCACCCGCCGCCCGGAACTCTCGGCGCCGGCCACCTCTTGCTTGGCGCGGTCGGCGAAGAACAGGCCCGTGGCCCAGGTCGAGACGCCGGCCGCGACCACGCCGAGTCCGAGCCACGCGAACACGGTTCCGCGCCGGCGGGCGACCAGCAGTGCGAGAACCGCCGCGATCACGGCCACGGCGGCCGAACCCCACGCGAGCAACGTGATCTGGCCACCGACCTCGGCGTACCGGCCCGCCTCGAGGCCCGAGGCGCCGTTGGTGAGTTCCACCACGACCGGACCCTGGATCGCGTTGCCCCCCGACAGGTTCAGGGCACGGTTGATCATGGCGGTGATGTCGAGTTGCATCACGGAGGTGTCCGAGCCCGGCGCGGGCTCTTCGAAGAGGAACGCGTGTTGTTGCCCGACGACGTCGGCGAAGTCCTGCCGGAACTGTTCGCTCTCAGTGTAGCGACCGGCCAGTGGGCGCACGAGGACGCCGGCGATCGGCAGATCGGTCCGGGCGGTCGCCTGCGCGGCGATCTCGTCGGCCAGATACTCCTTGACCTCCTGGTTCTCCGCCATCGGCGCGACTGTCGAGACGAATCCCGCTTGATCGACGATGCGCTGATCCAGCCAGAAGGACGGAACGGCGAGGACGGTCGCCGCAATCGCGACAAGTGTCAGCAAGGCACTGAGGAAGCTACGCACAGCCACGAGGCTACCGAGACATGCGCGTGGATCACCGGACCGGCGCGGTGTGGCCAGGCGGCCGCGTCGGCGGATGGTCTGGCTCGAGTGGGCACAGGCGGCACCGCCGAGTTCGGCGACGGGGGCGGTGCGAATGTGCTGAGGTCGAGTTGTGCCCGATCGTGACCCTGACGCGCCGGTCTCGGGTGTGACTGGTGGGGTTTGTGTACACCACAGTCCACCATGGTTCGTTCACCGTTGGGGTGCAAGTGATATGCGCTGCAACACAACAACTCTCAACGCCTGCAGGTTGTGGAGAAACTTCGTCGTCGAACGTTTTGGCGAGTACCTTGGTGTCATGGCTTGCGACTCGACGACGCCACACGCCCACCGGGGTTCTGTAGCGAAAGTTGGCAAATAGCACGCATTTTCGCTACAAAATCCCGGTGGGTCAGTGACCCGCGAACGCCTCGGCGAGCCACCACGAACCGCCGTCGTCGGTGATCTTGGCGTCGATGATCAGTGGCCCGGACGGTTCGGGTGAGGACAGCGAGCCGACCCACTCCCGGACCTCGTCGAGGTCGTCGAGTCCGGTGACCGTGACGCCTGTCGCGCCGTGACCGCGGGCGATCGCGGCGATGTCGACCTCGGGGAACGTCACCGTCGTCATGTCGGCGTCGCCGAAGTGGTGTACCTCCGCGCCGTAGGCGGAGTCGTTGTAGACGATGACGACCAGCGGCAAATCCAGCCGCACCGCGGTCTCCAATTCGGCGATGGCCATGAGGAATCCGCCGTCACCGGTGCCGAGGACCGGGAGCCGGCCCGGCTGTGCGAACGCCGCGCCGATCGCCGTGCCGAGACCGAGACCGATCGACTGGAAGGCCTGGGTGAAGCAGAAGCCGTTCTCGTCTCGAACCGACAGATGCGTCGACGGGTAGCCCATGAAGTTCCCGGAGTCGATCGACACGACGCGCTCCGCCGGGAGTATCTCGTCGAGCGCGATCGTCAGTGCCCGCGGGTCGACGCGACCGGGTGTCACCTCACCGGTGACGGGGACGTCCTGCCACCTCGACGACGCCGAGATCCGTTGCCTGACCTCCGTTGTGCGGTAGCCAGATTGAACTGGCCCGCTCGCTGCGCTCCCGGCGCCGGTCAAGAGGTCGAGCACGTCTGCCGCGGTCGCGGCAAAGTCGCCGACGACACCGAAATCGACGTGACGATGCGCACCGATGGCGTCGATGTCGTCGTCGACCTGGACCACGGTCGTGTCCGCCCCGATGAGTCGGCCGTGCCGCATCGTCCACATGTTCAGGGCGCAACCCCACCCGACGATGAGGTCGGCACCGGCGATCAGGTCTGCGGTGGTGGGTGAGGAGAAGCCACCGGAGATGCCGAGAGAGAACGGGTCTCGGGCGAACAGACCGTTCGCGACCGCCGACGTCGCGACCAGCGCACCGGCGGTCTCGGCCAGTGCCGCGACCTCCGGTCCGGCGGCGCGCGCCCCCCGGCCCGCGACGAAGACCGGCCGCCGGGCGGCGCGGATGGCATCGGCCAGACGGGCCGCCGACCGGGCATCGGGCCGCACCCGCGGCGGCTCGACCGAGAGCTTGACCGACCCATCGAATTCCGCTGCGGCCGAGGCGATGTCGATCGAGACATGAAGCACCACGGTCCGGCGGCGGGTCACCGCGGTGCGGAAGGCGCGGGTGACATCGGAGACCACGGTGCTCGGGCCGTGGACGCGGTCGTTCACGGCGCCCACGCTCGCGGACAGGGCCGCCTGGTCGATGCGGAAGTTCGACCGCAAAGCCGACGCGGGCGAGTCCGCGGTGAGCACGATCATCGGCGTCCGGCTCTTGGCCGCCTCGGCGATGCCCGTCATCGCATTGGTGAGCCCGCACCCCTGGTGGACCGACAGCACGCCCACCCGTCCCGACATCCGTGAGTAGGCGTCGGCCATGCTGGCCGCGCCGCCCTCGTGACGGGCGGCCGTGAACGGCACCCCGCCGGCGCGCAGGGCGTTGGTGAAGACGAAGTTCCCGCTGCCGACCACACCGAAAACATGGCCGACGCCGAGATCCGCCAGCACCCGGCCAGCCACGTCGGCGACCGTCGGGCCGTAGCGGCCGGGTGCGCCCATCAACCTTCGACGATCGCCAGCACGCGCGACGGACTGCCGGTGCCGCCGACGATCGGCAGCGGACTCACGACGATCACCGCCCCGGTGGGCGGGAGCGAGCCCAGGTTGCGTAGCGAGGTGAGCCCGTATTTGTCGTTGCCCAGGAAGTGGTAGTGCACGGGGAACGCGGGATCGAACCCTCCGGCGAGACCGGCGTCGACGCCGACGGTCTCGACGCCGAGGCCGGTGATCTCGCGTTCGGTGGCCAGCCATTGTGCGCATTCCACCGACACGCCGGGCGTGTGCGACCCGGTCTCGTCGGTGTTCAGGAACTCCGCCTCAGACCCGCCACGCGACTCCCAGCCGGTCCGGAGCAACAACCAGGTTCCGGCGCCGAGCCGTCCGTGTTCACCCTCCCAGGACTCGACCTCGGCGACGCTCAACAGATGATCCGGGTCGTCGGCGACCTCCCGGGTCAGGTCGAGGACCGCAGCCGGACCGATCAGCCGCTGCACGGGGATCTGTGACACATCGTCCCCGTCGCGTCCGCTGATCCAGTGGATCGGGGCGTCGAGGTGGGTGCCGATGTGCTCCCCGGTGTGGATGTTGTTGTGCCGCCAGTACGGTCCCGGCTCGTTGTAGGCACTGACCTCTTCGAGACTGAAGTCGATCAGGTTCGCGAACGGTGCGGGCAGCCGCAGCGCCGGCGTCGACGCACTCAACGGGGTGGTCAGGTCGATGACGCGGAGCGATCCGTCGGCGAGACCGGCGGCGAAACCGGCCAGCGTGGTTGCGGTCATGGGCGGAATTCTCTGCTACTTGCGCGCACCGCGCCAGTTCATGCCCCAGCCGTACGCCTCGTCGACCTTGTCCTGCGCCCCGCGGATGTAGCGCACCTCGCGGTTGAGAACCAGCTCGCCGCCGCGGTTCTCGAAGAGGGCGATCGCGCAGGAGAGCGCGGACTGATCGGCCTCGTCGAGCCGGACCTCGATCTCCGGGCCGTTGGCCGGGAACAGGGTGACGACACCGTTCGCGCCCGCCCAGTTCGGGGTGCCCTCGTAGATGTAGGCGAAGATCAGGATCCGCCGGATGCGGTTGGTCGCGGCGAGGTCGATGTACATGTTCTCGCCACCGGAGCCGGATCGATCGTCACCGTCGAGGTAGATGATCGGCTGTCCGTCACGCGGTGCCCGGAACGAGTTGCCCAGTGCCTGGACGATGCCCTTGCTGCCGTCGGTGAACTCCCACAGGCAGGCGAGATCGAGATCGATCCCCTGTGCCTTGCGAAAGAGGCCACCGCCCTTCGAATTCGAGGTCCAGCTCAGGTTGACGCGCACCTGGCCGGTGGTCGCGCCCTGCTTGCTCAGCGAGATGCTCGGCGCGGACTTGGTGAGCGTGATCTTCGACATCGAGATCGGCTGTGCGGGCGGCTGCTGTCCGTAGTCCGCGGGGGCCGGCGGCTGCTGACCGTAGCCGGCGGGTGCGGATGGGGGCTGTGCGGGCGGCTGCGGCGGCTGGGCCTTCGGACGCTTGGTGTAATCGATCCCCATCTCGGTTCCTCATCTCGTCGTCGGTGACATTCTCGGGTCGGACATTCTCGCGGTGATCGCGCGGCGAAGATGCTCGTCGCAGGTGCTGGCGCCCAGCGTAGTGGACCACCCTCATCCGGCGGCGCCCGTCGCCGGCGCATGAGCTCGCGCGGACGGACCGAACGCGGACGCGACAACGAGCTTTCCCTGCGGGCTCCGACGGCAGCTGGCCACCGCGACATGGCAGGGACGTGGGATGTCCGGCGGGAGCGGGAAACCGTCGTCGATCTGATACCGGGTGTTGGTCACCTTCGACGCGATGGCCGCCGGGTCCGCGGGGTGATCCGGAGCGGCATCCGGCCGAATGACGACCATCGCCTCGGTGACTCCGACCGGCCAGTCGAAGCGCACGGTGTCGCCTTCGACGCAGACGGCGGTGACCGGCGGCGGGTCGTCGGGGCGCGGGGCGGAGGGTCGCTCGGGGGCCGCGGCCGCCGGACCGGCGGACGGGGCGGACACGGCGTCGGTACGGGCGGGGGCGGACCGGTGCCCGGCGTACACGGCGGTGACCTCGTAGACCGGCGGGACCGGGTCGGGTGCACTGCCGTCGGACAGCTCGGTCGCCGTGGTCCGACCCAGCGTCCGGGTCGAGCCGTCGAATCCGATCCGCACGACCCGGTACGTCACCGACCCCGTCGCCGACGGCTCCCAGGTGACGGTGATCGCGCCCCCGTCGGCGACCGACCGGACGTTGCGCGGCGGCTCCACGGTGACCTCGGCCGCCGCCGAGTTGAGCTCGTCGTGATCCACGATCTGACGCCGCAGCTCGGCGACGGCGGCCAGGCCGGCCGGGTCTCCCGCCGACGCCGTTCGGGCAGCCGCGGCGGCCCGGGTGACGACGTCGCGTGACTGCTCCAGCCGTTCGTCGAGTCGGCCGTCCACGTCGGGAAGCAGGTCGATGTCCCGGGCCACCCGCAACACGCTCTCGAGCAGGTCGAGTGCCGCGACATGTCGCTTCTCGTCTGCGAGGTCTCCCGCTCGCCGCGAGTCCGTCACCGCCTGGGTGATGACCCGCTCGACCTCGTCGGCGACCGCCCCGATCTGCCGCAACGCCTCGTCGTCGTCGCCGGCCGAGGCCCGGGCGTCCGCGATCGCCGAACGCGCCCGCACGGGCTGGCCGTCACGCAACGCGGCGCGGGCGGCTCGAAGATCGTTCTCCCACAGCCTCTTGCGCGGGGCGGGGACCTCGACCTCGACAGGCTCGGCCGGCGGAGGAAGGGGCTCGGCCGGCGGCGGGAGGGGCTCGGCCGGCGGCGGGAGGGGCTCGGCCGGCGGAGGAAGGGGCTCGGCCGGCGGCGGGAGGGGCTCGCCCGGGGGAGGGGGCGCGCCGAATTCGGCGGCGAGTCCGGCGATCACCGTGCGCGCGTCCCGAGCGCCCAGCCCGCGGGCGCGCGCCTCGTCGAGCAGGTACTCGTGGTCCTGTGTCCCGAGTTCGTCCTCGACCAGGACCGCGGCCCGGACCCGTGGCCGGAGATGGTCGGTCACCTCGTCGATCACCGACTGCCGATACTCCTGTGCGAGGGCGGGATCGGCGAGCAGGACGTCGTGCACGTGAACCAGGAGCTCGTCGAGGACCGCGCGGAACCGGCCGGCCGCGAGTTCGCGGGCGCGCTCGTTGAGTGCGACGGCCCGCGACTCGATGACACCGCGGTCGGCGACGGCGTCGGTGTCGAGGTGCAACAGGGTCAGCAGGGTCGGGGTGGGGTCGCCGTCGTGCAGCCGGTCGAACTCGGCGAGCAGGTCGCCGATCTGGGCGCGTTGCTGTGCCGACAACGTCACCCGCGGCGGCACCGGCGCGGCGGGTGGGGCGGGCACATCGTCGACGATGCGGTGACGCCGCAGGCGGGTGGCCGTCTCCGCCGGGTCGAGGCCACCCATCGCGCCGATCTCCTCGAGCCCGGCGCGCTTGGATCTCGGTATGCCGCCGTAGCGTTCGTTGAGTCGCGCGATCGCGTTGTCGAGGAGTTCGAACCTCTGCTGATCGCGTAGTTCGCGCCGGGTGGTCACCGCGCGCGCCTCGGCGATCCGGCCGGTTTTGTGCCGCAACGGCGCCGACCGCTCGTCGTGTTCGGCGACCAGTCGTGCCACCAGGATGCGGTACTTCGGGTGGTCGCGTTGCTTCTGCCAGAACGCCCAGACCTCGTCGAGGCGCGCGGCCACGGCATCGTCGTCGAGTCGCTCGGCCTCCCCGACCGGGATGTCATACAGTTCGAACGAATCGGATTCGCCTGGGCCGCCGCGTCGCTCGACCGCGGCGAGCACGCGTTTGCGGTAGTCGTTGCCGACGAACGGCTCCATCAGACCCCTTACCTCACCCGGACATGATCACTGGTCGCGGCGTCGAGATCGGTGCACCTGTTCGAGTTCCCGTTCGACCTCCGACTTCGACAGCGACGCACCTGTTTTGGCCGACAGTGTCAGTGGTATCCGGGCGTCGACGTGGAATGCGGTGACGTGCAAGACGCCGTCGAACGCCATCTCGAAGGTGACCGACACCTCACTGCCCTCGTCGTAACCGGGCGGGATGTCGGTGATCGCGCCCTCGATGAGGACCTTGGCGTCCTCGGGTCGTGGGGACGCCGCCTGCCCCTGCTGTTCCAGCACGACCAGCTCGATGCGGGACTGATCGCGTCGCATGGTCCCGAACGACCGGCGCACCTTGATCGGCAGCGTCTGGTTGCGGTGGACCAGCCAGCTGGCCTCCAGCTCGCCGTTGTGGCCGTTGACCGCCAGCACCCCGAACCCGCGGGACACCACCGTGTCCACGCTGACCTCGAGCATCCGGCGGACACCGCTGACAGGCAGTGCGAACGCGTGCGCGACCCGCGTGCAGGACTCGTCGAGATCTGCCGGGGCGACGCTGTCGAGTCCGCGGTCCTCGCGGAGACGGCCGCGGGTGGCGAGGTCGGCGCGGACGAGTCGTTCGATCTCGAGCTTCTCGCCGTAGATCGCGGCTCCGCGGGCGACGGCGAGATCGGGATCGTTGAGCTCCGGGGTCTTTCCCAATGCGGCGGCGAGCTCCCGTGCGACCATCGGCATCCGCGACGAACCGCCGACCAGCAGGACCCGGTCGACGGCGGACACCCCTCGACGTTCGGCGGCGGCCAGGCACGACCGGGTGAGTTCGACGGTGCGGGCCAGCAGCGGGCGGGTGAGTTCCTCGAGCTCGGACCGCGTGAGCGGGATGACCGACCGGGCGCCGTCGTGAGCGACGATCACCGACGTCGAATCCGATTCGGTCAGTTCGTGTTTCGCCCGCTCCGCGGCAAGGATGAGGGCCTGTGACCCGGCGGAGTCGTCGAGCGGGTCCTCGGCATCGGGATTCTGGGCGCAGAATGTGCGCGAGAGGTGCAGCGCCAGCCGCTCGTCCCAGTCGGCACCGCCGAGCTGATGATCACCGTCGACGGCGAGCACGGTGATCCGGCGATCGGCGAGTTCGATGACCGTCGCGTCGAAGGTGCCGCCGCCGAGGTCGTAGACCAGGACGGTCTCGTCGGGCGTGCTCTTGGCGAGGGGATCGGTGATCCGGCTGAACCCGTAGGAGAGTGCCGCGGCGATCGGTTCGGACAAGACCCCCGCGACTTCGAGGCCCGCATAGGTGCCGGCCTGGATCGTCGCGCGCCGCTCTTCGTCACCGAAATACGCCGGCACGGTGATCACGGCGCGGTCGACCCGCTCACCGGCGAACGCGGCGTCGGAGATCAGCGATTTGAGGATGAGTGCCGAGATCGCCGGGGCCGACCAGGTCTGCCCGTGCGCGACGAACCGCCACTGTGCGTCGCCCATCCGCCGCTTCACCAGGCTGCAGACGTTCTCGGGGTCGAGCCGGGCCTGCCGGCGCGCACCTTCGCCGACGACGTGGTCGGTGGGCGAGGTGAGCAAGACCGTCGACGGGGTGGTCGGTGCCCCGGTCAGGCCGACGATCACCTCGGGGCGACCGTCGGCATCGATCTTCGCCATCGCCGAGTTGGTGGTTCCCAGGTCGATCCCGATTACGCCCACGATCGGGGATGCTAGCAGCGCAGAGGGTTCCGCCGGTGTCGGACGATCGATGGGTGGCCATTCATTACGCTGGCGGAATGACGTCTCCGGAGGGCCCTGCACCCGACCGAACCGCTGGGCTCGAGCAGTTGCGCGAGCAGCTGTCCGACCTCGCGCTGGTGGTCGCGCGGCAGACCAGGACGATCGAACGACTCGTCGACGCCGCCAAATCGCCGCCGGCGACGGCCGTGGCAGACGTTCCGCTCCTGGTCGATCTGTTCGCGCTGTACACCGACGCCGCGACGTGCGCGGTCTCGGCGTCGGAGGCGGACCGGCCCGCGTTCGAGCTGCTGCGCGCCGGCCTGGAACGGCTCATCGTCGGCCGCGGCGGTGCCGTCGTCGCACCGCCACCCGGCGCCGACTTCGATGCCCGCACCATGGAGGCGGTCGACGTCCGCCCGGTGACCGACACCGCCGCGGACCGCACGGTTGCCGAGGTGCTCCGTCCGGGACTGGTCGCGGGCGAGCGGTCGGTGCGCCCCGCGGCGGTCGTGGTCTTGCGGATCTCGTAGTAGACGATGGCCGATGGCGCGCCCTGTCGCTACGAGATCCCGAGGGTCCGCCAGAGGAATTCGTAGGCGAGCGCGGACTTGAACGCGGCCTGCTTGTTGTCCGCCGCGCCGCCGTGACCGCCCTCGATGTTCTCGTAGTACTGCACGTCGTGGCCTGTTTCCTCCAGGCGGGCAACGAGTTTGCGCGCATGACCGGGGTGGACCCGGTCGTCGCGGGTCGAGGTGGTCACCAGGATCGGTGGGTATGTCGTCTCGGCGTCGATGTTCTGATACGGCGAGAACGGCTTCATGAACTCCCACTGTTCGGGATCGTCGGGGTCGCCGTACTCGGCCATCCACGATGCCCCGGCCAACAGGAGGTGGTAACGCTTCATGTCGATGAGCGGCACCTGGCAGACCAGGGCGCCGAACAACTCGGGATACCGGGTCAGCATCACGCCCATGAGCAGCCCGCCGTTGGAACCGCCCTGGGCGCCGAGCTGGGCCGGGGTGGTGAGGCCGGAGTCCACGAGGGCGCGTGCCACCGCCGCGAAATCCTCATAGACCTTGTACCGGCCCGCCTTCTGGGCCTGGGTGTGCCACGACGGTCCGTACTCGCCGCCGCCACGGATGTTGGCGATCACGTAGATGCCGCCGCGTTCGACCCAGCTCTGTCCGGCGATGGCGAGGTAGCTCGGGGTGAGCGCGTTCTCGAATCCGCCGTAGCCGTACAGGAGCGTCGGGCCATGGGACACGTCGCGGCGCCGCACCACGAAGTACGGGATCTGCGTGCCGTCGTCGGACGTCGCGAAGTGCTGCTCTGCGGTCACCGACCCGGAGTCGAAGAACGCGGGGCTGTGTTTGATCACCTCCGGGGCGTGCCCGCTGTAACCGTGCAGCAGACTCGGCGGTTCGGTGAACGACGTCGCCGACCAGAACACCTCGTCACTCTCATCGGGGTCGGTGTCGAGCACCGAGACCGTGGCGAGGTCGGGCAGTCCCGGCATGTCGATGACCTGCCACGTCCCGAGTTCGCGCACCTCGACCCTGGTGTGCACGTCGTGGAGTTTCACGATGATGAGATGTGAACGCGTGTAGGCGTAGTCGACGAGACTCGTGTGCGCGTCGGGTGCGAACAGCACGGTCGCGTCGCGGTCGCCCGACCGGTAGGACTCGTAGTCGAAGGCCAGCAGCGTGCCCGGTGGGTGAGTGGTGCCGCCGACCTCCCATTCCGACCGCGACAGCACCAGCAGCCAGTTCATCCGGACCCCGGCGTGGGCATCGGTGGGGACGTCGAGCAACTCGGGCTCGCCGTCGCGCAGTTCGTAGTCCAGCGAGTTGAAGAAGTCCGTGGCGCGCCCGATGAAGTGGCGCTCGAATCCCGGTGTGCTGTCGTAGACCGCGCGCACCGACACGTCGGAGGTCTCACCGGTGAAGACCGTGACGGCCTCCGACAGCGGGGTCCCCCGCGTCCACCGCTTGACCACGCGCGGATAGCCGGAGTCGGTCAGCGAGCCGTGCCCGTCGGGTTGCTCGCCGAAATCCGTTCCCACGTAGACGGAGTCGCGGTCGATCCACCCCACGTCGGACTTGTTCTCCGGCAGCACGAAGCCGTCGGCCACCCAGGTGCGCGACGGGATGTCGAACTCGCGGACCACGGAGGCGTCGGCGCCACCGCGCGAGAGGGAGATCAGCGCCCGCTCGTACTCGGGCCGCAGCACGGTGGCACCGGCCCACACCCAGTTCTCGTCCTCGTCCCGTGCCAGTTCGTCGACGTCGATGAGGACATCCCAGTCAGGGGCGTCGGTGACGTAGGAGTCGTACGTCGTGCGACGCCAGAGTCCGCGCGGGTTGGTCGCGTCGCGCCAGAAGTTGTAGAGATACTCACCGCGACGCCGCGCGTAGGGAATGCGGTCGTCGGTGTCGAGCGCGGCCAGCGTCGCGGCCTCCAGCTCGCGGAAGCGCTCCGATGACGTCAACGCCGCCACCGTGGGTTCGTTGTGGGCGCGTACCCACGACAACGCATCGTCGCCGGTGACCTCTTCCAGCCACAGGTACGGATCGGTGTCGGTGGTCGCGGTGCCGTCGTCGCCGTGCTCGGTCATGGCGTCCAACCTACGCGGGCGCCCGCGGGCGTCGGACCCCGCGCGCGTGCGACGCGGTGCCGACCCCGACAAAACGCCTACTCGGGGCCTGTTTCGGGGGTATCGTGACGCAGCGACGTCGAGGAGACCCCCATGGCCACTGCTCATTCCGTTCCTGTCCGCCGCTCCGGCCATGAGCCGCCGCGAGCCACGAGATGGGGCCGTCTCTCGATGGCCACGTGCTCCGCCGTCGCGGTCATCGCACTCGTCGCCGCCTGTGACAGCGGGTCGTCGGGGACCGGTTCGTCACCGTCCGGGTCGTCCTTGGTCAATCCGAATTCCGTCGCCGCCGAACCGCTGCCGGCCGATGCGGTCGACAAGGCGGTCGGCCAGCTCGACGACCTGGTCGCGTCGATCATGGAGTCGACGAAGATCCCCGGGGTGGCCGTGGCCGTCGTGTCGGGAGGGGAGACCAAGTACGCCAAGGGGTTCGGCGTCAAGGACATCACCACCGGTGACGCGGTCGACCCGAACACCGTCTTCCAGCTCGCGTCGGTGTCCAAGTCGGTCGGGTCGACGGTGGTCGCGGCCGCCGTCACCGACAAGACGGTGACCTGGGAGATGCCGATCGTGGAATCATTGCCGTGGTTCGCTCTCTCCGAGCCGTATGTCACGCGCACGGTGACCGTCGGGGACATGTACTCCCACCGGTCGGGTCTTCCCGACCACGCCGGTGACAAACTCGAGGACATGGGCTACTCGCGCGAGGAGATCCTGCAGCGGATGCGTTTCATGCCCCTCGATCCGTTCCGGATCAGTTACGCCTACACCAACTTCGGGGTGACGACAGGTGGCGAGGCCGTGGCGGTGAAAGCCGGGACGGACTGGGCGACACTGTCTCAGGATCTCATCTACGGACCGCTGGGCATGACCAGCACCAGCTCGCGGTTCGTCGACTTCGAACGCCGGGCGGACCGCGCGGTCGGACACATCAAGGAAGACGAGAAGTGGGTCAAGACCCCGATCCCGCGCGAACCCGACGCGCAGTCACCGGCGGGCGGCGTGAGTTCGTCGGTCAACGACATGGCGATCTGGTTGAAGATGGTGCTGGCCCAGGGCAAGCACAACGGCCAGGAGGTGGTGGCGCCCGACGCCCTGCTCCCCGCGGTCTCGCCGCAGGTGGTGTCCAATCCACCGCAGACGCCCGACTCCCGCGCCGGATCGTACGGCTACGGCTTCAACGTCGGGGTCACCGAGGACGCGCGGACGCAGTTCAACCACGCCGGCGCCTTCGCCTCGGGCGCCGGAACGGTGTTCTCGGTCCTGCCGTCGGCCGACACCGCGATCGTCGTGCTCTCCAACGCCGCGCCCGTCGGTGCGGTGGATGCGATCGCCGCCGAGTTCATGGACCTCGTCCAGTTCGGTGAGATCCGCAACGACTGGCGGGATCTCTACGCCAAGGCGTATGCGCCGCTGAGCGTCCCGGAGGGTGAACTGGTCGGCAAAGAACCGCCGCCGAATCCCGCACCGCCGCAACCGCTGCCGTCGTACGTGGGTGCCTACGCCAACCCCGTGTACGGGCCGGCGGAGGTCGTCGAACGCGACGGGAAGCTCGTCCTGGAGATGGGTCCGGGCGGGGTCCGCAAACACGAGCTCTCCCACTGGGACGGCAACACCTTCACCCTGCTCAACGAGAACGCCGAGCCGGGCTCGATCTCGCAGGTGAGGTTCGACGGGCCACGGATGACGATCGAGTACTACGACGACGAGGAGAGCAACGGCGAGTTCATCCGCCGGTGACGCTCAGCGGCGGGGCGACACGCCCTGGCTGCCGGCAGTCACCGGGTCGGGGACCTCACCCGTTCGGATCGGGCATCGGGTGTGTGAGTAGATCGTCGGCATGCAGAGGTTGCAGTGGACACACTTCGACGTCGTCGACGGGTCGTCGGCCAGGCGTAGGGGAAGGTCGGGCTCACGCAACAGCGCGCGGCCCATGGCCATGAAGTCGAAGCCCTCGGCGAGGGCGAGATCCATCGAGGCCCGGTCGGTGACGCCGCCCAGGAGGATGAGCGGCAGGTCGACGGCCTTACGCAGTTCGCGTGCGAGGGGCAGCAGATAGGCGTCGTGATAGCGGTAGTGCTTCAGGAAGACCGGGGCGAAGACCTTGAGTCCGTACTTCATCGCACCGGAGAACGCATCGGCGAACTCCTTGCGCGGCGCCTCGCCGTGGAACAGGTACATCGGGTTGAGAAGTGAACTCCCCGCGGTGGGTTCGATGGCGTCGAGGTGACCGTCGGACTCCAGGAGCTGCGCCACCTGGCACGCCTCGTCGACGTTGAAGCCACTGCGCTTGGCCCGGCTGCGTGCCCGAGCCGCGGGTGAGCGTTCGAGGTCGACGCGGCCGACGCCGTCGAAGGTGTTCAGTTTCACCCAGATCGCGGCCTCGTCCCCGACCTCGTCGCGCACGCTCTCGACCACCTCGCGCGCGATACGCGCACGGTTGACGAGGCTCCCGCCGTAGGAGTCGCGACGCCGGTTCAGCAGCGGAGACAGAAAGCTGGAGATGAGATAGTTGTGGCCGCAGTGGATCTCGAGCCCGTCAAAACCGGAGTCCACCGCGAGTCGCGCGGCGCGACGGAACTTCTCCCGCAGATCGGCGATGTCGTCGACACTGACCGCGCGGGTCACCGACATCCCCATCGGCGCGGGTATCCGTGACGGTCCGAGGGCGGGGGCCCGGTTCGACGCCGAGTTCGCGACCGCGCCTGCGTGCCCCAGTTGTGCGGCGGCGAGAGCCCCCTCGGCGTGGATGGCGTCGGTGAGCCGCCGCAATCCGGGAACCGCCTTCGGCCGCATCCAGATCTGGTGGCGGTCGGTGCGGCCCTCGGGTGAGACCGCGCAATACGCGACGGTGCTCATGGCGACGCCGCCGGCCGCTACCTCGCGGTGGAACTCGATGAGCTCGTCGGTGACCAGGGCGTCGGGCGTCATCCCCTCGAAGGTCGCGCATTTGATCAGCCGGTTGCGCAGGTGCAGCGGGCCGAGCCGGGCGGGGCTGAACGGTCCGGTGGTGGGGCTGTCCACAACGGGTCCTCTCACTCGTGTCTCACGGCGCGGGCGCGGTCAGTCCGGCGGTGACGAAGCCGGTCAGGGCTGTCACCGCGGTCGTGCTCAACGTCTCAGTGCCCCCGAACCTCAGGAGGATGAGCTGGAAGGCGAGGGCCCAGCGCCGGCGCGCCTGCCCCGCGGTCAGGCCGGGGACGGCGTCGGCGAGCATGTCGGCGAACGGGTCGAGATCGAACCAGCGCGACGTCCAGCCGGCGGTGGGGTGGGCGAACACGAACCGGGCGAGCAGCCGCAGGTGGAGATGTCCCGCCGGGTCGGCCTGTAGATCGACGAAGGGGTCGACGACCACGTCGACGACCTGCGCGATCGCTGTGACGGCCGGGTCGAGCGAAGCGAGCGGGTCGGCCCACAGCGGGCCGAGCCGGGACTGCAGCAGTGCGATGGTGAGGTCTTCCTTGGTGCCGAAGTGGTAGTGCACCGCGGCCGGGTTGGCCTCGGCGGCCGCGCAGATCGCCCGGACGGACACCTTGTCGTATCCGTCGGCGAGGAAGAGCCGTTCGGCGACGGTCAGCAGGGTCTCGCGAGTCGGCATCGAGGCCGAATCGCGGCGTCCGGCACCGCGTCCCTCGCGGGTGGTCTGGGTCACACGAGCAGCAAAGCACAGTTCAGTCGTCGTTTCAATCAGTGATTGAAACCGAAGTGGTGCTACCGGCGAGTAGTGGGACACTCTGCGGCGGTGGTCGGACGCGACGTAGGCTGGCTGTCGTGGCTGAACACTTTCAAACAGTTGTATTGGGTGCAGGTCCAGGTGGGTACGTAGCCGCGATCCGGTCGGCTCAACTGGGCAAGAAAACCGCCGTGATCGAGGAGAAGTACTGGGGCGGTGTGTGTCTGAACGTCGGATGTATCCCGTCGAAGGCACTTCTGCGCAATGCCGAACTCGCGCACATCTTCAATCACCAGGCCAAGACGTTCGGCATCAGTGGCGATGTCTCCTTCGACTTCGGCGCGGCATTCGACCGCAGCCGCAAGGTGTCCGACGGCATCGTCAAGGGCGTCCACTACCTGATGAAGAAGAACAAGATCACCGAAATCGACGGGTACGGGGTGTTCACCGACGCCAAGACCATCAAGGTCGGCGATCGGGAGATCACCTTCGACGACGTCATCATCGACACCGGGTCGACGGTCAAGCTGCTCCCCGGCGTCGAACTGTCGGAGAACGTGGTCACCTACGAGACCCAGATCCTCACCCGCGAGCTACCCGGCTCGATCGTCATCGTCGGCGCCGGTGCCATCGGTATGGAGTTCGGCTATGTGCTCGCCAACTACGGCGTCGACGTCACCATCGTCGAGTTCCTCGACCGCGTGCTGCCCAACGAGGACGCCGACTCGTCCAAGGCTCTCGCCAAGGAATACAAGAAACTCGGCATCAAGCTGCTGACCTCCACCAGGGTTCAGTCGGTCACCGACAACGGCGACGACGTCACCGTCACCTACACCGACGCCAAGGACAAGGAGGGCGAGCTGACCGTCGACAAGGTCCTCATGTCGGTCGGCTTCGCCCCGCGCGTCGAGGGCTTCGGCCTGGAGAAGACCGGTGTCGAGCTCACCGATCGCGGCGCCATCGCGATCGACGACTACATGCGCACCAACGTCGACGGCATCTACGCCATCGGCGATGTCACCGCCAAGCTGCAACTCGCGCATGTGGCCGAGGCCCAGGGCGTCGTGGCCGCCGAGACCATCGCCGGCGTCGAGACCATGACCCTCGGCGACTACCGCTTCATGCCGCGCGCCACGTTCTGCCAGCCCCAGGTGGCGTCCTTCGGACTCACCGAGGCGCAGGCCAAGGACGAGGGCTACAACGTGAAGGCGACAACGTTCCCGTTCTCGGCCAACGGCAAGGCGCAGGGACTCGGCGAGACCGCGGGTTTCGCCAAGCTCATCACGAACGCCGACACCGACGAACTCCTCGGCGGACACCTCGTGGGCGACAACGTCTCCGAGATGCTGCCGGAGATGACGCTGGCCCACAAGTGGGACCTCACCGCCAAGGAACTCGCCCGCAACGTGCACACCCACCCGACCCTGTCGGAGGCGCTGCAGGAGACGTTCCACGGCGCGCTGGGGCACATGATCAACCTGTAGTCCTGGCCCTTCGAGGCTCGCTTCGCTCGCACCTCAGGGGGCGGGACATCTCTGCTCTCCTCGGGGAGCAGGGCTTCATCTCTGCTCCCTGAGGTGCGAGGAGCGATAGCCGCCGGGCCGAGCGAGCGAAGCGAGTCGAGGTCGACGAGCCACGAAGGGTCTGCGCACTACCCTCGGAACGGTGAGTGCCGTCGAACGTGTCCGCGAGTGGACACCCCCGTGGCCGCTCGACATCGGGGCGACGGTCGGCCTGCACCGACGCGGTGCGGGCGACCCGGCGTTCGTCTACGGACAGGACAGGTCGGTGTGGCGGGCGGCCCACACGCCCGATGGGCCGGGTACGCTGACCGTTCGCTCCGACGGCACGACCGTCACCGGACGCGCCTGGGGGCCGGGTGCGGACTGGCTACTCGAGCAGATGCCCGACTTCCTCGGGGCGAGTGACGATCCGGACGCGTTGGTCCCACGTCACCCGGTGGTACACGAACTCGTCCGCCGTACCGAGGGACTGCGCCTCGGTCGCACCGATCGCGTGTGGGAAGCGCTGGTGCCGGCGATCCTCGAACAGAAGGTCGTGGGCGCCGAGGCGTTCCGCGCGTGGCGGTATCTGTTGCGCCGCTTCGGTACTCCCGCACCCGGTCCGGTTCCGGAGACGATGAGGGTGCCACCGCCCCGAGCGGAGTGGGCCCGCATCCCGAGCTGGGAGTGGCACCGCAGCGGCATCGAACCGGTCCGGATGCGGACGATTCGCGGGGCGACCGCTCTCGACGTCGAACGTCACGCGGCCAAGCTCACCGTGTTACGCGGCGTCGGGCGGTGGACCGAGGCGGAGGCCCTGTCGCGTGCGCTCGGCGATCCCGACGTCGTCAACGTCGGCGACTATCACATCCCGAAGCTGGTGGGGCTCACCCTGATCGGCGAGGCCGTCGACGATGCGGGGATGCTCGAGTTGCTCGAACCCTATGCGGGACAACGACAGCGCATCATCCGGATGGTCACGCGGGGCGGCGTCCGTCCCGAGCGCCGTGGACCGCGGATGACCATCCGCGACTACCGGTCCTTCTGATCGACCGCTCAGCCCTGCGTCGCCTCCGGGCCGGGTCTCCGCGCCAGCACGAACTGTCCCTGTCCGGTGATCGTCTGCTCGACGTCGTCCACGCCGGCACGACGGAGGCGCTCGAGGATCTCGTGGTCGTCGAAGATGCGGTATCCGCTCACCCCGGCGAGCGGCCGGACGCCCGGCAGCGAGGTGAGAGGTGTCGTCACCGAGGTGAAGACCACGATCTCGCCGCCGGGCGCGGTCACCCGAACCAGCTCGTCGACCACAGGGAGGGGATCGGGGATCAGATAGAGCGCCGCCAGGCAGGTGACGACGTCGAAGGTGTTGTCGGCGAACGGCAATGCGTGGGCGTCACCGCGCACGAACGCGGCCCGTCCGACGGCGTTGGTCTGCGCCGCGCGCGCCAGCATGGGTGTGGAGAAGTCGATGCCGATGCACCGGCCGTCGCCGGTGAGGCCGTCGGCGATCTCACGCGTGTAATTGCCCGGACCGCAGGCGACATCGAGGACGAGGCGATCGCCGGGGCGGGCGAGGTAGGCGCGCAGCGCGCGGTCGAAGTCGGCGGTGGAACGGCCGCCGAGACTGAAGAGCCGGGTGAAGGTCGGACGCCACCGGTGCTCGTAGATTTCGGCGAAGTGCTGGTTGCGCATCAGCCGCTGCGCGATCGACTCCATGTCAGGAGCGGGTGTCGCGCTCGATGCGCAGTGTGTGGATGGTGGTCGCGAGACTGTCGTACTGCCCGACGAGCAGGGTGAAGGCGATGAGCTTCCGGTCGTCGAGGTGCCGCGACAACGCCTGCCAGGCGATGTCGGAGACGTCCTTGCTCTCGACGAGCTCGTCGACGGCTCGCAGGATCGCGCGCTCGCGATCGCCCCATCCGGCGTCGGGTCCCTCCAGGATGTGGTCGAACTCGTCCGCGGTGATCCCGGCCCGCCGGCCGAGTCGTCGGTGATGATCGAGTTCGTAGTCGCACTCCCGGAGATGGGCCACCCGGATGATGACCATCTCGGAGTCCTTGCGCGACAACGCACCGAACGGCATCAACCGGCTGCTGAAGTGGAGCCAGCCGCGGAAGAGCCCCTTCGTGCGTCCGAGAGTGGAGAAGATGTGTGCGTCGTCGACACCGATGGCCCGTGCGGCCCCCCGCGCGAAGACGAAATTGATCGGCCCGAGCTCCCGGAGACCGCCCGGAGCGACGCGAGGTGTGCCCATGGGCCCACGGTAGACTACGCGGACTATGACGCACACCACACGGACGTTCACCAGTGTCGACGAACTGAAGGCCGCGATCGGCGAGGATCTCGGGTCGGGCGAATGGCTGGAGATCACCCAGGAACGGGTCAACGCCTTCGCCGACGCGACCGGTGATCACCAGTGGATCCACGTCGACCCCGAACGTGCGAAGTCGGGTCCGTTCGGCACGACCATCGCGCACGGATACCTGACGGTCTCGTTGCTGCCGATGATCGCCGGGAAGATCTTCACCGTCGAAGGTCCCAAGCTGGTCCTCAACTACGGGATGAACAAACTGCGTTTCCCGAATCCGGTGAAGGTCGGCGCCCGGATTCGATCCAATGCGGTGATCACCTCGGTCGAGGAGACGCCGAAGGGCGTGAACGTGGTCGTCACCAACACCGTCGAGATCGAGGGAGAGGCCAAGCCCGCATGCGTCGCGGAGAATCTCCGCGTTCTCGTCTTCTGACCGGGCGACGTCCCGCCGGTCAGCGGCGACACTCGTCGACGGCCGGTTCGCCGCGTAGCCGGCGGTCGAGCCAGTCGAGGGCCACCGGGAAGCCGAGCAGCGCTGCGGTGACGTGTTCGCCGAAGATTTCACGGTAGGCCGCGTTGGTGCCGAGAGCGCACTGTTCGCGATAGAGGGCGCGGGCGCCGGCCGCGGGTATCCACCATTCGTGGGTGCCGTGATAGATCAGCAGGGGAGTCGCGGACGCGCGGTCGGCCATTCCGGTCAGGCGGTAGATCCGCTCGGCGGTCGGCGACCGGAACGGGTCGGGGTCGTTCGACAGCACCTGCATCGGCAGGAAGGTCCCGCCGGCGATGGCCTCGGGGAGCACGCACACGTTCTTCATCGGCGACGAGGCCAGCCATCGAGCGGGCCGGTTCGCCAGCGCCAGGATCTCCGGACGCTCGCGCGCGATGCCGAAGGTCGCAGCATGGAACAGGCCGGTCGCCAGGTTCGCGTTCATGCTCCCGACGAGCATCCGGAAGTCGGCCGGGACGCCGCCGAGTGCCGCGCCGACGACGCGATCGGTGAGCTCGGGAGCGTACTCGCCCAGCAGTTTCGACGCCCCGTGCGTGGCGATGGCACCCCCGGAATACCCGGTCATCGCCACCCGGCTGTCGCGCAACATCATCGGGTCCAGACGCCGGGCCGCGCGAATGGCGTCGAGCGTCACGTGCCCGGCGAGTACCGGTTCCGCGTAGGCCATCCGGGGTCCCTGGTGGTCGGGTATCAGAGCCGCATGGCCCGCGTTCAGTGCGAGCTGGGTCGTCGGCGGGATCAGGTCCGTGATCCCGGTTGCGATGGAGAGTCCATGCGCGAGTGTGTATCCGGGTGTGCAGGCGGCTCCGAGGGAGTCGATCGGCAGATTGTTCACGAGCATCGGCGTCGACGCGCCGACCGCGCGGCGCGGGATCAGCAGGGTCGCGGTGCCGTAGATCGGCGCTCCGACGGCGTCGGTGCTCCGGAACTTGATCAGCGTCGCCGAGCGAAGCGGCACGGTCACAACCGGTCCGGCAGCCGCGATGACGTCGCGCGTGGCGATCACTTCGCCCGGCGCGCGGGAAGCCAGATCGGCCGGCCAGCGGTCGAACATCGGGTCACCGGTGGGCGAGGGCAGGATCGACTCGCGCAATTCGAGTGTGCGGTGGTCGAATCCGGCGGCTCGTGCGCGCGGTGGGATCGTGCGCAGCGGGGCAACCGGGGGTGGCGGCACCGCGTCGTCGATCGCGTCGACGACAGGCGGCGGCAGCGGCATCATGTTCGGTGGATCCGCGGCCGCGCGTCCGGCGGGCAGTAGGCCGACGACGACGATCAGCAGGACGCCGACCGTCCACGTCGCCCGGTGCCGCAGCGCAGTCCGGTACCGGAGCGGTGTCCGGCGGCGGAGCGAGGTTCTCGTCATGACGGTGCCTTCGCGTGACGGACGCCCCGATGCGCCCGCTTCCCCGTGACCCTAGGACCATCGACCGGACCGGAGCGCCGGTTGCGCATCGATGGTCGCCGCACCGAGACGGAACCGTGATGTGTGATGCCCGGTGGGGAAAGCACATTCGCGCGTCACCCGACCGGACTACACCCGCGACTCACCTCGCCGTCGGCACGGCACGCTTGATCCCCGCCGTCTAGCATTGGCCGCAGGTGATCGCGGTTCGAGTCGTCAGATGTGCTGCCGGGGGGCAGGTGATTCGACGATCACCGAGGTGAGACGGGAGGTTGGCGATGCCGGCCAGGGGAGTTCTTCGACTATCGGTTCGACGGGCAGCGATCGCGACCACGGTGGCGGTGGCCGCACTGGGACTCGTCGCGGGCCCGACGTGGATGAGCGGTACGGCCGACGCCGAACCGCCCAATCTCACCTCGGTCCCGTCGCAGCTGCCGGCGGACATCGACGCCGTGATCCCGGCGCCGCCGGTCGAGAGACTGTCGCGCATTCCGGAACGGTCCCGCATTCCGGGCGCCTCCCACGAGCTGCAAGAGCTGCGCGAGGCGATCATGCCGTCGCCGAGCGGCGACCGGTTCTTCGACGACTGGCCGGCCGGACTCGCCGCGCGGACACCCGGAGAGGTCCTGACGACGCGGTCGGTGACCCGCGTGGCGCAGTCGCTCGTCTTCGTCCCGCTGCGGTCGGCGCGGCAGGTCAAGTTCCGGACCACCGACGCGAACGGCGCCCCGATGTTCGGCACGGCCACCCTCCTGGTGCCGGCCAAGGCGTGGACCGGACGGGGAGCCCGGCCGGTCCTGGTCAACAATTCGCCGATAGTCGCGCTGGGCACGAAATGCACCACGGGGTTCACCTACGCACACGGATTCACCAACAACACGAACGAGACCGATCTGATCCCGCCGTTCACCCAACTCGCACTGGACCGGGGTTACGCGGTGCTCGTGCCCGACCACACGGGACCCCGGATGGCCTACGCCGAGCCGTTTGTCGCGGGACACGTGATCCTCGACTCGGTGCGCGCGGCGGCCGGCGTCGACCCGGCGAACTTCGGGCGCGGACCCATCGCGATGGTCGGCTACTCCGGTGGGGCGATCGCCACCCACGGGGCGGCCAAGCTCGCCGCCGGGTATGCGCCCGACATCGCCGGACGATTCGTGGGCGCGGCCATCGGCGGGGTACCCGCGGACTACCGGTCACTCGCCGGCGCCATGAACGCGAACCTGGCCTCGGGTGTCTTCCATTCGGCGATTCTCGGTGTCGCGCGGGAACGGCCCGAGGTCCTGCAGATGTCGAACCATCTGGCGAGATGGCTTGCGACGTCGGAGATCCGCAACATCTGCACCGACGACATGGGCAACCTCGGGATCTCGCACCTCCCGACCCAGCTGCTGTCGACCGACCCGGACCCCTTCAACTCCGCGGTCGCCGAGAAGCTCTTCGAGGTCACGTCCATGGCGGATCTCGAGGCGTCGATGCCGTTGCTGATCTACCACGGGCGCTACGAGTGGTGGGTTCCGGCCAGCCAGGCACGCGCGCTCTTCGCCCAGCAGTGCGCTCTCGGTGCCACCGCGGTCTACCGCGAGTACGGTGCCGAGCACGTGTCGGCGGCTGCTCTCGGCTTCCCGGACACCGCGACCTGGCTCGACGACCGGCTACGCGGCCTACCCGCGCCGAACGGGTGTCGCGGCTGATTCGCTTGCGGCCCTTCGAGGCTCGTCGACCTCGACGCGCTCCTTCGTCGCTTGCTCGGCCCGGCGGCTATCGCTCCTCGCACCTCAGGGAGCGGAAGGGTGGCTCGTCGACCTCGACGCGCTCCTTCGTCGCTTGCTCGGCCCGGCGGCTATCGCTCCTCGCACCTCAGGGAGCGGAAGGGAGGCTCGTCGCTCACCGGGTCTCGGTGAGACTCATGTACGGCGAGACGCTGCTGGTGTGTTCGTCGATGCGCAGTGAGGCGCCGAGAGCGGGGAAAGCGCGCTGCGCGCAGTTGGTCCGCTCGCACACCCGGCACCCGGCACCGATCGGCGTGACGTGCGCCTGCGGTCCGATCTCCAGACCGTCGGAGTAGATGACCCGCGCGGCATGGCGCAGTTCGCATCCCATGCCGATCGCGAAGGTCTTCCCGGGTTGCCCATATCGAGTCGCGCGGCGTTCGACCGTCCGCGCGACCCAGAAGTAGTTGCGGCCGTCGGGCATCTCGGCGATCTGCGTGATGATCTTGCCGGGGTAGGCGAACGTCTCGTAGACGTTCCACAGCGGACAGGTTCCGCCGCTCGAGGAGAAGTGGAACCCGGTGGCAGACTGTCGCTTCGACATGTTGCCCGCGCGGTCGACGCGCACGAACGACCAGGGGATGCCCCTCAGGTTGGGTCGTTGCAGCGTCGAGAGACGGTGGCAGATCGTCTCGTAGGACACGGCGTAGAAGGCGGACAGGCGTTCGATGTCGTACCGGAAATCCTCCGCCGCACCGTGAAACTGGCTGTAGGGCAGGACGACCGCGGCGGCGAAGTAGTTCGCGAGGCCGAGGAGTCCGAGCGCCCGCGCGTCCTCGCTGCTGAAGTTGGCCTCGTCCACCAACTTGTCGAGGAGGTCCTGATACTCGAGGTAGCAGAGTTCGCTGGCGAGCTTGAACGTCCGCTGCCCGGCCGAGAGCGACGCGGAGAATTCGAGGCGTCGCGCCTCGCGATCGAACCGGTGCAGTGTGTAGTCCCCGAGGTCCACCCGGCGCACGATGCTGATGCCGTGGACGCTCTCGATGCGGTTCATGATCTCGCGGCGGATGTCGGCGGAGTGCATCCGCATCCGCGTGGTCATCTCCTCGGCGGCGATGTCGAGTTCGTGAATGTAGTTGCGGCGCTGGTAGAAGTAGTCGCGCACCTCCTCGTGCGGCGCGCTGATGGTGCCGCGCATGCTGCGGTCGCCGCGCTCGTCGGTGGCCGCCGCGAGCTGATCGGTGGCGATCCGGTAGCGGCGGTGCAGGTTCACCATCGCCTGTGCCATCTCGGGATGCGACGTGACCATCGCGCTGATCCCCTGGGCGTCGAGCGCGCCGGGGGAGGCCTCGAGGTCGTCGTCGAGCAGGGCCTCGCGCAACTCGGCGACCAACCGCACGTCGTCCTGCGAGTCGAAGAACCCGGCGTCGACGCCGAAGGCCTCGGTGATCTTGGCGAGCACCGACGCGGTGAGCGGCCGGGCGTCGTGTTCGATCTGATTGAGATACGACGCCGAGATCGACAACGTCTGCGCGAGGGCGACCTGCGACAGGCCGCGCTCGGAACGCAACTGGCGCAACCGCGACCCCACATAGGTCCTGCTCATCGTCCACCTCCAGGACAGGTGCCGCCGCCTCGAGCGTCGTCCCCAGGGTACGGTGACCGCGTGCTCTCCCTCCCCGGCCGACGCCGCTCGCCGGCAGCGACGGCCGCGACGGCCGCGTCCGTCGTGGCAGCGGCGCTCCTCGTCGCGGGGTGTGCGGGCGACCCGGCGGCAGTACCGGCTCCGCGCGGGCCTGCCGACCTCGTGCTGACCGCGTCGCAGTTGCCGCCCGGGTACACCTCCGCGCCACTGGCGGTCGCGGATCTCGTCACGGGGAACCAGGCCGCCATCGACGCCTCCCGCTCGGCGCGCGTCACCCCCGAGTACTGCGACCCCACGTCCGACGCGGCGCTCAACAAGCAGCTGACCTCGGACAACTCCGCTGTCCTTGCCGCCCGTGACGGTGCCACGGGCGCGCTGGTCGAGCTGGTCACCACCGCACCTCGCGACATCGACGCCGACCGTCTGACCACAACCGGCCGTTGCGCGCGCACCACGACGGACATCACCACGGGACACCTGGCGGGGAGCCGGGTGGTCACCGAGTTCACCGAACTTCCCCCGCCGGACGTCGACGGCGGCCTGCTGCCCGGTGAGCAGATGTTGCTCACGCGGTCCGACGTCACGACGACACTCACCGACGGCGGCGTCCGCCGGCAGATCGGGTTCGCCGGGTACGCCGTACTCGACCGTCCGGCATCGGGGCCGGTGACGGTGCAGCTGACGGTGTCGGGCGCGCCCACCCGCGCGACGAACCCGCCGACCGCCCCCGTGGAGCCGATCGATCCGGCCGCGTTCTCGGCCCTCTTCGACACCGCCGTCGAGCAAGTCACCACACCCTGAGCCACGCCGGCCGTCGCCGACGCGGCGCCCGAGAGTGTGAAGGGTGTCACTCCCGGGTACACGACCGTGCCGGCTCGGGTGCGTGTCGACCGCGATCCATCGGCCAGACGCTTACCTACCCTCGGGTAGGAAAATCCCAGTACGGACGTACTTTTTGGCGGGGGCGGCGCGGGTTTCACAGATCAATATTTGCAAACTTTGCACCGCGATGCCGAAAAATAACCCATATTTGCATTCGTCAAGGGTTGGACCTGCGGGTTTGTCTTGTGGCACCCTTGCTGCAGGCACCACCGACACCGAGTCGGAAGGTTCGCAAGTTTCGGCCGAGACTGACGCCGACCGCGAGTCCACACCTTCGGGCAGGAAGTCGGCTGTCTGTCAGCAGAGAGGTTCCGGCGGCGCGCCGGGCCGTCGTCCCGATCCGGCCCCCGGTCGGGACGAGCAGGACAACGAAAGCGAAGTAGCCAATGAGCAACGTCGGAAAGCCCCGTACCGCCGCGGAGATCCAGCAGGACTGGGACACCAACCCGCGCTGGAAGGGCATCAAGCGTGACTACACCGCCGAGCAGGTCGCCGAGCTCCAGGGCTCGGTCGTCGAGGAGCACACCCTCGCCCGTCGTGGCGCGGAGATCCTGTGGGACGGCGTGACCCAGGGTGACGGCAGCTACATCAACGCACTGGGCGCCCTCACCGGCAACCAGGCCGTGCAGCAGGTCCGCGCCGGCCTGAAGGCCGTGTACCTCTCGGGCTGGCAGGTCGCAGGCGACGCCAACCTCTCCGGTCACACCTACCCCGACCAGTCGCTCTACCCGGCCAACTCGGTGCCGAGCGTCGTGCGTCGTATCAACAACGCGCTGCTGCGCGCCGACGAGATCGCCCGCGTCGAGGGTGACAACTCGGTCGACAACTGGGTCGTCCCGATCGTCGCCGACGGCGAGGCCGGCTTCGGTGGCGCGCTCAACGTCTACGAGCTGCAGAAGGCCATGATCGCCGCGGGTGCCGCCGGCACCCACTGGGAGGATCAGCTCGCCTCGGAGAAGAAGTGCGGCCACCTCGGTGGCAAGGTGCTCATCCCGACCCAGCAGCACATCCGCACGCTGAACTCGGCTCGTCTCGCCGCCGACGTCGCCGGTGTTCCCACCGTCGTCATCGCCCGCACCGACGCCGAGGCCGCCACGCTGATCACCTCCGACGTCGACGACCGCGACAAGCAGTTCGTCACCGGTGAGCGCACCGCCGAGGGCTACTACCACGTGAAGAACGGCATCGAGCCGTGCATCGAGCGTGCGAAGTCCTACGCTCCCTACGCCGACATGATCTGGATGGAGACCGGTACCCCCGATCTCGAGCTGGCTCGCAAGTTCGCCGAGGCCGTCAAGAGCGAGTACCCCGACCAGCTGCTGTCCTACAACTGCAGCCCGTCGTTCAACTGGAGCAAGCACCTCGACGACAGCACGATCGCCAAGTTCCAGAACGAGCTGGGCGCCATGGGCTTCACCTTCCAGTTCATCACCCTGGCCGGCTTCCACTCGCTGAACTACGGCATGTTCGACCTGGCCTACGGCTACGCCCGCGAGCAGATGTCGGCGTTCGTCGACCTGCAGAACCGCGAGTTCAAGGCTGCCGAGGAGCGCGGCTTCACCGCCGTCAAGCACCAGCGTGAGGTCGGCGCCGGGTACTTCGACAACATCGCCACCACCGTCGATCCGAACAGCTCGACCACCGCGCTGAAGGGCTCGACCGAGGAAGGACAGTTCCACTAGGAACTCTCCCGCCACCGGCGGAACATTTGGCGTACCAGTCAGGCGGTCCGCGGCTTTCGCTGCGGGCCGCCTGTTGGTGTATCCCGGGGATGGTTCGTGCCCCGAGGAGCTACCCGTGTTCTCGCGAAATCAGTTGTTGCGTAGACGTTTTCCTCCGGAGGAGCCGACATGACAGGCCAGAAGATCTCCCGCGTCGGTGTGGTGGGTGCCGGGCAGATGGGCGCCGGAATCGCCGAGGTGTGCGCGCGGGCCCAGTCCGATGTGCTCGTCTACGAATTCACCCGCGAACTCGCAGCCGCCGGTCGCGATCGGGTTCTCCGATCGCTGGATCGTGGCGTGTCCAGCGGCAAACTGACCGAGCGGGAGCGCGAACAGGCGTCCCTGCGACTCCGGTTCACCTCGGATCTGGGCGACTTCGCCGACCGGCAACTCGTGTGCGAGGCCGTCGTCGAGGACGAATCCGTCAAGACCGAGATCTTCACCCAGCTCGACAAGGTCGTCGCCGACCCGGCGGCCGTCCTCGCGTCGAACACCTCGTCCATCCCGATCATGAAGCTGGGCATGGCGACTCAGAACGCCACCCGCGTGATCGGCATGCACTTCTTCAACCCCGTCCCGGTTCTCCCGCTGGTCGAGGTCGTGACCACCCTGGTGACCGCACCGGAGATCGTCGAACGCGCCGAGACCTTCGCTCACGACGTGCTGGGCAAGCAGGTGGTGCGTTCGGCCGACCGATCCGGGTTCGTCGTGAACGCCCTGCTGGTGCCGTATCTGCTCTCGTCCATCCGGATGGTGGAGACCGGTTTCGCGACGGTCGACGACATCGACAAGGCCATGGTCCTGGGCTGCGCACATCCGATGGGCCCGCTCAAGCTGGCCGATCTCGTCGGGCTCGACACGGTCAAGGCGATCGCCGACAGGATGTACGAGGAGTTCAAAGAGCCCCTCTATTCGCCGCCTCCACTGCTGTTGCGCATGGTCGAGGCCGGGAGACTGGGCAAGAAATCGGGCCACGGTTTCCACCGTTACGGGTGATCAGACCGCTGCATGCGGGCACTTCGGGTGACCTCCGTCACGTGTGTTAGCAAGATGCTTGCATTTGCTAGCACAGCGTGGATACTGGATAGCGGAAACACCAATACCGATGGCGCCGCGGTTCCCCTTTTCTCGCGCGGTGTGAGTCGAATCGAATCGGCTTGCGACACCGTACGTTTCGAGGCGACAGGCGACGGAATTCTCCGACATGCGCCCGGCGAAGATGCCGAGATGAGCGAGACCGCATGTGCTGCAGCGCAATTGGTGACCCGACCCTAAGGAGTCCATTGTGACCACCACCGAACGCAACTACGCTCCCCTCTACGCCGCAGTCGGCGCAGGCGACTACGCCTTCGCGCAGGTCACCGAGAAGCTGACCGAACTGCGGGAGCGCACCGAGGCCGCCGCCGAGACCGCCCAGTCCCGCTTCGACGAGGCCAAGACCCGCATCTCGGATCTGCCGGAGACCGCCCAGACGCGTTTCGACGAGGCCAAGACCCGTATCGGCTCGTTGTCCGAAGAGGTTCCCAGTGACCTCGACGAGCTGCGCGGCAAGCTGACCGCCGACGAGCTCAAGCGTCTCGCCGACCCGTACGTCGAGAAGGCCTACGGCTTCTACACCTCGCTCGCCGAGCGTGGCGAGGCCACCCTGGAGCGCCTGCGCACCAAGCCGCTCGTCCAGGAGAACCTCTCGCGCGCTGAGAAGGTGTACAACGACGCCGTCGATCTCACCGAGGACGCCCTCGGGGTCGTCTCGACCCAGACCCGCCTCGTCGGTGACCGCGCGGCGAAGCTCGCCGGACGCGTCAGCGAAGAGGTCGAGGACGTCGCCGTCGCGATCGAAGAGGCCGGCAGCAACGTCAAGGACCAGGCTGCCGACGCGGCCAAGGAAATCGACGGCGCCGCAGGCACTGTCGAGGCCAAGGGACGCGCCGCCAAGTCCTCGCCGGCCAACAAGGTCGCCGAGGCCAAGGACACCCCGGTGCCGGCCGTGAAGAAGACCGCTGCCAAGAAGGCGCCGGCCAAGAAGGCCCCGGTCAAGAAGCCGACCACCGCGAAGTAGGTTCACCCACAATCGCATCCGACAACGCCCCCGCTCCGGCGGGGGCGTTGTCGTGTGTGGGGTGCTCTTTGTCTCGGACGAGGTCCCTGTCCCGCGGTGGTGTTTCCGTCCCGCTGATCGGATCTCATCAGCGGGAGGGAAATGGGACCGCGGGACTCAGCTCATCAATTCGAACTTCTCCAGCCATGGTCGAAGCAGGCCGATGAAGGACCCGTCCTCGAGCATCGACCAGGTCCAGCGCACGACGACGGGGCCCAGCGCGCGGATCTCGTCCTCGCGCAGCTTCTCCTGCAGCACCACGTCGGTCATGGTCTTGCCCGCTTTGCGCAGGCGGCCGTACTTCACCATGCCGTCGAACTCCCCGACGAGCTTCGCCTGCCAGTCGAAGTCGACACGGTAGACGCCGCTCCGCCCGCAGAACTCGTGTTGCAGCCCCGGAGCAGGCAGGCCGGCCTCGATCATCTGCGCACGACTCCACGATTCGCCGACGCTCTCGGCCGCCCCATCAGCCAGTGCCAGCGCACGCCGAGCCACTCTGCCGCCCTGCCTACGACGAGAGGTGAGGATGCGCCACATGAGCTCACGATTGGCGCCTGCACGAAGTGCCTGGTCGAAGGCGGTGAGCGCTTGTGCGAAGTCGCCCCCGGCTGCCACATCTACGGCGGTTCGCTCGATTCTGGTGACTAGTATTCCGTCGACGACGGCGAGCTCGTCCTCTGTCAGGGCGGCGGCGTGAACGTGACGATGCGTCGCGATGAATCCGCCGGCCCTCTTGCCGTTGGTGACGTGAACGCGTTCGGTGTCGGGCTTCAGCAGTGGAATGCCGAGCACCGCGGCGGCCGAGACGTGACTCAGCGGCAGCTGCGGTGCGCTCGCGGGATGTGACGTGGCGATCGCAACAGACTTGAGGCGGTGCAACTCCTGATCGCCTTCGTGCCCGGCGAAGTCGTCGGATGCCGGGACGAAGACGCCGGGGATGAGGCGGATCAGGTCGCCGGCGGACACCGCTGCAGCAAGCAGATTGTCGGAGAAAGCCGCATCGAGTGCGGCGCCGCGACGGATCAGACCGTAGCGGTCCAGTGGGTAGCTGGTCATCTCTATTCGACGCAGCGGAGGGGGTTTCGGCTCCATCGGGTTTTCCCCAACCTTCCCGCGGTCCCGCTTCCGTCCCGCTGATCGGATCTCATCAGCGGGACGGAAGCAGCACCGCGGGAGCGGGATTCGACGGCGCGGGTCAGGGTGTCAGGGTGACCGGATGGTCAGGACCGCGAGCGCGCCGTCGTCGCTGCGGTAGGTGTGGGTGGCGTCGGAGAGCCACTGGAGGGATTCGCCCGGTCCGGCCGTGTGTTCCTCGCCGGCGCGCCCGGCACGAAGGTGGCCGCTGACCACATGCACGTGCTCGACGACGCCGGGGCCGTGTGCGGGCGACTGCCTGGTTCCGCCCGGGGTCACGCGCAGCCAGAACACCTCGGTGACCGATCCGTCGTCGTGGTGCTCGACATGGAGCAGCCGCGCCGCGAGGTGCGGACTCGCGCCCTCCACGCCCGTGTCCTCGCCGAGCAGGGCGGTCAGCGGGACGCCGAGCGGACCGGCCACCGCGTAGAGAGTGTCCAGAGTCGGATTTCGCTGTCCTGCTTCGAGTTCGGACAGCGAGCCCTTGCCGATGCCGGCTTCGCGGGCCAGTGCGGACAGGGACAGGCCGCGGCGGTTGCGCAGGGTGGTGATCCGGGTGCCGACCGAGCGTCGTCGGTCCTCGCCGTCCGACATCGTCGCAGTCCCTGTCCTCTCGGGTCGTCGGAGTGTTCTGTTTACGGAACGATACCGTTATGCTCGCGACATGACCAGTGCCGTGCCGTCTACTCGCAGCGAGCCGATCATCGCCGGAGTCGTCACCTCGCTGGTGGGGTTCACCTCCTCCTTCGTCGTGGTGGTCACCGGGTTGCGATCGGTGGGTGCCAGTCCGGCACAGGCCGCGTCGGGTCTGCTCGTCCTGACAGTTTTGTTCGGCCTCGGGTCGATCCTGCTCTCGCTGCGCACGCGCCGGCCGGTGACGCTGGCGTGGTCCACCCCGGGAGCGGCACTTCTCGTGTCGGCGGGTGCGTCCTACGACGCCGGGTGGCCGGCAGCGGTCGGGGCGTTCCTGGTCGTCGGGCTGCTGATCCTGGCGACCGGCCTGGTGCCGGCGCTCGGCGAACTGATCGGCCGGATCCCCACGCCGATCGCCCAGGCGATGCTCGCCGGGGTGCTGCTCACCCTCTGCCTCGCGCCGATGACCTCACTGTCGGCGCAACCGTGGTCGACCATTCCGATCCTCGTCGTCTGGTTGCTGGCGATGCGGTGGCTTCCGCGATGGGCACTGCCGCTGGCACTGGTCACCGCGCTGATCGTGATCGGCGTGAACCTCGTCCTCGACGGTTACGGTGGCTGGGCCGGGGAGTCGTGGTGGCCGCAGCTGACCTGGACCACACCCGCTTTCGACGCCACCGCGATCGTCGGGCTCGCGGTCCCGCTCTACATCGTGACCATGGCCTCACAGAACGTTCCGGGTGTGGCCGTCCTCAAGTCCTTCGGATACGAGACGCCGTGGCGCCCGGCGATGTTCGTGACCGGGGCGGGAACCGTGCTCGGCGCGCCGTTCGGTGGGCACGCGATCAATCTCGCCGCTCTGTCCGCGGCGCTGGCTGCCGGACCCGAGGCGGGCGCCGACAAGACGCGGCGGTGGATCGCCGGCGTGGCCACGGGTTCGACGAGCCTCGTACTCGCGGTGCTGTCGGGTGCGCTGGTGGTCATCACGGCGATCGCGCCGGATGGACTGCTCGAAGCGGTTGCGGGACTTGCGCTGTTGACCACGTTCGTGGCGTCGGTCCTGGGGGCGTTCGAGAAGGCGGAGTTCCGCATGCCGGCGGCGCTGACCTTCGTGACCGCTGCCGCGGGCGTCACTTTCGCCGGGATCGGCGGAGCCTTCTGGGCACTCGTCGTCGGACTGGTGGCGCACGGGGTGCTCGGGCGGCGCGTTGGGCCCCGTCGCTGAAGGGTGTCGAGACCCTCCGAGGCTCGTCGCTATCGCTCCTCGCACCTCAGGGAGCAGAGATTCAGTCGGCGGCAGCGAGTCGCTTCTTCTCGGCCTCGACGTCGAAATCGGCCGGTGGCCAATCGAGATCGAGACGTGTGAGCGCATCGATGAGCAGTTCGCACACCGCGAGACGCGCGAACCATTTGCGGTTCGACGGGATGACGAACCACGGTGCGGAGTCGCGGTCGGTGAGGTCGAAAACCGCCTGATACGCATCGAGGTAGGCATCCCAGTGACCGCGTTCGTCGACGTCGCCGGGGTTGTACTTCCAGTATTTGTCGGGTCGGTCGAGGCGTTGGGCGAGACGGCGCTTCTGCTCGTCCTTGGACACAACGAGACAGCACTTGAGAACGGTGGTCCCGCCGGCGACGAGCTCGGACTCGAACTGGTTGATCAGGTCGTAGCGCTTCTCCCACTCCGACTGCGGAACCAGGTTGTGCACGCGGACCGGGAGGACGTCCTCGTAATGGGACCGGTCGAAGATCCCGATCCGGCCCGCGGGCGGGAGGGCGCGATGGATACGCCACAAGAAGTCGTGCTGGAGTTCCTCTTTCGTTGGCTTGCCGAACCCCCTGATCGACAGGCCCTGCGGGTCCATCATGCCGCCGACGTGACGCACGATGCCGCCCTTGCCGGCCGTGTCCATCCCCTGCAGCACGAGCAGCACCGAGCGATGATCGCCGGCGCGTCCGTTGGCGTACAGCAACTCCTGCAGATCGGCGAGTACCTCTCCGCGCTGCGCGAGGAGCTCTGTGCCGGCCGCCTTGTCGCCGTCGAAGCCGGGCGTCGTCTCGGGGTCGAAGGACGCTATCGGGCCGATCGTCCTGGCGCGCAGGGCCTCGACGGCGGGCGTGGACCAACCGGTGCTCATGACGGCGTCCTCTCGGATTCGGGTTCGGATTCGGGCTCGGACACGGCTTCGACCGGCGGCGGGAACAGCGGTCCACCGCCGAAGGCGGCGCGATGGGAATCCGGCGGCGTGCCGTCGTTGTTCACGATCCCGTATGCCGCACCGAGTTCGGCGGTGACGAGGCTGTGTCCGCTGAGCTCGGGGAGTCCGGGATCGGCGGCGAGCCGGGCGACGACCCGGCCGACGAACTCGGGATCCTCGGCGCGCGCGAGCGAGAAGCCTGCGAACTCGTCGAGGCCGAGCGACAGCAGAAGGTCGGTGCGAATCAGGCCGAGCCACAACGAGATCGCGCTGACGCCGGTTCCCCGTAGTTCGACCGCCATGTCGGCGGCCATCTTGTCCAGACCGGTCTTGCTCATCCCGTACAGGACCGAATGCAGATGACCGCGCGAGCCGAACGACGAGATGTTCACGATGAGCCCGCCGCCGGCCTCGGTCATGATCCTCCCCGCATGCACCGAGGCGACGTAGTGTGCTCGCAGTCCGACGCCGATCAGGGTGTCCCAGTCGTCGACCGGTCTCTTCCAGAACGGTTCGGAGAATCCCCCGAAGCCATTCGGTGCCGCCCACGCGTTGTTGACGAGGAGATCGAGTCGGCCTGCGTCGGTGGTGATCTCGTCGAACACGGCGGCGACCGCGGCGTCGTCGGTGTGATCGCAGGGCAGCGCGCGGGCTCCGTCGGGCCCGGTTCCCTTCCGCGAGGTGACGTACGTCGTCCACCCCTCGTCGACGAGTGCGCGAGCGATTCCGTAGCCGACGCCGCGACTGCCGCCGGTCACGAGAGCGACGCGTGTCATCAGACGGTCGGGGTCCCGGCGGCGGGATCGATGGGCGGGGGATCGAACAGTGCGGGCGGCGCCGCGAGGAACTTCTCCCGCGATCCGTTGACCTGCCACACACCAACGACTGCGCTCCAGACCATCATGGTCAGATAATCCACCACTTCGTCGGCACTGAGGGTGCGATTGGTCATCCACCAGTCGACGACGTGCTGGATGCCGCCGACGAGGGCATGGGACCACAGCTCGGCGCCGGTGGTGTCGGCCCCGCGTTCGGCCATTCGCATCTGGATGCTGCCCATGACCAACTGGGTGACCAGGCGCACCGAGTCGGCGGGCGCGGGCGACGACGTGGGCGAACTGGCCAGCGCGAATCGGTAGAGGTTGGGTTCGTCGTCGACGGCGTGCACGTACACCCCGATGATGGTGTGGGTGAGCGTGTACTCGTCGAGATCGTCGGCGATCGCCTCGGTCAGCCGTGGGTAGATGGTGGTCTCGAAGAAGCGCACCGTCGTCGCGACGCCGAGGTCGCTCTTGTCCGCGAAGTAGCGGTACAGCACGGTCTTGGAGACGCCGATGTGCGCGGCGATCTCGTCCATGCCGACGTCGGCGCCCAGCTCACGCACCGCGGCGATGACGCCGTCGGTGAGTTCGGTGCGTCGCGCGAGCTTGTGTTTCTCCCAGCGCTGTTTGCGGCCGTCCGGTTTGGCGCCGGTCTCGGCGACCGACTCGGTGACAGTGGTCAGGACCTGTTCCAGCCCGCGCGTCACGTTGGCCGCGGCCGCCACTGCTGCGCGCGCGGCTGCGGCGGGATTCGGGCGGTTGGCCATCACGCAGCCAGCGTAGTCGCTCGATGGGTGACACTGGTTCCATGGCATCGACAGTCATCCCGGGAGTAGCCGGTCAGCACGAGGGTCCGCCGGCCAAGGCGTCCTCTCCCGGATTCGGCGAGAACAGCGCCGGGGACGAGAGCAGGCGCAAGGACCTACGCAAGATGAAAGCGGTGGCCACGGGCTTCCTGGTCTTCGCGGCGATCGTGTATCTGTTCACCCGATACCTCGAGCATCGCGACGGCGCCGACGTCGCGGCATGGGTCGGATACGTTCGCGCGGCCTCGGAAGCCGGGATGGTGGGTGCGCTGGCCGACTGGTTCGCGGTGACCGCGCTGTTCCGCCACCCGCTGGGCATCCCGATCCCGCACACCGCGCTGATCCGCAAGAAGAAGGACGACATCGGCGATCAGCTGGGCGGCTTCATCGAAGAGAACTTCATGACGCCCGAGGTCGTGGTCTACCGCGCCGAACAACTCGACCTCCCGCGCCGACTGTCGACGTGGGTGGCGGACCCGCGCAACGCTCCGCGGGTGAGCGGCGAAGCCGCGCGCGCGATCAAGCTCGCCGCCGAGATGCTGCGCGACGAGGACGTCGAACAGCTCATCCAGGCCGCGCTGAAGTGGGCGGCCGAACCGCAGTGGGCGCCCCCCACCGGACGCATCCTCGAACAGCTCATCGCCGAGGACCGTCTGGAGCCGGTGTTCCAGCTTCTGTGTGACCGTGCCCACGAGTGGGCGGTCGGCAGTCAGGACCTCGTCGACCGGGTGGTGGACCGGGACGGGCCCCAGTGGACGCCGAAGTTCGTCAACAACCTGGTGGGCGACCGGATCTATCGCGAACTCGTCGATTTCACCTACAAGGTCCGGGTGGACCCCGATCACGAATTGCGGCGCGCCATGCACGAATTCGTGGAGAAGTTCGCCGACGACCTGCAGAATGATCCCGACATGATCGCCAAGTTCGAGGCTCTCAAGCTCGAACTGGTGGGACGCGACGAGGTGACCGGCGCGGCGTCGACGGCGTGGCAGACCGGCAAGGCCGTGATCGAGGAGATGCTGTCGGACCCGAACAGCACCCTGCGGAACACGTTGTCGGACTCGATCATCCAACTCGCGGAGCGAATCCGCGACGACCGTCCGCTGCAGGAGAAGATGAACGGCTGGGTCGCGAGGGTCGCACATCACGTCGCCGCGAACTACTCGCAGGAGATCATCTCGGTCATCACCGAGACCGTGCGTGGCTGGGATGCCGACGACACCAGTCGCAAGATCGAGCTCCAGGTCGGCCGGGACCTGCAGTTCATCCGCATCAACGGCACCGTCGTCGGTGCACTGGCCGGGCTCGTCATCTACTCCGCATCGGTGCTGATCTTCTCGTGACGTCTGGCTCGGCGGAACCGCCCCCGGTGGCGGTGCCGGACAGTTTGCTGTGTGCTTGCACGGGTTAGCAGTCGTGTTGATACTGGGGAACGGGCCGAAAGTCGGACACATCGCCGAACGCCCCGACCGACGACACCGGGGCAGGTCCAGGAGAACGGAGCGTTGATGCAGCCCGAGAAGGACGAAGCGTCTCTCGACGCGGACGACGCCTCGGTCGCAGACGCGGGCACGAGCTCCGGCGGCGCGGTCGAATCACCCACCACCGCAGACGGTCCCGGCTCGGGAGCCGAGGAGGACGACACCGACGGGACGACCCCGATCGCGGTCGAGGCGGTGGAGGCCGTGGCCAACGCGGCCCAGGACATCGGTGCCTTCATCCGGTCCCAGCGGGTCGCCGGCAAGGTCTCGCTACGCCAGCTCGCCGAGCGGGCGGGAGTGAGCAATCCGTACCTCAGTCAGATCGAGCGCGGATTGCGGAAACCGTCGGCGGATGTGCTCGCTCAGATCGCCAAGGGTCTGCGGGTCTCCGCGGAGGTCCTGTATGTCCGGGCGGGGATTCTCGAAGAACGCCCCGCGAGCCCGGTCCGCGATGCTCTGATCGCAGATGATTCCATCAACGAACGCCAGAAGCAGATGTTGCTGGAGATCTATGAGTCATTCCGTAAAGAGAACACGATCGAGTCGACCGGCAAGGAGTAGTTGATGAGCGAGAACCCGTTGACCACAGCCGTGGGGCAGGTGGCTGCTCTGCTCGCAGACGTGCGCGAGCGCGGCGAGGCCGCGAGCGAGCAGGCGCAATCGAAGCTCGTCGAGACGGTCGGTTCCACTCAGGCGAAGGTCGCCGACGCCCAGTCGAGGCTTGCCGAGACCGTCGGTTCGACACAGTCGAAGCTCGTCGAGACCGTGGGCTCCACACAGTCGAAGCTCGAGGCGCGGCTGACCGGGTCGAAGGACGACGCGCAGGCACGGATCGACGAGGCGCTCGCGACGGCGCTGGCCCTGTTCGAGGAGGCGCGGACCAAGCTGTCGGCGTTACCGGTCGAGTTGCCGGCGGAGATCGAGGACTTGCGGGCGCGTTTCTCGCCGGAGGAACTGCGCAAGGTGGCCGAGGCGTACCTGGCGGTGGCCGCGGGACTGTTGACCGCCTTGTCGGAACGACGCGACGAGGCCGTGGAGAAGCTCAAGGCGCAACCCCTCGTCGGTGAGAATCTCCCGAAGCTCGAGAAGGTGTACAACGACGCCGTCGGTCTCACCGAAGACGCGCTGGGGACCATCTCCGGGCAGACACGGGCGGTCGGCGAACGCGCTCTGAAGCTCGCCAACCGCACCGATGGCGGCGACGCCGAGTCCCCGGCGAGCATCGCGCGGTCCGGCAAGTCGGGGCCGGGTGTACCCGACGTCCTCTCGCCGGAGGCCGCGGCGAAGGTCGAGCAGAACAAGGCGGCCGTCGACACGGCGGCGGTGGACTCGGCTCCCGAGCCGCCGGCCACGACCCAGCCGGCATCGAAGTCGGCGCCCCGGAAGACGGCACCCCAGAAGGCGGCACCCGAGAAGGCCGCACCCGAGAACGCCGCCGCGAAGAAGGCACCCGCGAAGAAGGCGCCTGCGAAGGCCGCCACCAAGAAGGCCGCTGCCGTCCGAGGTGCGGCCGAACGGGCCGCCACCAAGAAGACGGCGGGGGCCAAGAAGGCCGCGGGAGCCACCAAGGCCCCGGCAAAGAAGGCAACGGCGGCCGAGAAAGCCCCGGCCGAGAAGGCCGCGGCCAAGAAGGCCCCGGCGAAGAAGACCCCGGCAACGAAGACCGCGGCGAAGAAGACCCCGGCAACGACGACTGCGGCAAAGAAGACTGCGGCAAAGAAGACTGCGACGAAGACCGCGGCGAAGAAGGCCCCGGCCAAGAAGGCCCCCGCGAAGAAGGCCTCGCCCGGCGCCGACTGACCCGCTCCGGGTGACGGTCGACGGGCCGGGTGACCGCTCCGCGTCGTAGGGTGTCGCAGCAAATCGGACTCGCGCGACTACAGTGTTCGACGTGGACTTCTTCAGCGTATTGGCATACGGCCAGAGTCTGATCATGTTGACCCTGACGCTGGTCGCGGGAATCGCCTCGACCGTCGCGCTGATCCATGCGGCCATCCAACGGCCCGACGCCTTCCCGGCGGTGGACCGGCAGACCAAGGTCATCTGGGTGTCGATCCTCGCCGCCGCGACCCTGTTCATCTGGTTCTTCGGGGCGGTGAACTTCCTGGGCATCATCGGCGTGGTCGCGATGCTCGTCTACCTCGTCGACGTGCGCAAACGAGTCGACGACGTCCAGGGCAAGTCCTGGTTCAGCAAAAGGGCCTGACTCACGTGGCGGAATATCGGATCAACGACCTGGCGGAGGCGTCCGGGGTCAGCGTTCGCAACATCCGGGTCTATCAGGACCGCGGACTGCTTCCGCCTCCGACCATCCGCGGTCGCGCCGGTTGGTACTCGGACCAGCACCTCGTCCGGCTGAACCTCATCTCGCGCATGCTCGAGCGCGGCTACACCTTCGCCACCATCAGTGAGCTCCTGCACGCGGCGCATCACGGCATGCGGGTCGAGCAGATCCTCCGCGGCACGCCGAAGGGCGGGCGGTTCCGCAACTTCAAGCGCGCCGCGACGATCACCATCACCGAGCTGCGCAAGACGCTGAACGCCAGCGACCGGTCGATCGCCCTCAGCCAGAAGCTCGGGCTGCTGGCGAAGGACGGTGCGCACTACGCCATCCGCAACCCGGAGCTGCTCGAGGGTGCCGAGATCCTGGTCAAGAGCGGAGTCGACATCGACGTCCTGCTCGACCGGTGGGTACGCGTCCAGGAAGATCTGGAGGACGTCGCCACCAGCTTCGTCTCGATCATCACCGACAAGTACTTCGACGAGAACCTCCCCGACCTGGGGGAGGCCGGGGTCAGCGAGATGGCCGACCTGATCCAGACCGTCCGGCCCATCGCCCACGAGATCGTCGAGACCACCTTCCGCAAGGCGCTCGACGAGCAGATCTCCAAGGCCATCGGTGAGGCGGCGACCTACTTCGACGCCGAGGTGCCCGCGCCGATCGTGTCCGACACGAGTGAGTCCGACGCGGGTGTGTTCGATACGGGTGGGTCCGACGACGAGCAGTCGGAGCCGGCACAGCCGAACTATGAGACAACGGACATTGGTACATTGAATCCCGAGACGGGGCGCTGACCGAATTCGGTGCCTCGCAGAGGACCGATGAGGGTCCTTCCCAGGTGAGGAGTGCCGCGTGAACACGAAGTCATTGGCCAGTGCCGGCGGTGTCGCCACCGCGATCGGAGCGGGCGCGGTCGCGGTGGGGATCGGGACCATCTTCACGCGGCTCGCGCGCGAAGCCCTACACGCCGACGTCGCCGTCGACGACGGCCCGGACGACCTCCTGACCCGGCCCGACAACCCGCCGAAGCGCGTCGAGGTCCGGACCGCCGACGGGACGCGGCTCAATGTCGAGGTCTACGGGGACTCGGACGACCCGGCCGCGAACGACACCGGTGACGTCATCGTGATGGTCCACGGCTGGACCTGCAACACCGCCTACTGGTACCCGCAGATCAATCACCTCGCCGCGTCGGAAGGCGGCTCCCGGCGTGTCGTCACCTACGACCAGCGCGGTCACGGCCGCAGCGAGCGTGGTCGTCGCCGACCGACCATCGCGATGCTCGGCGAGGATCTCGACGCGGTGCTCGAGGCCGCGGTGCCCGACGACCGTCGCGCGATTCTGGTGGGCCACAGCATGGGCGGGATGACCATCATGTCGTGGGCCGCCCAGAATCCCGAGAAGGTCGGATCACGGGTGTCGTCGGTGGTGCTGGTGTCGACCGCGGCCAAGGCGGTCATGGACAACCACCTGCTGATCCCGGTCGACCTGCCGGTCTACGCCAAGCCGTTCGCGCCGGCGGCCGCGAAGATGATCACCTCGGTCCCGGTGCCCATTCCCAAGACGTCATACGGCGTGCGCTTCTCGCACTACATCGCGCTGGGGCCGAATGCCCGCCGGGCGCACGTCGAGTTCGTGGACGAGATGATCGGGGCGTGCCCACCGCGCGCCCGCGCCGGCTGGGGATCGGCGATGGGAAAGCTCGACGTCACCGCCGGACTGGCAGCACTGTCGGTGCCCACCACCGTCGTCGTCGGCACGGAGGATCGCCTCACCCCACGACTGCACGCCGAGCAGATGGCAGACGTGCTGCGGCGCAACGGATCTCTGCGCGAGCTCGTGGTGTACGAGGGTGTCGGTCACATGTCGAGCATCGAAGCCACCGAACGGTTCAACGACCTCCTCGACGACGTCGTCGCCGAGAGCAGCCGGGACACCGAGGAGCGCAAGGACGTCCAGTCGGTCTGACGAATTGCCGGGTCAGAGACTGCAGTTGACCAGAACGGGCTCCGGCCGCAGCGTCACCCCGAACGCCTCGGCGACCCCGTCGCGCACCTCGCGCGCCAGGTCGAGGAGCTGCGTGGTGGTCGCCGCGCCCCGATTGGTCAGTGCCAGAGTGTGTTTGGTCGACAATCGGACCGCGGCGTCTGGGCCCGGGTATCCGCGGTGGAACCCGGCGCGTTCGATCAGCCACCCCGCCGACAGTTTGACCGCCGGATCGGTGTCGTCGGAACCGGCGGGATAGGTCGGGATCGCGACATCGTCGCCGACGCGCGCCGCGATTCGTTCGAGTACCGCCGGGGTGTCCTCGCCGGGCACGATCGGGTTCGTGAAAAACGAACCAGCACTCCAGGTGTCGAAGTCGGCCGGGTCGAGCACCATGCCTTTGCCCGCGCGCAGTTCGAGGACGGCCGAGCGGACCGCGGCCGCATCGACGCGGTCGTCCGGTTCGACGCCCACGCGGGTGGCGAGTTCGCGGTAGCGGATCGGCTGGCTCGCGCGATTCTCGTTGAGCCAGAACGACACCGCGACCACCACGAAGTCGTGGCGGTGCTTGAGATTGCTGGTTCGATAGCCCAGGCCCAGTTCGGCGGGGGAGACCCACCGCAGGTTGCCGGAGCGTCGGTCCAGAACCTGAACGGACCGCAGGATGTCGGCCACCTCGACGCCGTAGGCGCCGACGTTCTGTACCGGGGTCGCTCCTGCGGCGCCGGGGATTCCGGACAGGCACTCCAGTCCGCCATGGCCCGCGTCGATCGTCGCGGCGACCAGTTCGTCCCAGCCCACCCCGGCGTCGGCGACGACGTGCGCGCGGCCCGATTCGCGGCCGGAGCCGAACTCGATGCGACCGCTCGCGAGCACGACCGCGGTCCCGTCGAACCCGGCGTCGCCGATGACGAGGTTCGAGCCGCCACCGACCACGAGGACCGGCTCGGAGCGTTCGTCGAGGTCGAGGATGGTCTCCACGATGGTGCGGGTGTCCTCGCACCGGAGGATCTCGCGCGCCGGGCCGCCCAGACGCAGGGTGGTCAGCTCGGCGAGGGGCGCGCTCAGCGGCGCCTGCGTGTCGGTCACGTCCTCAACGTTAACCGGCGAGCGGTAGCGTTCTCATCATGGCGAGCAAGCTGCAGCACACGGTGTCCTATCCCTTTTCCACCGCGCGCCTGTGGGCGATCTACACCACCGAGAAGTACTGGCACGACCTCGTCGAGCGCATGAACTCCGGACACGGTCACGTCGAGAAGGTGACCATTGCCGGGGACACGGTGACGGTGGAGATCCAGCAGGGCATCCCCGCGGACAAGCTGCCCTCCGCGGTCACCAAGGTGATGCCGGGCGACCTGCGGATTCCGCGCAAGAACACATATCGCCTGGTCGACGACCGCATCGAGGGCGAGACGCATGCGACGGTCGACGGAGCTCCGGTGCCGGTCGACGTCACCGGGACGACGCTGACGACCGGTGATCCGGCGACCACCGACAACAAGGCCGAGGTGTCGGTGAACCTCCCGCTGTTCGGCGGGAAGATCGAGAAGGCGGTGGTCAGCGAGCTGTCGGCGCTGCTCGACGCCGAGCGCGGACACACCGTCGAGTGGGAGAGCGAAAATCCGCTGACGTAGCCTGGTCTGCATGGCACGACGGCTCAGCTACTCCGCTCGGTACGCACAGTCCGCGGAGAAGCTCTACCAGGCCCAGAGCATCAAGCAGTACTGGGACGACATGATGGCAGGCTTCCAGATGATCTCCCCACACTGCGAGGTCGACTCCTTCGTCTCCGACGAGACGGGTATTCGGGTGGTCCTCAAGCAGACCATCGGGCGAGATCAGCTACCCGCGCTCGCCCAGACGGTGATGAAGAAGGACATGATCATCACCCGCGAGGAGACGCTGGGTCCGTTCGACCCGGACAACACCAAGGGCACCTACAACGCGTCGATCCCGGCGGGTCCGGGCAGCCTCAACGGCTGGCAGGAGCTGTTCCCGACCGACAACGGCGGCTGCACGATCCGCCGGACCAGTGAGGCGAAGGTCTTCGTCCCGTTCGTCAACGGCAAGCTCGAGCAGATGATCCTGATCAACCTCGTCGACCTCTTCCGTGCCGAGGCCGAGTACGCCAAGGACTGGGTCGACAAGAACTTGTGAGCAGGCCCGGTCTCGGCCGAACACCCAGATCACACCGAACTCCCAGACCACAGGGACGCGTCACCCGGGGCACGACGAACATCAACCGGCTCCGGCGCGTGGACCGATGGATGGCCCACTCGCCGCTGGTGCGGTCGGCGCTGGACACCCCGCGTCCCCTGGTCGTCGATCTCGGTTATGGTGCGCGTCCGGACACGACCGTCGAGATGGCCGTGCGCCTGCGTCGGGTGGCTCCGCAGCTGGAGATGGTCGGACTCGAGATCGACCCCGAACGTGTCGTCGAGCCACGCGCGGGTGTCCGGTTCGCGGTCGGCGGATTCGAGTTGGGGGGCCTGCGCCCGCACGTGGTGCGCGCGTTCAACGTCTTGCGGCAGTACGACGAGAACGAGGTCGACGACGCGTGGGCGCGGATGCGCTCCGCGCTCGCTCCGGGCGGTGTCATCGTCGAGGGCACGTGTGACGAGATCGGCCGACGGTGCAGCTGGTTATTGCTCGACGCCGATGGTCCGGTGAGCCTGACCCTCAGCTGGGCGCCGGAGCATTCGGACCGTCCGTCGGATCTGGCCGCGCGGCTGCCCAAGGCGCTGATCCACCACAACGTCCCGGGTGAGCGGATCCACTCCCTGCTGACCCTGGCCGATCAGTGCTGGGACGTCGCCGCACCGCTGGCGCCGTACGGTCCGCGCACGCGGTGGCGTCGAGCGCTCGGTCTGCTGCGCGAGCGCGGGATCGACTGCGAGGTACCGCGGCGCCGCCTGTCGGACAACGTCCTCACGGTTCCGTGGGAGGAAGTCGCGCCCCGGTAGATAGTCTGGCCGCTATGCGTGTGGCGATGGCCCAGATCAGTTCGACCGACGACCCGGGTGCCAACCTGGCGACGTTGCGTTCGGCCACCGAGGACGCGGCGTCGCGCGGCGCCGAACTCGTCGTGTTCCCGGAGGCCACGATGTGCCGCTTCGGGGTGCCGCTGAAGCCGGTGGCCGAGGACCTCGACGGTCCGTGGGCGCGCGGGGTGTCCGAGGTCGCCGCGGCGTCCGGAGTCACGGTGGTGGCCGGGATGTTCACCCCGTCCGGTGACGGCCGCGTCCGCAACACCGTCGTCGTCGCGCATCCCGACGGAACGCGTCTCGGATACGACAAGATCCACCTCTACGACGCATTCGGTTTCACCGAGTCGAAGAACGTCGCGCCGGGTTCTCAGCCGCTGACGTTCCAGGTCGGAGACGTCACCGTCGGCGTCGCCACCTGCTACGACATCCGGTTCCCGGCGCTGTTCACCCATCTCGCACGGTTGGGCGCCCAGGTGATCGTGGTGCCCACGTCGTGGGGCGCCGGTCCGGGCAAGCTGCGCCAGTGGGAGGTGCTCTCCTCGGCTCGGGCGCTGGATTCGACGACCTTCGTGGTGGCCGTCGACCAGGCGTTTCCCACCGATGAGGACGCCGCGTCGTCGAGTGCGCCCACCGGAATCGGACACAGCCAAATCACAGACCCATTCGGTACGTTGGTCGCCGCGTATCCGGATAGCATCCGGGTGGACGTGCACGACCTCGACCTAGCGCTGGTCGAGAAGGCCCGTACACAACTGGCAGTCCTCGCCAACGAGCGGCCCCTGCCGGTCGGCGGTGGAACGGACAACGACGTGACGCCGGCCCACGCGCGGCTCCGCGAGTCAGACGACCCAGGACGGAACCCATGAGCGACACCAACAGGCCCCGCCCCGATTCCTCACCCGGGGATCCAGACGAGACCGGAACGCCCGATCCGCGTGCCGGTGAGTCCGCTCATCCCGATCCCGCGAGCGGTCAGCCGGCCCCGGCCGGACAGGGCGGCGAATGGCGGCCGGTGCCCGGCGCGGGGCACGGCGAGCCCCCGGCGACCGAACAGTTCGCGACCGAACCGATCGTCCCGGGTGCGCAGGCCTACTCCGCCATCCCCCCGTCCGACGGGGACACGTCGGGCCTCGGCGGCACCAAGCCGCCGACGTCTCAGTTCCCGCCCGGGGAGGACCCGTACGGGCCCCCCGGCACCGCGTCGGGACCGATTCCCCCGGGGTCTGCCGACCCCAGCGGCAGCGGCCCGGTCCTCACCTCGCCGCGCAAGAAGCGGAGCACCGGCAAGATCGTGGCCTTCAGCCTCGTCGGGGTGCTGCTGCTGGTCGTCATCGGCGCGGTCGGAAGCGAGCTGTACCTGCGCAACAAGGTCACCGACTGTCTCGAAGAGTCCTTCAGCGGACTCACCGGCGTGCCGACCGAGGTCTCGCTGAGCCGCAAGCCGATCATCCTGCAGGGCAGCGGAGACATCCCGTTCGTCCAGGTCGACACCGATGACAGTGCCGGGGGCGTCCGTCTGCACATGCGCGCCGACGGCATCTCCGGCACCGAGAACTCCACCGACATCCGCAGTCTCAACGGGACGGGCTTCATCCCCTACGAGCGGATCGTCGAACTGAGCAAGGAGCAGGCCGCGGGCGCCGGGCAGAGCACCGGTACCGGAGCGGGTGGGGTCGGCGCGGTCGAGCAGATCACCGGCAATGCGGCCGACGGCACCTTCGAGGTGCAGGCCGCCTTCCCGGTCATGGTCTTCCAGGTGCCGGTGTCGGCGACGATCAAGCCGGTCCTGAACGACGGCCGGGTCGACTTCGAGGTCGTGAAGGCCAGCGCCCTGGTCTTCGGCATCCCGCCGGACTTCGCGCAGCAGATCGTCGACCAGATCACGACGTCGTCGCTCGGCCCGTTCTTCGACGAGGTGCAGGTCGACTCGCTGAAGGTCACCGACACCGGGCTCGAGTTCGGGATCAGCGGCTCGGACGTGCAGCTGACGAGTGAGATGACCGGCACGTCGTCGCAGGGACAGTCGGGCGGCTGCTCGGTCTGACCGGCGGACCTAGACCGTCTCCGGCGGGTCGACCTTCAGGAACCAGACCGTCGGACCGTCGGTGAGGGTGAACTCGTCGTAGACCCGCCCACCCCATCTGCGCGCATACACCTCGATCATGTGCTCGTCGGCCGTACTGGCGGTGACCGGCGAGCCGGCGTCGAGAGCCTGCTGCAGAACCGGGTCGAGCAGTGCTCCGAGTGTGCCGTGCCTGCGATGGTCCGGGTGGACCAGCGCGAAGACGATGCTGTGTGCGCCGTCGACAGAGCGGGCGCGGGATTTCTGCTGGAGTTCTCGAAATCGTGTGATGAATCCGTCGAGGGCGATGACGAAATGCCGTGAACGGGCCGCCAGTTCGTCATCGACCGGTTGCGTCCGGTGATCGGGGCCGGCGACCGCGAGGAGAGCGGTCATTTCTCCGGCCGGCGTGAACATTCCCCGGGCGCCCGGCAGATGGTCGGTGAAGAGAATGTCGCCGTACCACCGGAATGCCTCGGCCGGGGCATCGTCGCCCAATAGCCATCGATAGACCGGGACCTCCTGCATTCCCGCCGCGAGAAGGTTGAGTGCGAGCGGGCGGTCGGCGGCCGTCAATGACCGTGATCTGATCCCGGCCGCGTGAATGCTGACCATTGGTCCATGCCACCATGAAATTCCCGCGAATGTATCCAGTCGGGACAACTCTGAGGTCGGTGGCGCGAGATTCACGTTTTGTTTAGATCCTCATTCGAGAATTCAAACCAAGAATTATTCATATCGCAGGACGATTCCGTGATGGGTCTGTAACGTCGCACCCGAGTCGTGTGACCAGGTGAGACGCGCGACCGACACCGGACATCTCACCATCATCGAGGAGGCGGATATGGCAGGCATAGTCGAGGGCGGTCTAGCGGGTGCGATCGGAGGTGCGGTCGAGGCGATCATCGGCGGGCTCGGCGACGCGGGTTCGATCGGCGGCGGTTCGCTCGGTGGCAGCGATTCGGAGACCTGAGCAGACGAATTCCGGTTCAGCGGTTGGTGACGCGCGGCGGCACCAGCCGCTGAACTCTTTTTGGGTCCATTCAAGTCGGACGACACGTCGTTCGACGTTGCATTATCGCTGCATTGTCTGAATTCGATGTTTCGATTTATTCTGATTCCAAATCCGCTGCCGTACCCTCTCAGCTGGTAATTCGAGATATTCCCCGCCCGATTCATCCGTTTACGAGTGATGAGATCACGATGAGGGGCAGACATTCCCGAAATGAATATGTAACGTCGGATTCGAGCCGACGCACGGGTGAGAGCGGACGGTGATCAACGAACAATCTCACCGATGACGAAGGGAGTAGACATGGCTGACGTAATCGAGGGTGGCATCTCCGGCGCTATCGAGGAGATCCTCGGCAACGTGCTCACCGGTTCGCTCGGCGGCGAGGAAGAGCCCACTACCTGAGTGCCCGGAACATACTTGGAACCGCCCCGCGACTCGAGTCGCGGGGCGTTTCGCTGTGTCGGGGACCTCAGGTGAAGACGACGGTCTTGCGTCCGTGGACCAGAACACGATCCTCGAGGTGCCACCGCAGGCCGCGGCTGAGCACCAGGGTCTCGATGTCGCGGCCCTGGCGGACCATGTCGGCGACCGAGTCGCTGTGGTCGACGCGGATGACGTCCTGTTCGATGATGGGGCCGGCGTCGAGGTCGGCGGTGACGTAATGGCAGGTGGCGCCGATCAGCTTCACCCCGCGCGCGAAGGCCTGATGGTAGGGCCGGGCGCCGATGAAGCTGGGCAGGAAGCTGTGGTGGATGTTGAGGGCGCGGCCGGCCCAGGCATCACACAACTGCGGCGGCAGGATCTGCATGAAGCGCGCCAGCACGACTGCGTCGGGTTCGTAGCCCTCGACGATCCGGCCCACCTCGGCAAAGGCCTCGGCCTTGCGTTCGCCCCCGAACGGCACGTGGTGGAACGGGACGCCGAAACGGGTGGCCAGGTCCTCCAATTCGCGATGGTTGCCGACGACGGCCCGGATCGCTGCCGGGAGTTCGCCTCGGTGAGCGCGGCCGAGAAGGTCGATGAGGCAATGGCTCTCCTTGCTCACCAGCAGGACCACGGACTTGGTCTCCCGCGAATCGGTGAGGTGCCAATCGGTCTCGGGCCCGAGTTCGGCGGCGACCTCCGAGGCGAAGCGCGCGCGCAGTTCCTCCGCGGTCGACGACACCGAATCCGCGCGAATCGCCTGACGGGTGAAGAACCAGCCGGTCTCCTCGTCGGAGTGGTAGGCCGCCTCGGTGATCCAGCCGCCGACGTCGGTGAGGAAGGTCGAGATCCGGGCCACGATGCCGGTGCGGTCGGGGCAGCCGAGCGTCAGCACATAGCGGTGCTCGGTCTGATCTGCCTGGGTCTGGGTCGTCTGTCCGGGGGCCACGACAGTCAGTGTGCCAAGCTCGTCGGTGTGACGAACAAGGACCTGCGCCGCGGCGACGTCGCCGCCATCATCGACCACACGTTGCTGAAGCCGGAGGCGACCCGCGCCGACGCGGAGGCCACGGTTGCCGACGCCGCGCGGCTCGGGGTGTTCGCCGTCTGCCTGTCGCCGTCGATGCTCCCGATCGACACCGGGGAACTGCGGACCTGCGTCGTGGCCGGGTTCCCGTCGGGAAAGCACCATTCGCTGGTCAAGGCGGCCGAGGCGCGTCTGGCCGTCGACTCCGGTGCGGACGAGGTCGACATGGTGATCGATGTCGGGGCGGCCGTCGACGGTCGGTTCGACGAGGTGTTCGCCGACGTCCTCACCGTCCGTGAGGCCGTCGGGGACGACACCCTCCTGAAGGTGATCATCGAATCGGCTGCGCTGTTGGAACTCGCCGGACCGGAGACCGTCACCGAGGTGTGCCGCCGCGCCGAACGGGCCGGTGCGTCGATGGTGAAGACGTCGACCGGGTTCCATCCGGCGGGCGGTGCGAGCGTCGAGGCGGTGCAACTGATGCGGGCCGCGGTGAGCGATCGCATGGGGGTGAAGGCGAGTGGCGGAATCCGGACCGCCGCATTCGCCGCCGAGCTCATCGCGGCCGGTGCGACCCGGCTCGGTCTGTCCGCGTCGGCCGCCGTACTCGACGGTTTCCCCGAATAGGCGGCCGACGACGCCCGGCACGGTGGTCGTCCGTCACGCCGGGGCGGAGGCCTTGGCGTGGAGGTCGGCCATCACCAGTCCGGCGTTGACCGCGGCACCGGCGGAGACGCCCTCACCCATGGCCACGGTCACCATCGCATTCATCGTGGTGGTGTTGCCGACCGCCCACACGCCCGGCAGCTCGGTCTCACCCATCGGGCCGGTCCCGACCACGCCGCCCATGCCCATCGGGCCGTCGACGAGGCTGCCACCGAGGCGCTCGTACAGTTCACCGCGGACCACGAACCTCGGTGAGACGACCACCGCGTCGGCCTCGACCACGGTGCCATCGGTCAGGCGGACGCCGTCGAGGCGGGTCGCCCCGTCCCGCTCCCGCGTCCGGACGCGTTCGACGCGGGCGTCCACGACGTCGATGCCGGTGGCCGCGAGATGCTCACGATCGTCCGCCGACAAGGCGGCAGGGTCATGCGCGATCACCGTGACATGCTCGCTGAGCTGGCGGAACATGAGCGCCTGATGCGCCGACATCGGGCTCGTCGCGATCTGGACGATCCGGGTCCCGCGCACCTCGTAGCCGTGGCAGTACGGACAGTGCAGCACGTCGTGACCCCACAGTTCGGCGACCCCGGGGAGGTCGGGGAGTTCGTCGACCAGCCCGGTCGCCAGGATGAGGCGGCGCGCCGCGACGACCTCGCCCGAGGAGAGACGCAGCGTGAAGTCGTCGATGGCGCCGGCGGCGTCGACGACGGTGTCCGACCGGATCTCGGCCCCGTACCCGGTCGCCTCCGCGCGCCCGCGGGCGAGCAGGTCGAGGGGCGAGGTCCCGTCTTGCCCCAGCACGTTGTGGGCTCCGGCGGCGGGTGCATTGCGCGGTTGGCCCGCGTCGATGACCACGACCTTGCGCAAGGACCGCGCCAGGATCGTCGCGGCACTGAGGCCGGCAGCTCCGCCGCCGACGATGGCGACGTCGTATCTGCTTGTGGTGGAGTACTTCCCGGTTGTGACGGGGGTGGTCATCGTTGCTCGCTCTCGGGAGTGGGGATTGCGGTGGTGCGCGGGCGGGCGATCCAGAGGAGCCGCCCGGCGGACAGGGTCAGGTCGTCGAGACGACGCTGTGCGTCGGAGTCGGAATCGTCGGTCAGGTCATCGAGGCGGGTCAGGTCGGCGGGGTCGAGGGTCTCGGCCAAGCGCAGCCGGAACTGGGTGAACCAGTGCCGTGCGTACCGCGCCACCGACTGGCCGGGATCGCTGCGCTCGACCCGGAGGGTCTCGACACGGAGCACGTCGTACCCGGCGGCGTCGAACGCGTCGGTCCAGTCCACGAGCGCCTCCCATCCGGCTTCGGTCGCCGCGGTCTCGCAGCGCTCCTGCAGGGCACGCAGCTCGGTGTCCTCGTGGGCGGGAAGGAAGCGCGGGACGCCTGCCATCTCGGTGATCACGACGATCCCGTCCGGGGCGAGCGTGGTCGCGGCCTCCCGCAACAGGCGTTGCGGATCGGCGACGTGGTGCAGCGACATGGCCGCCCAGACGACGTCCGGTGACCCCAGGGGCGGTAGCCCGTCGTCCAGATCGGCGACGACGGCGGTCACCCGACCGGCGAAACCGCCCGCTCGCGCACGACGTTCGACGAGCGCGACCATGTCGGGCGAACCGTCGACGGCGATGATCTGCGCCTGCGGGAAATGGCGCGCGAGCGCCTCGGTGCCGGTCCCGGTGCCGGCTCCCAGATCGGCGATGCGCGCGGGCGCGTGTGTCGACGACTCCTCGATCAGCCGCGCTGCGTCCTCCAGATAATCGGCCATGAGTTCGGCGTCGAGGTCGAGGACAGCGGCGAGCCGGGCGTGGTCGGCGTGGTCGTGGATGTGATCGCCGGCGTGGCCCGCGTGCGCGTGACGGTCGCCGACCGGGTGGTGATGGTGGGTGCTGGTCATGTCTTCACGGTAGCGGCGTCATGCCCCGATGGCATACTATCTTGCCAATGACGCAAGAACTCGATGCTGTCGTCCGCCAGCGCATTCGCGGACTCCGGATCGCGAGGGGCTGGACACTCGATGCCCTCGCCGCCCGGTGCTACCTGTCGCCGTCCACCCTCAGCCGGATCGAGACCGGGCACCGGCGGGTGGCGCTCGACCAGCTCGTGCCGATCGCCCGCGCGCTGGGCACGACCCTGGATCAGCTGGTCGAACCCGCCGATGACACCGATGTAGTGATCCGGCCCCAGCCGCACACGGTGGAGGGGATGACGATGTGGCTGCTCTCGCGGGAGAACGCGCCGCAGGGCGTGACCGTCGCCAAGATGCGCTTCGACCGTGAGCAACCCGTCGGTGAGCTGCGTGTTCACCCCGGCTACGAGTGGTTCACGGTGTTGTCGGGAACGGTGAAGCTGTGGCTGGGTGACCGCACCGTCCTCGTACCCGAGGGCGACGCCGCGGAGTTCTCGACGATGATCCCGCACGCGATCTGCTCGTACGAGGGTCCGGTGGAGGTGCTGTCGATGATGGACCATGCCGGCGAGCGGGCCCACCTGCCGTCCGTGCGGACCGGTACCGCGGCGCGCGACGACGACGCCGCGGGCGCCCCGGACGCCTGACCCCGCGGCCCGCACACCACCGATGCGAGGCGCCGCATCGGTACTGTTGTTGCAGTGATGACTCCTCAGACCTCGGTGAACCGACGCTCCGTGCTCGCCGCGGCCGGGGTCGGCGCGCTCGGGGTCGCGGTGGCGGCCTGCTCGGGCTCCGGCCTCGGCCCCGGTGAGGACACGCCGGCCGATCCCCCGGTCCGCCTGACCTTCACCCCCGCCCTCGACGCCGAACCGGCCGGCCCGACGACCGAGTTCTCGGTGAAGGCCACCGACGGGTTCCTCAATCCCGACGTGAAACTGACCAACCCACGCGGAGTCGTGGTGAAGGGGCAGCTGTCGGCGGACCGGACGAGCTACACGATCGGCGAGCCGCTCGGCTACGGCACCGAATACACCTGGAGCGGAACGGCGGTGGGTCTCGATCGCAAGGTCGTGCCGGTCGCCGGGACGTTCACCACCCTGACACCGTCGAGTCAGGTGAACGTCGTCGTCAACATCGGCGACGGGCAGGAGGTCGGCATCGCGGCGCCGATCATCCTGAAGTTCGACGGCACGGTCGAGGACAAGGAGGCCGTCGAACGTGCGCTGACGGTCACCACCACTCCGCCGACCGAGGGGTCGTGGGCGTGGCTCGGCGAGGACAACGGCTCCCGCGTGCACTGGCGGCCGCGCGAGTACTTCGCCCCCGGCACCAAGGTCAGCATGGTCGCCAAGCTCTACGGGCTCGACCACGGCGGCGGGGCCTACGGGGCGGCCGATGTGACCAGTGATTTCTCCATCGGGCGCGCGCAGGTGGTGAAGGCCGAGGAGTCCTCGCACCGGATCGTCGTGCTCCGCGACGGCGTCGAGCTGATGGCCCTGCCGTGCAGTTACGGCGGCGGCGATCTCGACCGCAACGTCACCCGCTCCGGCATCCACGTGGTGACCGAGAAGTACGAAGAGTTCTTCATGAGCAACCCGGCCGCGGGCTACTTCAACATCAGGGAACGCTGGGCCGTGCGGATCTCCAACAACGGCGAGTTCATCCACGCCAACCCCGCGACCGTGAACGTCCAGGGTTCGGCCAACGTCACCAACGGGTGCATCAACCTGTCCGAGTCCGACGCCGAACGCTACTTCGGGGTCGCGGTGTACGGCGACCCGGTGGAGGTCACCGGGACACGGATCGCGTTGTCGGAGGCCGACGGCGACATCTACGACTGGATCTACGACTGGGAGACGTGGCAGGGGATGTCCGCCGTCAAGGGTGAGGTCCGGGAGACCTCGGTCCCTGCGACGCCGAGCGGGGCGCCCACCTCGAATGCGCCGGCGCCGCGCTGACCGCAACTACCCCGTCTTGATGTTCCTCCGGGCGGAGGCCTGGTCGCGCGGCTTGAGGATGATCTGATCCAGATTGACGTGGGGCGGGCGGGACGCGACGAACCCGATGACCTCGGCCACGTCCTCGGCGACCAGCGGCGTGAGCCCCGCGTAGACCGCGTCGGCGCGTTCCCGATCGCCCTCGAAACGGACGAGTGAGAAGTCGGTCTCGACCATGCCCGGGGCGATCTCGGTGAGCCGTACCGGCTTCCCGAGGAGTTCATAGCGCAGCGTCCGGTGGGCGACGCCCTGGGCGTGTTTCGCCGACGTGTACCCGGCGCCGTTGTCGTAGGCCTCGAACGCCGCGATCGACGTGACCGAGACGATCAGTCCGTCACCCGAGGCGACGAGTGAGGGGAGCAGGGCCTTGGTGACCCGCAGGCTGCCCAGGACGTTGGTCTCCCACATCCAGCGCCAGTCGTCGAGGTCGGCGGTCGCGACCGGGTCCAGGCCCTTCGCGCCGCCGGCGTTGTTCACGAGCACGTTCACCGTGTCGAGCCCGGCGACGAACGCCGCGACGGACTCGTCGTCGGTGACGTCGAGTTGTCTTCCCGTGCCACCGATCTCGTCGGCGAGTGCCGTCACCCGATCGAGCCGGCGGGCGCCGAGCACCACGTGGTAACCCTGCGTGGCGAGCTGCCGCGCGGTGGCCGCGCCGATACCCGAACTCGCGCCGGTGACCACGGCGATCGGTCGGCTGTCCGTCGACTGAGAGGCAGTGTCGGTGCTCATGGGCTCAACCTTACGGATGCCCGCAAGTCCGCCGCGCAGCCCGTCGGCACGCCTCGGCGCCCCCGCCGCACTGCTACATTCATCGCATGCGTGGGGGAGTCATCCCGGCGGCGCTGCAACTGACCTCCACCCCGGCGGCGGCGGTCCTGCACGCGATCCGGGTCGGTGGTCCGGTGACCCGGGATCAGCTCGCGTCGACGACGGGTCTGTCGCCGGCCACCATCAACCGTCAGGTGCATGCTCTCGCCGCCCATGGCCTCATCGTCGAACGACCCGACCTGGCGGGGCCGAAATCGATTGGCAGACCGAAGAATCCGCTGACCCTCGACCGTGACTCGCTGTGTGTCGCCGGGATGCACATCGGTGCCCGGCGAACCGTGCTCGCCATCGCCGACCTCGGCGGACGAACGTTGCACAGCCATGCGGTGCTCACGCCGACCGGTGACCAGGAGGACGCCCTGCGGCACCTCTGCGCACTGCTCGCCGAACTCGCCGCACGCTTCAGCGGGCGTCGGGTGCTGTGGGGTGGCGTCGCCGTCGGCGGTGCGGTCGACGCCGAGACCGGTGTGGTGAACCATCGGGTCCTGGGCTGGCATCAACTCAGCGTGGGCGCAACACTTGCCGAACACCTCGACACCCCGGTGTCGGTGTGCGAGCACGTCGAGGCGATGGCCGCCGCCGAGCTGCTGCTGACCCACCCGCGTGACGACGGGGGCTCCGGGTTGTTCTTCTACGCACGTGAAACAGCCGGGATGGCAATGACTCTCGACGGCCGGGTGCATGTGCCGGAACGCGGGGCGGGCACCATCGCCCACCTGCCGGTCACGGCGCCCGTGCTCGCGCCGGGACTCACTCGGGTCCGATTGCAGAACGTCATCGGCGACGACGCCGCGGAGGCGGCGGCCCGTCGTCTCGGGATCAGTCCCACGTCGTCCCGGATCGTCGACGAACGGGCCCGCGTCCTCGGTGAGTCGGTCGCGCTCATCCGGGACGTGATCAATCCCGACGCCATCGTCGTCGCCGGCGACGCGTTCGCCGCGCACCCGCACGGGCTCGCGCCGGTGCAGGCGGCCTTCGACGAAGCCACGACGCTCACGTGGCCGCTGGAGATCGCGCCCTCGAGGTTCGGTGTGCGGGTGCAGGAGAGCGCGGCGATCGTGGTGGCGCTCAGTGTCATCTACGCGGATCCGGTCGCGGCGATGGCGACGTTGTGACCGGTCACCCGACCGCCTGCCGCTGCCGTTGTCGCGCGCATCCCCTACGGTGAGTCCATGACGCTGCCCCGCGATGTGTCCGCACGGCTCGAGGTGCGGGTCGACGACCCCACCGAACTGGAGATGCAGATCACCGTCGCCCGACTGCCCGGACTCCAACTGGAGGAGGAACTCAAGGTCGAATTCGACGGCCGGTCGGTCACCCCGGAGGAGATGATCGGGCAGCACGGCTCCCGCATCCACCGGTTGCAGCTCGAGCGGGGTGTCCTGACCATCGACTACTGGGCGTCGGTGCTCACCCCCGCCGACCCGCTGCCCGTCGACGTCACCGACCGTTCGACCTATCTCCGTCCGAGCCGATATGCCGAGTGCGACAAGTTCTTCGGGTTCGCGGCAGGTCAGTTCGACTCGTCGCTGCCCGACGGCGAGATCCTGCGGCAGGTCGCCGCCTACGTGTCGGATCGGCTCAGCTACATCCCCGGCGCGAGTGACCCCATCGACGGTGCCGCCGACACCCTGCTCGCCGGTGCGGGCGTGTGCCGCGACTATGCGCATCTCGTCGTCGCGCTCCTGCGGGCCCTCAACATCCCGGCGCGGCTCGTCGCGGTCTACGCGCCCGGATGTTCGCCGATGGATTTCCATGCCGTCGCCGAGGCGATCGTGGACGGCGAATGGGTGTCGGTCGACGCGACCGGACTGGCTCCACGGCAGAGCCTCGTGCGGATCTCGACCGGCCGCGACGCCGCCGACACCGCATTCCTCGACAACCATCGCGGTTCGATCAACCTCAACTCCTACGAGGTGACGGCGACGGTACGAGGGGACCTTCCGATCGACGACGGGAATGCGCGCATCCGGATAGGCTGAGCCGCGTGCATGCGCTCACCTGTCCGGTTTGTAATGCGTTGTCCGGCTTCGACCGTCAGACCTGCCCGAACTGCGGGACGACCGTCGGCGTGCACCTCCCGTCGCGGTCGTTGTACGCGGTCTCGGCGGACGGGGTCGAGATCGATGGCATCCGGTGGGTCCGATGCTCGTTGTGGGACCGGACCCATTGCAACTGGCTGACCCCGGCCGAGGTCGCCGACGACAGCATCGGACTGCGCGGACGCTGTTTTCCGGAGTCCCTGATCCGGCGTCAGCCCGACGCCGAGGACACCATCGCGCTCGAGAAGCTCGCCCCGGCGTCCTTCGACCTGCGGCTGCTGATCTATCAACTCGTCGATCTCGGCTTGCCGGTGGAGCCGTTCTGGCGCACCGACGGCGGCCTGGCGTTCGATCTGCTGTCGAGTCAGACCCTCGGCAGGCCGGTCATGATCGGTCACGCGGGTGGTGTGGTGACCATCGACCTCGCCGAGACCCAGGATGCGTATCGTGAGCGGCTACGGGTCGACCTCGGCGAGCAGTACCGCACGATGCTCGGTCACTTCCGGCACGAGACGGGTCACTACTTCGAACACGTCCTCGTCGAAACCGGTCCGGGCGCCGACCGGTACCTCGAGCGCTGCCGGGACCTGTTCGGGGACGAACGCGCGAGCTACGCCGACGCGATCACGCGGCACTACCGGTTCGGGGCACCAGAGAACTGGCACGATTCGTACATCTCCGAGTACGCCACGATGCACCCGTGGGAGGACTTCGCCGAGTGCTTCGCGCACTACCTGCACATCACCGGAACCATCGACACCGCCCGGGAATCCGGGCTCAATCTCGATGCCCAGCAGGTCCGGTTCACCATGGAGCGCGACATCGTGCCGCTCCGGTCGTACGCCGACGAGCCGATCGAGCGCCTGCTCTACGACTGGAAGTGGTTGTCGCTCATGCTGAACAGGGTGAACGTGGCGATGGGGCGTCGGCCGCTGTACCCGTTCACGATCCCCGAACCGGTCGTACGCAAACTCGGTTTCGTGCACGAGGTGATCCGCGAGAGTGCCCGCCGGGCGGTGGCCACGGACCCGCTCGTCGCGATGCCGGCCTAGTCGGCCGCGCGTGCCCGCTGTTCGGCGACGAACGCGAGAACCGTTGCCACGTCGTCGGTGTCGGCGATGCGGTATTCGGCGGCGGTGTCGCCCTCGCCGACCTTGATGCCGACGTCGCCGGACCCCGGGCGTAGGTGGGCGAAGGCCTTCTCGTCGGTGACGTCGTCGCCGAGGTAGATGACCGCGTCGGCGCCGATGGCCTCGCGCAGGGTGTCGAGCGCGTGACCCTTGCTGGTCTCGATCACCGCGAGTTCGAGAACGGCCTTGCCTTCGGTCACGTGAACGCCCGGCCAGGCGGCCGGGCCGGTGCGCGCACGGTCGAGCGCGGAGACGGCGTCGCTCTCGGACGCGTTGCGCACGTGCAGCACGGTGCTGGCCGGTTTGACCTCGACTGTGCTGCCCGGGAATTCGGCTGCGATGGAGGACAACTCGTCGATCAGCCGGTTGAGCAGCGCGCGGGCCTCGTCGGTGACCTCGACCGCGAACCCGGACTCGAACTCGCTGCCGTGACTGCCGACCAGCACCACCGGGGCGGTGAGGCCGGACAGTGCCGCGAGCACGGCGCGCTCGCGACCGGACACGACTGCGACGACGGTGTCCGGCAGCGCGGCGGCGGCCGTGAGAGCGTCGATCGACGCGGGGAGGGGAACGGCGTCCTCGGGCCGCGACACGATCGGCGAGACACATCCGTCGTAGTCGCTCGCCACGAGCAGCACCCCCACGCCGGCGGCCCGCGTCAGCGCCTCGGTGAGCTCGGCGGGAATCCTGTTGTCGCTCACTCCGGTTCGTCCACCAGGTGGACACCCCGATTGGCCGACAGCTCGGTGTCGGAGTCGGCGCCGAGCGTGCCGAGGAAGCTCTCGGCCCACTTCGTGACATCGTGGGCGAGAACCTGCCTCCGCAGCGCGCGCATGCGTCGCCTGCCCTCGTGTTCGCTCTGTTCGACGGCGGCCTCGATCGCGTCCTTCACGCCGTCGAGGTCGTACGGATTGGCCTGGTAGGCCGAACGTAGTTCCGCTGCCGCGCCGGTGAACTCGCTGAGCACGAGCGCGCCGCCCAGATCGCCCCGGCAGGCCACGTACTCCTTGGCGACGAGATTCATGCCGTCACGCAGCGGCGTGACCAGCATGACGTCGGCTGCCACGAAGAAGGCGAGCAGTTCCTCGCGGGGCACCGGACGATGCAGGTACTGCACCACGGGCTGTCCCACGCTCGCGTACGTGCCGTTGATGTTCCCGACGAGTTGCTCGATGCCGGCGCGCATCTGCTTGTAGCTCTCGACGCGTTCCCGGCTCGGCGTCGCGAGCTGCAGCATCACCGTGTCGGCGGGCTCGAGCCGCTTCTCGGCCAGCAGCTCCGAGATGGCCTTGAGCCGGACGTCGATGCCCTTGGTGTAGTCGAGCCGGTCGACGCCGAGCATGATCGTCTTCGGATTGCCCAGTTCGCGGCGGATCTCGGCGGCCCGCTCCCGGATCTTGCGGGTCTTGGACTGGGCGTCGAGCTCGCCGGACTCGATCGAGATGGGGAACGCGCCGACGCGCACGGTCCGGAACCCGACCTGCACCACGCCGAAACGCGAGCGCACGCCGACCGTGCCCTTGCTCGTCGCCTGACCGGCGAGGCGCCGGGCCAGGAAGAGGAAGTTCTGTGCCCCGCCCGGCAGATGGAAGCCGATGAGGTCGGCGCCGAGGAGGCCCTCGACGATCTCCGTCCGCCACGGCATCTGCATGAACAGTTCGACCGGCGGGAACGGGATGTGCAGGAAGAAGCCGATCTTCACATCGGGTCGGAGCATCCGCAGCATCTTGGGTACCAGCTGGAGCTGGTAGTCCTGCACCCAGACGACCGCACCCTCGCCCGCGGCCTTCGACGCCGCCTCGGCGAACCGCCGGTTGACCTCGACGTAGGCGTTCCACCATTCGCGGTGGTACTCGGGTTTGACGATGACGTCGTGGTAGAGCGGCCACAGCGTGGCGTTGGAGAAGCCCTCGTAGTACTCGGCGATCTCCTGCGTCGAGAGCGGGACTGCGTGGATGTCGATGCCCTCGATGTCGGGGTTGTCGTCGGAGTCGGGAATCCCCGACCATCCGACCCAGGCCCCGGTGTTGGCGCGCAGGATCGGCTCGAGCGCGGTCACGAGTCCGCCCGGACTCCGCTTCCAATTGACGGTGCCGTCGGGAAGGACCTCTTTGTCGACGGGCAGACGGTTCGCGACGACGACGAACTCCGCCCCGTCGTGGATGTTCCGGTCGGTCCCGGTCACGCCGTCGGCGTCGGGGTGGGTTTCTCCTGCTCGCGGAGCCACCTGGTCAGGCGTTCTCGCCCGGCGCGATCCCCAGCATGGCGAACAGCATCCGGCATTCGTCGGCGTCGGTCGCGTACGCGGCGACGACGCGGCGCGCCGAGTTGGCGGTCTCGTCGGCCACGGGTTCCAGTTCTTCGTCGGCGATGTCGGTCGTCTTCGCGGGCATGTGAGTCCCCTCGTTGTGCGGCATGGTGTGCGTTCGGCGCGCGATGTCAGCCGGCGCGGCGGTGCGGCGTCCCCGGACTCCTGGTGATGCCACGCTGCCGTCCGAGGACACGCCCGACTACGTATTCTACCCGGGCATCGCGGGGGTTCACGGTCACCCGCCTCGCGTCAGAGTCGCGGCGTCGGTGGTCGCCGGCGGTTCGGTCGGCCCCGGCGGGCGTTGGCGTGCGCCTGACGGGCCTCGCGATCCTCGCGCAGCGCGATCCGGCGGCGGAGTCGCCAGTCCGGCCGGGGAGGCAGCTGGGGACGACGCAGCGACCGGGCGACGAACTCGCCCAGCGTGACTCCCGCGGCGAGAGCGCAGCCGATGGCCAGCGCGTTCGCGATCCAGGTGAAGCCGTCGAGCGTCTGATCGCCGAGGATGCCGTAGAGACCGCGATACACCGCGAGACCCGGTAGCAGCGGGGTGATGCCGGCCACCGCCACGACGAGCGGCGGCGTCAGTGCACGGCGCGCCAGCAGGCCGCCGATCAGGCCGACGAACGCCGCCGCGAGACCGTTGGCGATGACGTCGCCGATGTCGGTGAAGGTCGACGCGGCCGCCACGGCGGTGCCGATGAAGCCGCCGAGGAACGCTACGCCGAGCGCGCGCGTCTCGGCGTAGCTGGCCAGCGCATAGGCACAGGCGGCCACCGCGCCGGCGACCACCCGGATGGGGAGTTCGACGACCTCGAAGCTGGTCGTCGTGGTGATGGTCGGGAGGTAGATGCCCCCCGCCTCCAGGATTCGGATCGCGACGCCGACGCCGGCGATGATGCCGCCGGTCATCAGCAGCAACTCGAAGAAGCGGGCCACCCCGGTGATGGGCGCGCCGGTGATCGCGTCCTGTACCGAGCCGACCAGCGACAGCCCGGACAGCAGGACGACGATGCCGGCCGCGATGACCTGCGAGGGCGCGATCTGGACCCCGAGCCGTTCGGCCGCGGCGAAGACGAGGGCGGCGGGGACTACGGCCACGAACCCGCCGAGGACCTGCTGGAAGAAGACGGGGGTCCCGATGCGGTTCAGGCGACGGTTGATGCTGACCGTCACCACGGTGGTCGCGAAGGCCAGTGCGGCGACGAGATACTGGCCACCGAGCAGCACCGCGATGCCCGACGCCATGATCCCCCAGGCGGTCGTGGCCAGCCAGTGCGGATACGGGTGCGGCGCGGTGATGATCTCGTCGACCATCTGATGCGCGGTCGACGGGCTGATGAACGAATCACGGATACGGCGGACCAGCCGGTCGACCTGCGCGAGCCGCGTGAAGTCCATCGAGCGGTAGTAGACCTGCTCCATGGTCGTGATGGGCGGCAGCGTCGCGCCGCGCCGCGCGCTGACCACGATCGTGTTGTAGGTGACGTCGACGTCGACGTCCTCGAGGCCGTACACGCCGGCGACGAACTTGATCTGCGTCTGGGTGTCGATGGCCCCGGTGCCGGAGTCGAGCAGGACCGCACCGATCTTCGTGGCGAGATCGAGCACCTCGGTGATCGCCGCGACGTCGAACGGTTCGATCGGCTTGCGCGGCGACACCATGATGCTGCCGGGTTCGATGGTGTCGATCGTCGCCTGCCGGCTGCCGCTGAGCCGGCGCAGGACACGGCCGATCTGTTCGCGCACGCAGGCCTCCTGTGGTCGGTGGGGGAGTGCTCGCGGGTAACCGGCTCCCGACCGGTTCAACCCTGACAGGAGACTGGATACACCTCCTCCGTCCGGGCGGTTCGGGCAGGGTCCCGGGTTCCGATCAAACATTCACGACGGCAGCTGTCCGGTGGTGGTACACAGTATTTCGGACATGCCAGGCGCTTTCTTCGTCGACGCAGGCGGGATGATCCCGCACGGAGCCCAGGGAGAGATCATGACGGGATCGACCGCGGACGAATTCGACCATCTCGCCGAGAATCGCGCGGAGATCGGGCGCGACGACTTCCCGCTGCCGGTCGTCGAACGCGAGACCGTCGACGTCGAGGGGCGCGCGCTGAGTGCTCTGCGCTGGGGGCGAGCAGATCCCGAGGTGGTGTTTCTCCACGGTGGCGCGCAGAACGCGCACACGTGGGACAGCGTGATCCTCGAGCTGATCTGCCGGCGGCCCGATCTGTCCGCGGTGGCAATCGATCTGCCCGGTCACGGACATTCGGATCGGCGGGCGGATCGCGACTACATGCCGTGGACGGCGGCGGAGGCCGTGCTGCCGGTCATCGGCGAGGTCGCGCCTCGTGCACGCATGCTCGTCGGCATGTCGCTGGGCGGGTTGACCGCCATCCGCGCGGTCGGTCTGCGCCCGGCGCTGGTGGCCCACACCGTGGTCGTCGATGTGACACCGTCGGTCTCGACGCGCCTGCAGGGGATGTCGGCGGACCAGCGCGGGACGACCGAGTTGGCCAGCGGCCCAGCTCTTTTCGATGACATCGAGTCCATGACGGACAGTATCGCGGCGATGGCCCCACACCGGCCGCGGTCGGCGATACGACGTGGGGTCATACACAACAGCAAGCCGGTCGGCACCCGATACGAGTGGCGATACGACCGGCTCTCGGGCGCGGACGACTTCCGCCCGCTGTGGGAGCACGTCGAGACCGCGGACACCCACTTCACCCTGGTGCGGGGAGGTGACTCGACCTTCGTCGACGACGCCGATGCCCGCGAGTTCGCCGAGCGCGCGGCGCGATTCTCCGAAGTCGTGATCGCCGGTGCCGGCCACTCGGTCCAGAGCGACCGTCCGGTGGAACTGGCCGCCGTGATCGACTCCGCGCTGGAGGGCTGAGTTCCGCGGCTGGTCTACGATCGCGGGCATGTCCTCCGTGCACATCAACGGTCCTCGAGACGGCCACACCCGCAGCGCAACGGTGAGTCCCGGGAGTCTCGTCTTCACCGCAGGCGCGGCGCCCATCGACGACGACGGCGCGACCGTCGCTCCCGGGAATGTCCGCGAACAGGCCGTGCAGTGTATGAAGAACCTGGAGGCCGCGCTGATCGAGTCCGGCGCGACGCTGCGCGACGTCGCCAAGGTCACCGTGTACGTCGCCGAGCACCTGCAGGCCGATCTGGTGGTCGCCTGGGACGCGGTGACCGAGGCCTTCGGCGATCACAAGCCCGCGGGCAGCCTGCTGGGTGTCTCGGTCCTCGCCTACGACGAGCAGCTGGTGGAGATCGAGGCGGTGGCCGCGATCCGGGGCTGATCGTGGAGCGTCTGATCGGCCCGGGTGGGATGAACCGGGAAGCGGTCCGGCCGATATACTCGGCCGCGCGTGCCTCCTTAGCTCAGTGGTAGAGCACTCGCCTTGTAAGCGAGCGGTCGTCGGTTCAATCCCGACAGGGGGCTCCACGAACAAGCGCCGCGCACCGATCCGGTGCGCGGCGTTGTCGTTTCGCGGGTCCGGCCCGGTGGGCGCGGTCGTTCACCAGATGACCGCGAGACCCGCGGCGAGCAGCGACAGCGCGCCGACGGCCCAGAAGAGGGGCCGGGGTACGGGTTCGCCGGTGCGCTTCTGGCGTGCGCTGCCCATGCCGAGGATCGCGCCCAGAACGAGCAGGATCACGAGCTTGATCCCGATCTTGGGGTAGTTCAGGTCGATTCCGGCCGGCCACGGCGCCGCGAGTGCGAGCCCGGTCAGCAGGGACAGCAGTATCCCGTAGTCCATGACGCGGGTGACGCGGAACTCGCGCGCCACGAGCTGGGTCACCCAGGCGCCGAAGGTGACGGCGAAGCCGATGATGTGCAGGAAGATTACGACGTTGCGTAGTAGCTCCATGGGGTCACATTACCCAGGAGGCGCGGTGAAATTCCGGACAACCGGAACAGGTTCACGGTGCACGATGGACTGATGAAGCACGACGAACCGGGCACCTCCGCCATCCCGCCCGCATCCGTGGGAGAAGCCGCGAGCGGCCCGCGACCGCTCGCCCACACCCGCGTCGGCACCTACCGCGGTGTCGTCGGCGAGCGGGCGGACGTGTGGCGGGGCATCCGGTACGCCCGTCCGCCGGTGGGGGAGCTGCGCTGGCGCCGGGCTGTGCCCCTCGCCGAGAGCGACGCGCCAGAGGACGTCGTCGATGCCTCGAGATTCGGCGCGGTCTGCCCGCAACAACTGAACCCCGCGGTGCGGCTGGGCCCGGACGTGGTGATGGACGAGGACTGTCTGTTCCTCAACGTGTGGACCCCGCCGGGTGCCTCGGAGCATGCCGACGATGCCGTCGGACTGCCGGTCATGGTGTGGCTGCACGGCGGCGCCTACGTCCTGGGATCAGGGGCCCAGCCGTTCTACGAGGGTTCGAACCTCGCCGCCACGGGGGACGTGGTCGTCGTGACGCTCAACTACCGGCTCGGGGTCCTCGGGTTCGCCGACCTCTCGTCGATCGACGGGCGATTCGAGTCGAACGCCGGACTCAGCGACGTGCTGACGGCGCTGCACTGGGTCCACGACCACATCGCCGCGTTCGGCGGCGATCCCGACAAGGTGACGGTGTTCGGCGAATCGGCGGGTGCGGGACTGGTCACCGCACTGCTCACCATGCCGGCCGCGGCCGGGCTCTTCGGCCGGGCGATCGCGCAGAGCTCGCCCGTGACCTCGATGTACGGGTCCGAGCGGGCGGCGCGGGTTGCCGCGCAACTGCTCGAGGTCGCCGGCATCGACGCCGGTGAACTCGACGCCGGCGACGTCGTCGGACGGCTCGAGGCGCTCGACGGCATGACGTGTTCGGCGCTCACCACCACTCTCTTCGAGAAGATCCCCGCCGAGACCCCGGGCACCATCGCGTTCGCGCCGGTCATCGACGGCGATCTGCTGCCCGAGCATCCCCTCGACGTCTATCGGGCAGGCCGTGCGCATCCGGTGCCGTTGATCATCGGGACCAATCGCGACGAGGCGAATCTCTTCAAGTACATGAAGTCCCCGCTGATGCCGATCACCACGGCCGACATCGAGCGGATGTTCGCCGGCATGACGAAGGAGTACCCGGACGTCGTCCTCCCGCAGCGTGCCCAGGTGCTCTCGGCCTATTCGGGTCTGCGTCCCAAGGTCACCGGGCTCGGCGTGGCCCGCGACGTGGCGTTCCGCATGCCCACGCTGTGGCTGGCCGAGGCGCACGCACGCTCGGCGCCGGTCTACGTCTACCGCTACGACTGGACGACGAGGATGTTCCGGCTCCTCGGCCTCGGCGCCGCCCACGCCACCGAGGTCCCGTACGTGTGGGGCAATCTCGGCGCCGGGCCCCGTGACGTCACGTTCCTGCTCGGCGGCCGCAAGCAGGGAGAAGCGGTGTCCGAGAGGATGGTCCGACGATGGACCGCGTTCGCGCACGGACAGGAGCCGGACGCCGGGTCGCTCGGGGATCCCTGGCCCACCTACGACACCGGCCACCGTCCGGTGCTGCGCATCGATGCCGAGGATCGGGTGGTGCAGAACCTCGACGGCGACATCTGGGAGGCATGGGGCGACGAGGTGCTCGGCTTCCGGTGAGGCCCGCTGCGACCCCTCTGCTGGCCGAGCAGCGTCGACCGAGCGCAGCGAGGACGCCGCGTCTGTCGAGGTCACCTGCCGGCCAACAACATTCAGTCCCGACCGCAATTCGCACGGACGTCGACGTGCGGGAGATAGGCGTCGCGCTGCGCGTCGGTGAGGGGTGCGGTGCTCGCGCAGATCCAGTCGCGGGCCACATCGAGGTCGAGCGTGTGCAGGTAGACGTTCCCGGTCGTGTCCCCGCCGGAGATGATCTCCTTGTCGGACGGGAGCTGGACCGATAGCTGCCAGGTGGTGGTGGTGTCGGTGGTGGCGAGCAATGTCCCGACCGGTTGCCGATCGGTGAGCTGACCGTCGTCGTCGAGCGCGAAGCTGATCAGCTCGTGCGTCGCGGTGCCCACCGCGAGGCGGTTGGGCGCCATCGAGACCGTCGAGGCGAACATGTCCTCCTGCCGGTCGAGCAGTTCCGGTTCGGCGTCGGAGCCGACCGGCGGCAGGCGCCAGGTGGACAGGTCGCGGGAGGCGACCACCAGCACACCGCCGTCGTCGAAGGCGGCTTGGGCGATGGGCGCCTCGTCGGTGATGACGTCGACCGGGTCCGGACTCGACGACGTGAGGTCGTACAGGTAGACGCGCTTGTCGTCGGAGGTCAGCGCGAGCCGCGTGCCGTCGGGGCTGAACGCGACGTTGCGGATGAGGTCGGTCGGTCCGCGCAGCGGTGCACCCACCCGTCGCGGGGAGCGGGGGTCCGAGGTGTCCCACAGGGCCACGGTGGTATCCGTGTCGCCGGTCGCGAGCAGGTTCCCCGACGGCGCGAAGACGACCGGGAAGGAGTAGCGGGTGGCGACGCCGAGGGCCGCGGCGCGTCGAGGGGCCGCGGTGTCGGTGATGTCCCAGAGCTCGACGAGCCCACCGTTGTTGTTGGCGGTCGCGGCCATCGTGCCCGGGCCGTTGAGGCTGACACGCGGATGGTCGTTGACCCGGCGCTGGATCGGCGTTCGCGATCGCAGCGTGAGGCCGCCGGACGTCGTCCACAGGTTCAGGGTCGTGTCGGAGCCGACCGTCGCGAGGACTCGTTGCGCGGCGTCGGTGTCCAGCCCCGTGATCGTCCCGCCCCGATCGGGTTCGGTCCGGCCGGGCAGGCTCCACACGTCGATGGTGCCGTCGGAACGGCCGGACACGAGCTGGTCGCCGCTGGGGTCGAAGCGGGCGGAGAAGGTCCGCACCGACCCCTGCTCGGAGGTGGTCTGCAGCGCCCACTGCAGGGTCGGCGAGGTGGGATTGGCGGTGTTCCACACCCGGACGAGACCGTCGGCGCGGGCGGAGGCCAGCTGCGAACCCGAGCTGTCGAAGGCGATGGACCACGACCCCGCCGTGCTGTTGGGCAGGGAGGTGCTCAACGGGCGGGGCGCGAGCGGGTCGGCGACATCCCACAGTTGGGCGTCGGGGCTGTCGCCGGTGACCGCGAGGGAACGACTGTCGGGGCTGAAGGCGACGGCGTGGGTGATGCTGGGGAAGCCGGTGAGCGGGGGACCCAGGGGTTGCGGTGTTTCGCCGGTGGTCCACAGCCGCACGGTCCGGTCGTCGCCGCCGCTGGCCAGGGTGCGACCGTCGGGGCTGAAGGACAGGGTCCGCGCCGCGGCGGTGTGACCGCGCAGCACGGCCGTCTCCCGGATCGAACCGGTCGGGGAGACCGCGTACACGGTGATGGTGCCGTCGTCCGACGACGCGGCCAGGGTGCGGCCGTCGGCGGAGAACCGCACCATGTAGACCGTGCCGTGGCCGGGTGAGACCGTCGTCGCCGCGCGCGGGTTCGACGCGTCGGTCAGGTCCCACATGCGAACGGAGCCGTCGCCGCTGCTGCTCGCCAGCAGCTGCCGCGTCGGGTGGAAGTCGGTGCTCGTGACGTAGTTGCCGAAGCCGCGCAGAACCGCGGACTCCCGATAGTCCGACGAACCGGACCGCGTCCAGACGCGGACGGTCCGGTCGCCGCTCGCCGACGCGAGCCGGGTGCCCGTCCGGTCGAAGGACAGGTCGTAGACCGGGCCGGTGTGACCGGTAAGAGGTGTCACGAGCGGAGTCGTCGCGGCCCCGCGCAGGCGGCTCTCCACCGTCGGGTCGTCGGGATAGATCCGGTGCGCGACGAGCAGCAGTCGCGCCGCCAGCGACGGGTTCGAGAACTGCATGCTGTCGATGTGGGACAGCAGTGCCGACCGTTCGGCGGCGTTTCGCTGTTGCCGCAGGTCGTGGGCCTGCCGGAACCCGATCGCCGCGGTGATCGTTGCCGCGATCGCCAGCGCGACGATGACCGACACCGCACCGATGCGGGTGAGGCGTCGCCGCTGCTGCATGGCGACCGCGGCGTCGAGGAATGCGTCGTTCTCCTTGCTGAGCAGGTGCAGATAGTCACTGCGGAGGGTCCGCCGCCGGCGCTTGGCGTCGTCGAGACGCGACCCGGTGTAGAGGAACGACCGGCCACGGCCGTTGGCCAGCCACGCCGCGCTGTCGGCGTCGACCTGCTGACGCCACAGGTGGTTGTCGGTGTCGTCGGCGATCCACTCGGCCAGACGTGGCCACGCGGTCAGCACCACGTCGTGCACGAGCATCACCGAGTCGGTGGAGACCGTGAGCAGCCTGGCCTGGGCGAACTCGTCGATGACCGTGGCGACCTCCGGCGGGAACCGGTTCGCGAGGGTCGCCGTGGACAACGGCACGCGCAGCGCGATCCCGGCCGGACCGACGTGCACGAGGGCGAGCAGGACGGCGCGCGCGAGGTCCCGATGCCGCGGGTCGATCGCCGCCCAGGCGGCCTCCGCGGTGTCGGCGACGGCGCGGGCGATACCGCCGGTTGCCCGGTAGCCGGACAGGGTCATCCGGTTGCCGCTGCGGCGCGCCCAGGTCGCCTGCAGGACGTGCGCGAGCAACGGCAGCCGGCCGGCCCGGTCGCCGCCTGTCGACGCCTCGTACAGCTCGGTGATCATCACGTCGGCGAGTCCGGTCTCGATCCGGCCGCCGGCGAGACGGACGGGTGCGGTGATGACCTCGCGCAACTGCGTTCGCGTCATCTCCGAGACGATCACGCAGCGGTGTTGCCATGCGTCGGCAAGGAACGGGTGCTCGACGCACGGACTGAAGAAATCGGCTCGCACACCGACCACGACGACGGTGTCGTGCGCGAGTTCCTCGACCTCGCGCAGCGTCTCGGCCCGCAGCGAGTCCTCGAGGGAGAAGACGTTCTCGAACTGGTCGATGACGATGACCGCCTGCTCGGTCGTCGTCGGCGGCGGCGGAGCCGGCGCGTCGGTGACCTCCGCTTCCGCCGGGGCCGCGATGGCGAGACCGCCCGGGGTGATCTCGCCGAGTCGGGGCGAGGGCAACCGGGCGTCCCGTGCGAGGCCGGCACGCAGCAGCGACGACTTGCCCGATCCCGACACCCCGGTCACCACGACGAGCCGGGACGCGGGAGGCAGGGGCGGCGGTCCCTTGCGTGCCGCCAGGATCGCGTCGACGAGGGTGCCGACGACGTCGTCGCGGCCGAAGTACATCTGGCTGTCGGCTGCGGTCAACGTGGCGAGACCGGCGAACGGTCGTGCCTGCTGCGGTGCGGACGGCTCTTCCGCGCGGGCCTCGTCGGGCGTCCGGTGGTCCCACATCTCTCGCCATTGCCGGATGGTGAGGACGTCGTCGGCGCCGGCGGCGACGGCCCGGGCGGTCAGCCAGACGAGCAGCGGTTCGACGGTCGCGAAGTCCCGGGGGAGATGCCGCCCGTTGCGCCAGTCGCTGATCCGCTGTGCCGAGACCCGCGCCCGTGTCGCCGACGCCCGCAGTGTGGGACGGCCTGCCTGCACGAACAGTCGCGCGAGAGCCTCACCGAAATCCACTCAGCTGTCCCCATGCTCGCCCCGACTGTTCGACCGCACCATCATGCGGTAGCCGAACCCACCGCGCCAGCATCGGCGACCCGATGTGGCGACGGCCACATCTCGGACGTGCGTACCAGGGTCGACCGGCGGTTCGGAAACCGGATCCGGAACCGGTTCTGTCCGGTCCGGATAGTCCGTTAGCCGCTTGACCAGTGGCTTCGCCGCGGTTTCCGGTGTGGGGGTGGAGTGGGCGGCGTTCGTGGGGTCTCCTTGTGGGGCGCGACTCGACGGGGGTCGGGAAGCGCACAGGTTGCGTCGGTCGAAGGACACACGGAGGTGTTCGGCGAACACTGCCCGTCGGGGGCTGTGTGTCGTTCGGCCCACACGACCGCGCGGGTGCCGGACACCGGGTCGACGGGGGTCGGCGGTCTCCGGCACCCGCGTCCCCTCCTCCGGGCGACTCTCTTCTTGTCGGCTCTGCTCACTACGATTTCTCCATGCGACTGCTTGCGGGGCCCGATCGATGACTCTCGAGCGATGACCGCTCGACCGGTGATCACCGACGCACAGCGCCGCGCACGCCTCATGCGCCGGGCGCACCTCGACGCGTCGTCGCGGGCAGTCGACGCGGTCGAGGCGGCCGCCACCATGGTCGGTCTACACGCCACCACTCCCTCGACGGTCCATCTGGCCGCCTGGGCTCGTGTCGGCCCGGGCTTCGCGCGCCACTCCGTCGACGCCGCCCTCTACGAAGCGCGGACGCTCGTCAAGCACCTCGCGATGCGACGGACCCTGTTCGTGTTCCCGAGGGACGTCCTGGCCGAGTCCGTCGGGGCGTTGGGGCCACGGATCTCGGCCTCCGAGCGCACCAACATGCTGCGCGATCTCCGGCGCAGTCCCGACTTCGACGACCCGGAGGGCTGGATCGAGACCGCCCGGCAGGCGGTCCTGGCCGAACTGGCCGGCGGGGAATCGTTGACCTCCACCGAACTGCGCGAGCGCCTACCGGCTCTCGACGGTTACATCAGCCACGGCGCGGGCACCGCCTGGGCGGGACGCGCCCCGATGGGTCCGCGGGTGCTGAACATGCTCGACGCCGAAGGCGCGATCGTCCGCGGCCCCAATCGCCTGGGCTGGCATCTGTCGCGGCCGGCCTGGACGTCGATGTCCCTCTGGCTCGGTGAGGCACTGCCGTCGATCAGCGTTCACGACGGGCACTGCGCGCTGATCGGACGCTGGCTGCGCACGTACGGACCCGGTACCGAGACCGACCTGGCCTGGTGGCTGGGGTCGACCAAGACCGCGGTCCGCGCGGCCCTCGCCGAACTAGACACGACCCAGGTCGACCTGGAAGGCGGCGGCGTCGGCCACGTCCTGCCCGACGATGTACCCGATGCCTCGGACGACGAGGTCGAACCGCAAGCCGTCCTGCTGCCCGAACTGGACCCGACCACCATGGGCTACAAGGAGCGCGGCTTCTACCTCGGCGGCCACGCCGCGGAGGTCTTCGACTCGGCGGGCAACGGCGGTCAGACCGCCTGGTGGGACGGCCGCATCGTCGGCGGCTGGTATCGCCGCGCGGACTCGTCGATCGACATCATCCCGCTGGAGCCGCTGCCCCGCGATGCGCGTCGCGCGCTCGACGCCCGGGCCGAGGAGCTCGCCGCGTGGCTGGGGGACGAACCGCTGAAGACCGGATACGCCGCTCCCTACGCACGCCGGTTGTGAGGGGTCGCGGTTGCCCACTGATTCGACATCGGTCAATATTGACGCATGTCGAATCAGAACCTGCTGTCGCCGGTCGGGCGCGGCTTGAGCACCGACCAGGCGGAGACGGCCACGCCGGTGCTGAAAGCACTCGCGGATCCGGTTCGGTTGCGGTTGCTGTCGGAGATCGCCGCGCATCCGGGAGCCGAAGCGTGCGTGTGCGACATCTCCGGACCGTTCGACGTCTCACAACCGACGATCTCGCACCACCTCAAGGTGCTGCGGGAGGCGGGTCTCATCACCGGTGAGCGTCGGGCAACCTGGGTGTACTACCGCGTGAACACCGATGCGCTACAACATCTTTCCGATCTGCTGGGAGGTCTCGCGTCGGTGGTGGGGGAAGCCCGGTCGTGCGAGGTCCGGTCATGACCGCCACCGACACCGCGGTCGCGG
>NZ_LIYC01000130.1:0-427 GCF_001418765.1 Gordonia sp. HS-NH1
CCCACCGCCCCGAACCGCCGGTCTCACCAGGAATAGGGGTCGTGTTGGCTGATGCCGGCTACCTCTCCGAACACAACCTCACCGCACCCGGACCAGACCGGCTCATCGCGACCGGCAAACACCGGGCCGTGGCCCACGCCGCGCAGCACGCACCCACACACGGGCCGCCACCATCAGAAGCCTCCCCGATCCAGGCCATGACCCACCGGCTGGCCACACCCGAGGGACATGCGCTCTACCGTCAACGCGCCCACATCGCTGAAACCCCGTTCGCCCACGCTAAACACAACCTCGGCTTCCGTCGCTTCACCAGCCGCGGACTCGACAGAGCCACAGCAGAATTCAGCTTCCACGCCCTCGTCCACAACCTGTTCAAAGCCATCGGAACCGCCGCTTTGACCCCCACCACCGCCTGAGACCGGACGCT
>NZ_LIYC01000131.1:0-425 GCF_001418765.1 Gordonia sp. HS-NH1
CGATGGGCCAGATCGACCGCAACCGCGGCGTCGCCGAGGAGGGTCGGCCGCCGGTGGAGTCGTCGGGTCGGTGGAAGTGGAATGCTGATGGGTCGTTGTCGGTGTCGTTGAGGTTGAGTCCGTTGGATGGGGCGCGGTTTCTGGCGGGTGCGGTGCGCGCGGAGTACGAGCGGACCCGGACCTGCGAGGATCCGGATCTGCCTACCGCTGCGAGTGTTCCGCGGAACACCGAACCGGACTCGGAGGTGGTTCCGTCGCGGCGTCGGGATCTGTGGCGGCAGGTGCCGTCGGATGTGGCGCCGGCGGTGGTGGTGATGGCCGGCATGGTGCATGACGGGATCGCGATGCCTGATGTTGCGCCGGGTGCGGAGATCCTGATTCATGCTGGTGAGGGGGTGGAGCAGGCTCATCTCGATGATGGTCCG
>NZ_LIYC01000132.1:0-111 GCF_001418765.1 Gordonia sp. HS-NH1
GCGCCCGAAGTACAGCGGCACAGTGGTGGAATTCTTGAAGATCGCGAGCCAGGGTTGGACCTCACCGGCCATCGCGATGACGTCGGGGATGGGTAGCAGGGTTCCGGTGGC
>NZ_LIYC01000132.1:295-395 GCF_001418765.1 Gordonia sp. HS-NH1
GTTGAGCGCGTCGTGGTTGATCTGGGCCGGCGTGCGGTCGTCCCGGTCGGCTGCAGCGGCCAGTTGGTCGGGATCGGCATCTTCGACCGAACCGGTCGGC
>NZ_LIYC01000133.1:0-394 GCF_001418765.1 Gordonia sp. HS-NH1
TGCAGGGTTTCGAGAACGTCGACGGCGGTGCGGTGTTCGCGTACTGGGTCGCCAACCCGGAGGCCTACGGCGTGGTCGACTTCGACGCCGACGGCACCGCGATCTCGCTGGAAGAGAAGCCGGCACAACCGAAGTCGAACTTCGCGGTTCCGGGTCTGTACTTCTACGACAACGACGTGGTCGACATCGCCCGCGATCTGAAGCCCAGCGCCCGCGGCGAGTTCGAGATCACCGACGTCAACGCGCACTATCTGGAACGCGGCAAGTTGTCGGTGACCGTCCTGCCGCGGGGCACGGCCTGGCTCGACACCGGGACGTTCGACAGCCTCCTCGACGCCGGTAACTTCGTGCGCACCGTCGAGCAGCGGCAAGGCCTGAAAATCGCTGTCCCGGA
>NZ_LIYC01000134.1:0-136 GCF_001418765.1 Gordonia sp. HS-NH1
GGCCGGTGGGTCCGGGCCCGGATGGGTCGACGGACACGGCGTGATCTGCGACGAGCACGTGCGCGACCTCGCCGCCCGGCCCGACGCCACCCTGACCCCGGTCACCCCGATACGCACACCACCCGCCCGGGTCGTC
>NZ_LIYC01000134.1:240-388 GCF_001418765.1 Gordonia sp. HS-NH1
GACGACGAGACCACCACGACCGCGCATGCAACCGCACCCCGCAGAGACACGAGCAGCCGGGTCCCGGAGCCGGACCGGGAGTCGGAGTCGGTGTCGTCGGAGCTTGTGGTGGTGTTTCCGGGTGCTCTGCCGGGTGATCCGTATCGGC
>NZ_LIYC01000135.1:0-385 GCF_001418765.1 Gordonia sp. HS-NH1
AGCCGACGTTGACCTGGGGGTAGCCGGTGTCGATGTGTGGGTTGATCCAGTAGTTCTGTGCGTGTGGTCCCCAGATGGTGGTCATGTCGGTGTTGACGTTGTGGGGGTGGTTGGTGAGTTGGTAGTTGGCGGTGGGGCCGAACAGTCCGATGCGGTAGATGGCGTTGACGTCGAGGTGGTTGGTGTAGGGGGCTGTGGCGGTGATGGTTTCGGTGGCGCCGGGGTAGAGGATGTGTTGGGGTGCGTTGACCCATTGGCCGCCGTCGGCGTTGGCGCCTTGGAGGTATTCGGGCTTGTCGGTGTGGTTGGTGATGGTCATGGCGACGGTGGGTTCGCCGGGGCGGGTGATGGGCAGGGTGCCGGCGTGGGCTGCTCCGGCGGCGCC
>NZ_LIYC01000136.1:0-382 GCF_001418765.1 Gordonia sp. HS-NH1
CCGCCCCCGACGCCGAGACCGCCCGCCGCGAGTGGGAAGCCTTCCGCGACTCGGAACTAGGCGCCAAATATCCGAGTGCGGCAATGGCTTTCGACCGAGCCTGGGATCGGTTCATCCCCTTCCTGGCATTCCCGCCCGAGCTGCGCAAAGTCATCTACACCACCAACTCGATCGAGTCGCTGAACTACCAGCTCCGCAAGGTCATCAAGAACCGCGGACATTTCCCCAACGACATCGCGGTCCGCAAACTCTTGTGGCTGGCCATCTGCGACATCGAAGACAAACGAGCCGCTCAACGCCTCAAAGAACGCGGGACCAGGCGGTCACAGCCCCGTAAGGCCCTCGGACGACTGGTCGAGGGACAGGTCGTCACCAACTGGAA
>NZ_LIYC01000137.1:0-381 GCF_001418765.1 Gordonia sp. HS-NH1
ATCGTTGAGGACGGTTGGTCGATCCGCCGTGCCGCTGAACGCTTTCAGGTCGCCCCAACGACCGCCCAACGCTGGGCCCGCCGCTACCGCGGCCACGGGCCGGCCGGGATGGTCGATCGCAGCAGCCGCCCCCATCGCAACCCCAATCGCACACCGACCCGCACCGAACGACGCATCATCAAAGTCCGCGTCATGCGCCGCTGGGGACCCGCACGCATCGCCTACCTGCTCGGCCTGAACCCCTCGACTGTGCACCGAGTGCTGTCTCGCTACGGCCTGGCTCGTTTGCGCTGGCTGGATCGCCCCACCGGGCGGGTTATCCGTCGGATGGAGTCGGCAACCCCAGGTGAACTGGTGCATGTTGATGTCAAGAAACTCGGC
>NZ_LIYC01000138.1:0-379 GCF_001418765.1 Gordonia sp. HS-NH1
TGTCAACGGCCAGTTTGATGTCCCCGCTGGTGGCCAGGTAAAAGTCCCCACCCTGTGCGGGATGTTCTAGGTGGGTGGCACCTCCGTTCGGTGTGTCATGCGGTAGGAGTCGCCGTCGGTGATGACGATGGTGGCGTGGTGTAGGAGCCGGTCGAGGATGCTGGCGGCGGTGGTGTGTTCGGGCAGGAATCGTCCCCATTGTTCGAAGGGCCAGTGGCTGGCGATCGCGAGAGATCGGCGTTCGTAGGCGCCGGCGACGAGCCGGAACAGTAGTTGGGTGCCGGTGTCGTCGAGTGGTGCGAATCCGATCTCGTCGAGGATGAGCAGATCTTGGCGTAGCAGGGTGTCGATGGTTCTGCCGACGGTGTTGTCGGCCAGT
>NZ_LIYC01000014.1:0-119329 GCF_001418765.1 Gordonia sp. HS-NH1
AACCGTTGACAGTGGTGAACTCCAGTCACACCCGTTTCGGATACTCGGTCGAAAAGTGGTGAATGTGCCCCGCGTCGCTCGTCACCGGGGCGCGGTCCTGACAGACCAGATTCCTCCGGGCGGGGGACAGTCACGGGGCGGGGACTGGGATTCACTGGACGGATGTCGAATCCGGGGCCTCCCGACGATGATGCGAACACGTCCGGATCGCCCCACGGGGACGAACCGCCGACGTCGATCCAGCCCGCTCGCCCGACGGTGGTCCCCGGCGTGCCGCTGGACAAGGCGCCGGGTCCAACCGGGTATCCCGGACCGCAGCCGGCATATCCCCAGGCCGGTTACCCGCCGCCGGGTTACCCGCCTCCGAACTTCCCGCCCCCGAACTTCCCGCCCCCGGGTTACCCGCCGTCCGGATATCTCCAAGCTCCGTATCCCCACCCCGGGTACCCGCCGCGCCCCCGACGGTCCAACCGCGTTGCATACCTCATCACGGGCATCGCGCTGGTCTGTGTGCTCGCGTTGGTGGTGGGGGGCGTCGTGTGGTGGAAGTCGTCGCGGGGTGGCGGGTCCGATGCCGCGCCGGACCTCGTGGCCGGTCAGCTCACGGGCTCGTTCCCCAGCGAGCCGAGTCCCGCCTGGAGCATCGATGCGGGTTCGCTGGGTGGCACGAGCTTTCTGTCACCGCAAGGGTCCGAAGGACGGTATGGCGCACCGGGCGGTGTCACCGACGGTGAAACCCTCGTCACCATCGTCGGCGATCAGTTCACGAGCGTCGGAAGCGCGCATCGTGCGGTGGGCATCAACACTCGGACCGGCGCGACATGGAAGTTCGACGAAGTCGTCAGCGGATGTGCCGACACCATCGTCGACCACCGGATCGCCTGTGTCGGAGACGGTGAGGTCCACTTTCTCGACACTCGGAACGGCACAGTGCTCGCCAGCGTGGATGCACCGTCGCAGTCCACGGAGATCGCGTTCAACGGTGAGGCCGCGTTCATGACTCAGTACGCGGCAGACGATTCGGTGGTCTTCCACAAGATCACCGAGTCGGGAACGGAATGGGCGCGTACGTTGACCGCGCTACCCGAACCTGCGTTGGGGAGCGGTGACTCGTCGCAGTTCACCGCCACGGACGAGGTCGTGGCGTCAGCCGGTCTCCGAACACTCGTCGTGTCCGCCGATGACGGACACCAGATCATCGCCGGCGCCGGGAAAGGCGAGATCGGTCGGTTCGGCGATAGATCATTGGCGCTCGAGACGGCCACGGTGTCCGGTATGGCGATGTCCGACCAGCGGGTGAGGGTGGTGGGCCGAGACGGCGCCGTCTCGGACCTGCCAGGAGAATCGGCGATCGTGCCGTCGGTCGCCACCCCCGGGCAGCGCGGTCGATTCCTGCTGGACGGGCTGTACGTGAACCGCGAGGACGGCACCAGTACGTGGTCGACGGCCCTGACGGACATCGACCGGTTCGGGTCTCGGATCGTGCTGGCCGACGACCGTGAGGTGGTCGTGTTCAACAGGGCGTCCGGCGATTACGTCGCTCTCGATCCGACGTCGGGAGAGCAACTGTGGACGTCGTCGAGTGGTTCGACCTCGACGTACTCGGGTCACGCCGTCACCGACGGCGAACGGCTCGTGGCACCCGCGCTCGATGGTGGATTGACGGCCCTCGATCTCGTGGGCGGCGCTCCGGTGTGGTCGTTGACGGCGGACGCGATCGGCAACGTTCCGGTGGCGGGCAGTACAGAGCCGCGTCCGGCGCTGACGTTCGCCGTCGGCGATCGGCTGATCGCCATGACCGCGACCACGATCACCGGGTTCGCGCCCACCGGGCCGTCGGCAATCGTCCCCGGAACGACCCGCGACGACGACGCTGCCGGTGGCGGCGAAGCCGAGTACGTCACGCCGTGCGGGTTGCCCCCGGTCTTCACGCCGCAGTCGTTCCGGACGTCGGCGGGCGGGCTGGGCGTGACCATGAAGGTCACCGCGAAGTGCCCGGGCGGCGACGTGCTGTACGGACCGCAGACCCGGATCACCATCACCGACGGCACCGGCATCGTCGCGTCCGGCAATTTCGACTTCCGGCGCGCACCGGTTGCGGTGCCATCGCTCGACGGCGCGGGCGAGGCGCTGACGATGGAACTGACCTACCCGCCGGGGAGCTTTCTTCGGCTGCCGGACACGCTCGATACGCAGGGCGCGGACACGACCGGCGACTCCGGCCGGTACCTCGTCGACTGCGACAAGGGCCCGGCCCCCGGTGCCCCGCCGAAGCTCACGGCACCCCGGTCGGGGACCTCGGCGTCGTCGACCGCCACCGGCCCCTCGTTCCCGGCCGGCGCCGACGTGACCGCGAGCAGTGTCGGCGCCCTGCGTCTGCAGGCCGATGCCGATCGCGCCTTCATCCTGGCGAACCTGAACAACCGGTGGGTCGCGCAGCTGAGTTCCAAACGACCGGGTCTCGTGGCCGAGGGGCGCACCTGGACCGATCCGGCGATCCTCGACGAATTCCTGGCACTCCGGCTGCGGTTCAACGACGTTCGGCTCCTCTGGAGTGACGAGTGGCCGGTGTTCTCGTACCGGGGCTGGTGGGTGACGGTGGCCGCGGCGACCTTCCCGGGGCCGGTGGAGGCCAACAACTGGTGTCGCGCGCAGGGATTCGGTCCCGACAACTGCTTCGCGAAGCTGGTCAGCACGACGGCGGGTCCGGAGCGGAGCACCGTGTACTGGAAATGAGGGACACCGGGAGCCCGGGTGGAAGGGCACGCCGGATTGCCCAGAACGATGACAACCGGTCGGCGCCCCGCGATACGGTCGGGTATGGATTTCTCCCCGTCAGCGCGGTCGGCCGAACTCACCGAACGCGTGCGCAACTTCGTGACCACCGAGATCGAGCCGGTCGAGCCCGAGATCCATCGGGACATCAAGGCTCGCCGCGACGGGGACGGCGACCCGTGGACGCCGTCGCCGATCATCGCCGAACTCCAGAAGAAGGCCCGGTCGCAGGGATTGTGGAACCTCTTCCTGCCCGCTGAGCACGCCGGTCGTTATGCCGCGGATTTCGGTACCGACGGCGGGGCGGGACTCACCAACATCGACTACGCCCCGGTCGCGGAGGCGATGGGTTCGTCGGGGCTCGCGCCGGTCATCTTCAACTGCAGCGCACCCGACACCGGGAACATGGAGGTCCTGCTCCGCTACGGCACCGAGGAACAGCGCAAGCAGTGGCTCGAGCCGTTGCTGACCGCCGAGATCCGCAGTGCCTTCTGCATGACCGAGCCGGCCGTCGCGTCGTCGGACGCCACCAACATGGCCGCGACCGCCGTCCTCGACGGCGACGACGTCGTCATCAACGGGACCAAGTGGTTCTCCACCGGTGTCGGCCATCCCGACTGCAAGGTCCTCATCTTCATGGGCGTCACCGATGCCGAGGCCGACCGGAAGTCCCGCCACACGATGGTGCTCATCCCCATCGACACCCCCGGGGTCACCATCGACCGGATGCTGACAACCATGGGCTACTACGACGAGCCGTTCGGCCACGGTGAGGTCAGCTTCGACAACGTCCGCGTCCCGGCGTCGAACATCCTCCTCGGACCCGGCCGGGCGTTCGAGATCGCGCAGGGCCGCCTCGGCCCGGGCCGGGTGCATCACTGCATGCGGGCGATCGGACTGGCCGAGAAGTCGCTGGAACTCGGTGTGCGTCGCGCACTCTCGCGCGAGGCCTTCGGCAAACAGCTCGCCCGTCTCGGCGGCAACAGCGAACGTGTCGCCGACGCCCGCATCGCGATCAACCGGTCGCGGCTGCTCGTCCACCACGCGGCGTGGCTGCTCGATCAGGGCCTGTCCCGAGAGGCGGTGTCGGCGGTCAGCGAGATCAAGGTCGAGGTGCCCAACATGGCGCTCGACGTGATCGACCTCGCGATCCAGTTGCACGGCGGTGCCGGACTGACCGACGACTTCCCGCTGGCGCAGGCCTGGGTGGGCGCGCGCTCGCTGCGACTGGCCGACGGACCGGATGAGGTGCACCGCAACGTCGTTGCGCGCATCGAGTTCGGCAAGTACCGCTGATCGGGGAACGAGAATGACTGACGAGGTCGCCGGTGCCGGCGAGGTCCGCACCGAGGATGCATTCGACGTCGAGGTGGTGGCGAAGTGGCTCGAGGCGAACGCCTCGGACCCGGCCGGTCTCGACGCGGTACCGCAGGTACGCCAGTTCGGCGGTGGCGCATCGAATCTCACGTACCTGCTGCGCTATCCCGCCAGGGACCTGATCCTGCGCCGGGCGCCGCGCGGAACCAAGGCGCGCGGTGCGCACGACATGGCACGTGAGTACCGGATCCAGTCCGAACTCGCGACCGCCATCCGCTACATCGCGCCGATGATCGCGTTCTGCGACGACGACTCGATCCTCGGCGCGGACTTCTACGTGATGGGCCGCATCGACGGCGTCATCCCGCGGACCGAATGGCCCGCGGATGTCCCGCTGGACGCCGAACAGGCGCGCGCGTTGTGTTCCAACTTCATCGACACCCTGGTGGAGGTGCATTCGGTCGACCCGAGCACCACGGGACTGGCCGATCTCGGCAAGGGCCCGGGATATGTCCGCCGCCAGGTCGACGGGTGGACCACACGATTCCGCAACGCGCACACCGAGGATGTACCCGATTTCGAGCAGACGATGGTGTGGTTGTCGGAGAACCAGCCCGACGACGTCGCGACGTGCGTCATCCACAACGACTTCAAGCTCGACAACGTCGTCCTCGACAAGGACGACCCCACCCGCGTGATCGGCATCCTGGACTGGGAGATGGCCACCCTCGGTGACCCGCTGATGGACGTCGCGGGATCGATGGCCTATTGGATCCAGGCCGACGACCCGGACGCCATGCAACTCATGCGCCGGGTCCCGACACATCTGCCGGGCATGGTCAGCCGCGCCGATTTCGTCGAAAAATACTGCGAGCGCATGGGTTTCGACATGACTCCGGAGCGCTGGCGGTGGTATGAGATCTTCGGTCTGTTCCGCGCGGCGGTCATCGCGCAGCAGATCTACTATCGCTACTACCACGGCCAGACCAGCAACAAGGCATTCGAACGTCTCGGTTACGCGGTGGGGATTCTCGCGCAGCGATTGGACGACCTCCTGTTGTAATCGCTCCGACGAAAGGGCCGACATGGCCGACGATCTGATCGCCCCATCCAGCGCCGACGACGAGTTGGGGACGGGTGGTTATCGGCCCGAACTACGACGGACACTCGGCGGTTTCGCCGTGTTCGCGATCTCCTTCGCGTTCATCTCGGTCGCGGTGGGCGTCTTCGCCACCTACGGCGAAGTGCTCGCCACCGCCGGCCCGGTGGGCATCTGGCTGTGGATCATCGCCGCGGTCGGGCAGACGCTGATCGCGCTGGTCGTCGCCCAGTTCGCCGCCCGCATCGCGCTGAGCGGGTCGTCGTACCAGTGGGCGTCGAGGCTGGCGAACCCCAGGGTCGGGTGGCTCTTCGGGTGGCTGAGCTTCTGGTATCTCGCGATCGCCGTCGTCGCGATGGACAATGCGCTCGCCAGCCAGGCGCTGATGCCGCTGCTGGGGATGGCCGAGGACGAGTCGGTCGCACGGGTCATCACCGTTGCTGTACTCGTCGTCCAGGCTGTCCTGGTCATCGCGTCGACCCGGCTGCTCGGTCTGTTCACCTCGGGAGCCGTCGCCGTCGAACTGGCGATCGTCGCGATCCTGGTCGTCGCGCTCGCGGTGGTGATGGTGGTCACCGGCAGCGGCCATCTCGGCAACCTGGGTTCGGCGGGGATCGCCGCGGGTGCGCCGGACTACTGGGCCATCGGCGGGGGAGTGATGGCCGCGATGGTCATGGGCCTGACGACCCTGGTGGGCTTCGACTCGGCGGCGAACCTCGCCGAGGAGGCCAAGGATCCGTTCCGGAGCGTTCCACGCGCGATCGTCGGTTCGGTGGTGGCCGCCGCGGTCGTCGGACTGGGCTTCCTCATCGTCCTGACCCTCGCGATCGAGGACGTCGCCGCGGTCAGCCGCGACGGCTCACCGGTCGCCGCGATCATCCGCGACCAGCTGGGATCGGTTGCCGAACGAATCCTGTTGGTGTGCATCGTGTTCGCGATGTTCGGTGCCGGAATGGTCGTGATGGCCGCCTGCGCCCGGCAGGTGTTCGCGATGGCCAGGGACGGGCGGTTCCCGGCGCATCGGCTGATGCGCCGGGTCAATCCGCGAACGCAGACGCCGGTCCCGGCGACGCTGCTCATCCTCGGCGTCGGCGTGGTGTTGATGCTCGCACTCCCGGGTTCGGCACTCATCGAACTGATCATCGCCTCGACGATCCTGCCGGCCCTCATCTACGGCGGGATCGTCGTCCTGTATCTCGTGGTCCGAAAGCGCCTGGAGCGCAAGGTCGGTGGTTTCAGCCTCGGCCGTTTCGAGTTCCCCATCGCGATCGCCGCCCTCATCTGGGTGGTGTTCGCACTGTTCGTCCTCGTCACTCCCGATGACGCGACCGTGCCGACGCTGATCGTCCTCGGACTGATAGCTGCGGGGGCGCTGTACTTCGCCTGGATGATGGTCCGGAATCGCCAGGTACTCGACTCCGAACCCGGCGTCGACGAATTTGCCGCGTCGTCAACCGAATCGAGCGACTAGTCCACCGGCTGCGTCAGACCGTCATCCCTCGCCACACCACATCGAACACAGCACGCAATCGGTCCTGTGTCGCCGGGTCTTCCAGGTGGTCTCCGCGAACCACGATCTGGTAGTACGCGGCACCGGCGATGGCGTCGAAGCAGGCTCCGACGTCCAGATCGGTGCGCAGGAGACCCCGTTCGATCCCGGTGCGGAGGGCGGCCTCCACAGGGACGCGGCGACGTGCGACATGCGAGGTATCGGGGAATTACGAGACCGCTGTACTGCGAATGGAACGTCAGGTGAACAGAAGACGAAACGCTCACCGACGCGGGCTCACTGATGCGTGGGGCTCACGGCACGCACGCGGGCGCAACTAGTCCAGCCCCTCCTGGGCCCCGCGGTCTCCGCGTCGGACACCGGCGCGCTGGACGAGCACGATGGTGGTCCCGAGCAGTCCGACGGCCAGACCGGTGAGACAGATCTCGAGAGCGTGGTCGCCGCCCAGATCGGAGATCGCCACGACGAGCGTCGCCACGGCCCACGCGATCATCCCGACCACGATCACCGGCTCCGGGGCGCGCAGCGCGCGCGGTAGATCGGGGATCTCAGGTGTCGCGGACATGGACAACAGGGTAGCTTTCGGAACGTGCCACACGATGAGCCCAGTGAGTCTCGCGATCTGAGGTCCTCTGACACTCCCGGTGATGCGGACACCTCGAGCCACTCGCACAGCCAACCCGACTTCCCGGCGACCTCCCCCGGGCCGGACAGTCCGGTCGCGAGCGGCCCGCTCGACCGGTTCTTCAAGATCTCCGAACGGGGATCGACGATCAATCGTGAGCTCCGCGGCGGTCTCGTCACCTTCTTCACGATGGCCTACATCGTGGTGCTCAACCCGATCATCATCGGCGGTATCCCGGGCGGCGACAAGAACACCGACGTCCTGGGCAACGTCCTGCCGCTGGCGCAGGTCGCCGCGGTCACCGCACTCGTCGCGGGTGTGATGTCGATCCTGTTCGGCCTCGTCGCCAACTATCCGTTCGCGATCGCGGCGGGCCTCGGCATCAACAGTCTGCTGGCAGTGTCCATCGCCCCGCAGGTGACCTGGCCCGAGGCGATGGGTCTGGTGGTCGTCGACGGCATCATCATCGTGCTGCTGGCCGTGACCGGATTCCGCACCGCGGTGTTCAACGCGGTGCCCGCCGAACTGAAGGCCGCGATCGCGGCCGGAATCGGCTTGTTCATCGCCTTCATCGGCTTCGTCGACGCGGGCTTCGTCAAGCGCATCCCCGACGCCGCCGGGACCACGGTGCCGGTGCAGTTGGGCATCGACAACTCGATCTCCACGGTCCCCACCCTGATCTTCGCGGTCGGGGTGCTGCTCATGGGCGTCCTGGTGGTGCGCCGGGTCCCGGGTGGTCTGCTGATCGGCATCGCCCTCACGACCGTGCTCTCGATCGTGCTGGAGCAGATCTTCGACTACGGGTCGAGCGTCGAGAACCCCTCGGGCTGGGGTCTGAGCGTGCCCGACATCCCCAGCGCCCTCGGCGGTCTGCCCGATCTCAGCCTCGTCGGCGACGTCGACCTGTTCGGCGCGTTCACCCGTATCGGTGTTCTTGCGGCATCGGTACTGGTCTTCGCGCTGGTGCTGTCCAACTTCTTCGACGCCATGGGCACCATGACCGGCCTCGGCAAGGAGGCCGGACTGGCCGACGAGAAGGGGAACCTGCCCGGGATCGGCCGCGCGCTGGTGGTCGAGGGAACCGGTGCCATCGCCGGCGGTGCCGCGTCGGCGTCGTCGAACACCGTGTTCGTCGAGTCCGCCTCCGGCATCGCCGAAGGTGCGCGCACGGGCCTCGCGAATGTCGTGACCGGTGTGCTGTTCCTGGTGGCGATGTTCTTGACACCGCTCTACGAGGTGATCCCGCTCGAGGCGGTCGCCCCCGCGCTGGTGGTCGTCGGCGCCATGATGATCGGCCAGCTCACGACCGTCGACTTCAAGCGGTTCGACTACGCGCTGCCGGCTTTCCTGACCGTGGTCACGATGCCGTTCACCTACTCGATCGCGAACGGCATCGGCATCGGCTTCATCAGCTGGGTCGTGATGGCGACCGCGGCGGGCAAGGCGCGCACCGTGCACCCGTTGCTCTGGTTCGTCGCCGCGATCTTCGTGGCCTACTTCGCCCGCGGACCGATCTCGGACCTCATCGGCTGACGCGCCGACGCCGCGCACTTCCGGTATGTCGGGTTTCCTGTCGTCCACCCGACTCAATTTCGCATTGCGTAGGTCTTCGGCCTGCTCGGCTGGCCTACCCTGGGTGGATGAATTCACCAGATGGTGACGGAAGCCTGTCCGGCGATCTGTCGCTCGCGGTCATCCGCCTCGCGCGCCGCCTCCGGGGCCGCCGCGAGAACAAGCTGGTGTCACTGACCCAGCTGTCCGCCCTCAACACGCTCCATCACGAGGGACCGATGACCCCGGGCGCACTCGCCGCGGCCGAGCGGGTCCGGCCACCGTCGATGACCAGGGTCATCGCCTCGCTGTCGGATCTGGGGATGATCAGACGGGAGCCCCATCCGACCGACGGCCGTCAGGCCATCGTGACGCTGTCGTCCGAAGGCGCCGACGTCGTGATCGACGAACTCGCCGCCCGCAAGGCGTGGTTGAGCGATCGGCTGGCGGAGCTGTCCCTCGACGAGCGGGAGATCCTGCGCGGGGCTGTGCACATCTTCGAGAAGATCCTCGGGCAGGCCGACACCGACGTCCCGCGTTCACGCGTGATGTGAGCCGTCCCCCCGCTCATGAGGAGTCTCCACTGCTCCCTGAGGAGTCCCGGAGCGTGCCCTGAGGGGTCTCCACTGCTCCCTGAGGAGTCCCGGAGCGTGCGGAGGGACGTCTCGAAGGGTCAGAAGAACGTGCCGGAGAAGGGTGCGCGGTCGGTCATGAACGCGTGGTCCAGGGCGCGCAGCGTCGCCGGGGAGTCGACGTGCAGGCGTCCCGCGGCCGCGAAGGCCGACGGTCGGATCCCGCCCAGGTAGATGCTCGAGAGCACCGAGATGTCCAGCCGGACCGTGGGCACCGCACCCGTCTTGGCCGGCGCGACGATCGCTCCGCCCTCGCGCACCGAGATGTCGAAAACGCCTCCGTGCCCGCGGAATTCGTCGGTCACCTCGATCACGGCATCCAGGTCGGCCGCGTAGTGGCGGCCGCCCAGGGCGGCCGGGACGTCGAGGATGCGCAGCCACATCGTGTCGGCGGTGCCGGTCACCGACACCGACCGCGGATTGACGAGCTTCTGCGGCAGCGGGTCGTCGACCGGGATCGACGCGGTGATCGACGGGATGAGGTCGAGGTTGATCAGCACACGCCACAGGTCGGTGTGCGCGTCGTCGGTCACCGCGAACACCTCGTTGACCTCGCCGCGCACCGCGCCGGTCTCGTCCTTGTAGATGCGGTAGCTCGCGTAGCCGTCGGCGTGCAGCAGATAGTGCAATCCGCTCGCCGACAGCGGCCGCTCCGACGCGCGGTCGGCCAGGATGGGATTCCACCACGCGGGTGTGCGGGTGAGGGCGCCCGGTGTCGTGAGGGTCCAGCGTGCGTGGAGATCGGGGATCGCCGCGGCCACCGCGTCGGCGTCGGCGTAGCGGACGGTGGCGTCGTCGGGCTGGGCGGCCCGTATCGCCGCTCCCGGGGTCAGCGACACCGAGTTCGCGAAACACGCCGGGCCGAAGCCGAACCGCTCGTAGATGGTGCCCTCACTCGCGGTGAGAATCGCGAAGGTGTACTTTTCCGACTCCCACTGCTCGACGAGTTCGGTGAGCATGCGTCGAAGGATGCCGCGCCGCCGGTGGGTCGACGCCACCGAGACCCACGACAGGCCGGCCGCGTCGGACACACCACCGCCGGGCAGCGACATCGACATCCGGTAGAACATCGCGACCCCGACGAGGGGCTGGGTGTCCAGGCCGGTGTCGCGCACCAGCACGACGTCGTCGTCGGCGACCTTGCCGCGCAGATCGGCGACCTCGTCGTCGGGCAACGGGTTGCGCATGGCGAACGCGCGGGCGTCAGTGGTGATGATGTCGGCCCAGTCGGCGTCGGTGGCGCGTTTCAGGGACAGACGTGACATCGGAGTCGAAGCGCTGGTCACGCCTTCCACAGTTTCATACCCCGGCGCTGTCGGGTTCGTCCGGGTGGCAGACTGTTGCGGTGCCCGGGCTCGCAGTGAACGTGATCGACATCGACGACCCGGAGGACCCCCGCGTCGACGACTTCCGCGATCTCAACTCCGTCGACCGCCGCCCCGACCTGCCGGTCCTGCCCGGTGGACGCCCGGGCCGCGGTCTCGTCATCGCCGAAGGCGTGCTCGTCGCCCAGCGGATGATCGCGTCGCGGTTCGAGACCCACGCATTCCTCGGGGTGGCCAAGAGACTCGACGAACTCGACGTCGATCTCCGGGACCCGTCGCTGGCCGGTGTGCCCTTCTACCGTGCCACCGCCGAGGTCATGGCCGAGGTCGTCGGTTTCCACCTCAACCGCGGCGTGCTCGCGGTGTCCCGTCGACCGTCGGTGCTCACGGTGCCCGACATCCTCAACGACGCCCGGACCGTCGCGATCCTCGAAGGTGTCAACGACCACGAGAACATCGGCTCGATCTTCCGCAACGCCGCCGGACTGGGCGTCGACGCGGTGCTGTTCGGTCAGGGTTGCGCCGATCCGCTGTACCGCCGCTGCGTGCGGGTGTCGATGGGCCACGCGCTGCTCGTGCCGTTCGCGCGGTTCGACGACTGGCCACGCGGCCTGGACCTGTTGCGGAACCAGGACTTCCAATTGGTCTCGATGACTCCCGACCCCGATGCGGTGACCCTCGCCGAGGCGGTCACCGCCGAGAAGGTCGGCTTCCTGGTCGGCGCCGAGGGTCCCGGCCTGACGGCTTCGGCGATGGCGGCGACCGATGTGAAGGCCCGCATCCCGATGAGCCGCGGCACCGACTCGCTGAACGTGGCGACCGCGGCGGCCGTTGCGTTCTACGAGCGCGCACGGTCGGGCACGATGGGGGAATGACCGTCGAGTCGGAGAACGGCGAGCCCACGCCATGGGTCCTGGGGATCATCGTCGGCGCCTCGTGCGCGTTGTTCGCCGCGTTCGTCCTGGTCGGGGTCTATCAGCTCATCGGGGGGATACTGCCCGTCCTCGGTATCGCCGCGGTTCTGGTCGTCGCGGGCGGCCTCGGCTGGACCCTGTGGGAGTTCCGGGCGCGGCCCGTGTGGCGCTGGGTCGTGTGGGGACTGCTGCTCGGCTTCCTCGCCGGTGTCGCGTCCTCGATCGCCTTGCTGGCGCTGGGGCGACCCCCCGCTGCCTGAGGAGCGAGCTTGCGAGCGTCTCGAAGGCTTCAGAACCCGAAGTATTCGCGGATGCGGCCGCGTTTACGGGTGGGCTGCTCCGGCGGCGCCGTCCGCTGCTGGGTGCGCGAAGCCGTTGCCGCGCGGTAGTTCTCGTAGTCGGCGGCGGTCGGTTCGTACTCGGCCGGGTGCAGCGCGAAGCAGGTGACGGTGATCAGCGCCGGGTCGAGGTCCGACTCCGCGAGCGGGTGGGTGTAGCGGAATCCGAGCCACGCGCGGTTCGACTCCTCGGCGAGGTGCCCGGGGTGGAACGGCAGTGACATCGGCGCGGTGGGGACGCCGTCGGCGTGGCTCAGCGGGTGTTCGCCGCCCCAGAACGGTTTCTCGAACGTGAACGGCAGGCCGTGATCCTCGTGGATCGTCACCGGGTCGGCCGCGAAGGAACGCCGAAGAGTCCCCGACTCCCACCGGGCGAACACCCCGAGCGAGGCGTCGGGTTCGGTGTAGAGCAGGGTCGTCGTCGCGCTGGGGCGCATCCGTGCGAGCGCGCGGGTCAGCGTCGACGGTGTGGTCGTCTCGAACAGCGAGCAGGACACGACGGCCAGGGGGCCGTAGAAGCCGGCGTAGACATGGGTGTCGCGGGCCGCGGCGGCCGCCGCGAGATCGGTGTCGACGAGGGGGACGAGCACGCTGTCGCCGAAGATGGCGGTGGCCAGCTGGTGGGCGTGCTGGGAGTCGTTGGCCGGACCGGTGCGGAGGATCGCGGCCGGATCGTCGGAGTCGACGAACCAGACCGTGGCCGCGCGTGCCGAGGACACTCAGCTGTTCCCGTTGCTGCGTACGCCGAGCAGGACATCCTCCCACGCCGGGACGGCCGGTTTGCGTGTCTTCTTCCGACGCGGACGTTCGGGACCCGACGCCGGGGCGGACGGCGCCTCGTCGGGGTCGGTGCCCTCGGCGTCGACGGCCGGTCCGGCGGTGGTTGTGTCCGGGCCGGATGCGGTCTCGCCGGGCTCGGCGGACTGCTCGTCGTCGAAGCCGAAGTCGAAGGGCACGGTGCCGTCGTCCTCGGCAGTGGTCCGCCGGTCGTGGCGGGCGCGCTGCGCACCGATGATCGAGTTCGCGTCGATGGTGACCTCTTCGCGCCCATCCGGGGTCGTCTCGACGGCGACCTCGGGGGTCGCCACGGGGGTCAGGCGACGGCGCGGAGCGATGGTCTCGGGATGGGTGAGTTCGTCGGCGAGGTCGTCGAGCGGGTCGACGCTGCCGCCGTGCGAACCGGGCTGGTAGCGCCAGTGGGCCAGGTTGTCGGTGCGTCCGACACTCCAGGCCACCTGCACCACCCAGTAACCGTCGTCGCCCTTCCACGCGTCCCAGTCGGCGTCGTTCGGATTCTGGCCGTAGGCGTGCAGGCCCTCGGCGACCGACTCGACGAGCGTCGCGACGGCGGGACCGTCGTGGCGGACGGGGTGGGCAGCACCGGCGAGCTCGGTTGCGCGGCTGCGTTCGAGGAGGACCGGGTGGGCGAAGCGTTCGATCTTCTCGACACCCACCCCTGCTGCGGCCGCGACCTCGGCGACGGTTGCACCTGCTCGGATTCGTGCCTGGATCTCGCGTGGCCGCAATGCACTCTCCATCTCGATCTCGATCTGTCCCAGTCGTGAGATGTCGCCGCGGGCTGCGGCGCGGAGGCGTTCGTCGGAGGCGATCCGGAATTTCTCACCCGATTGCGGGTCTTGGCAGATCACATGGGAGCCGTCGGTTTCCACTCCGACGACGCGGAGCTCACGCATCTGCTCCTCCTCCGGTGGGTGCACGCATTGGGGTCACATTAACTCACCGATCTGCCGGTTCACTGTGGGACACGCGGCAAAACCGCAGTTCAGCACGCGTGGGGCTCAAGCGACGCCAGCGGTCGATGCGTCGGATGTGGTCTGTGTGAACCAGGCTACCGGTTCGTGAAGCACCGCCGGCGCGCCGCAACGATCTGTGCGGCGCGCCGGCGGCGTGTGGTCGACGAGGTGATCAGAGACGCTCGACGATGTAGTCGATGCACTCGGTGAGCTTGCTGACGTCCTCGGGCTCGATGGCCGGGAACATGCCGATACGCAGCTGGTTCCGGCCCAGCTTGCGGTACGGCTCGGTGTCGACGACCCCGTGTGCGCGAAGGATCTTCGCGACCGACGCGGCGTCGACGTCGTCGGTGAAGTCGATCGTGCCGACGACCTGGCTGCGGTTGGCCGCCTCGCCGACGAACGGCGTCGCGAACTGGCTGGCCTCCGCCCACTGGTAGAGGCGCGAGCTGGAATCGGCGGTGCGCGAGACACACCAGTCCAGGCCGCCGTTGCCGTTCATCCACTCGATCTGGTTCGCGAACAGCAGCAGCGACCCGACGGCCGGGGTGTTGTAGGTCTGGTTCTTGCTGCTGTTGTCGACCGCGGTCGGCAACGACAGGAACTCCGGGCACCAGCGGTCGGTCTCGGCGATCTCCGCGACCCGAGCGAGCGCACGCGGGCTCATGAGCGCGACCCACAGGCCGCCGTCGGAGGCGAAGCACTTCTGCGGGGCGAAGTAGTAGACGTCGGCGTCGGCGATGTCCACGGGCAGACCGCCCGCACCCGAGGTGGCGTCGATGGCGATGAGCGCGTCATCCGAACCGGCGGGCCGGACGACGGGGACCGCGACGCCTGTCGAGGTCTCGTTGTGTGCCCAGCCGATGAGGTCGACGCCGCCGAAGTCGTCGGCGGTCAGCGCGGACGGATCGGGCGCGGTGCCCGGGTCGGTGGAGATGACCGCGGGGTTGTCCAGGAACGGCGCCTTCTTGGCGACGGTCGCGAACTTCGACGAGAACTCGCCGTAGGTGAGGTGCAGCGACCGCTGCTTGATCAGGCCGAACGCCGCGGCGTCCCAGAACGCGGTGGTGCCGCCGTTGGAGATCACGACCTCGTAGCCATCGGGCAGGGAGAACAGATCGGACAAGCCCTCGCGGATCGAGCCGACGACGTTCTTCACCGGAGCCTGCCGATGACTGGTGCCGAACACCGACGCGCCGGTGTCGACGAGGGACTGCAACTGCTCGGGGCGCACCTTCGACGGTCCGCAACCGAAGCGGCCGTCCGACGGCAGCAGGTCGGCGGGCAGGGTGATCGGTGCGGTGGCGGCTTCGCTCATGTCGGCAATTCTAGGGAGTGGCCCCCGCCACCCCGGGTTCGGTCCCTGCAAACCCGACGACGGTGGCGGCGTCGGCTCGCGGTCACGTCAGCACAGAAGCGCTGCTTCGACCACAGCGGGGCTGCTCACAGCCCGCGCTCCTGTGGTGAAAGTCGCGCTCCTGTGGAACGGGCCTACAGGCCCGGTTTCACGACGTCGCCCCAGCCCTCGACGTCCTCGGGGCGCCGGGGGCTCGGGCCGGTGTAGATCGCGGCCGGGCGGACCAGCTTGCCCAGGCGCTTCTGCTCCAGGATGTGCGCGCACCATCCGGCGGTGCGGCCGCAGGTGAACATCGCCGGCATCATGTGGGTCGGCACCTCGGCGAAGTCGAGGATGACCGCCGCCCAGAACTCGACATTGGTCTCGATGGCGCGGTCGGGGCGTCGTTCCCGGAGTTCGGTGAGCGCGGCCTGTTCGAGCGCGGCGGCGATCTCGAAGCGCGGTACGCCCAATTCCTGTGCGGTGCGGCGGAGCACGCGGGCACGCGGGTCCTCCGCGCGGTACACCCGGTGCCCGAAGCCCATCAGCTTCTCCTTGCGGTCGAGGATCCCCTTCACGAGTCCTCGTGCATCGCCGGTGTTCTCGACCTCTTCGATCATCGGCAGCACGCGCGCGGGGGCTCCGCCGTGCAGGGGACCCGACATGGCGCCGATCGCGCCCGACAGCGACGCCGCGACGTCGGCTCCGGTGGAGGCGATGACCCGCGCGGTGAACGTCGAGGCATTCATGCCGTGCTCGGCGGCGCTGACCCAGTAGGCGTCGATCGCGGCGATGTGGCGGGGGTCGGGGTCGCCCTTCCAGCGCGTCATGAAACGTGCGGTGACGGTGTCGCATTCGTCGATCACGTGCTGGGGGACCGCGGGCTGGTGGATGCCGCGGGCCGACTGCGCCACATACGACAACGCCATCACCGATGCGCGGGCGAGATTGTCGCGGGCGGTCTCGTCATCGATGTCGAGAAGGGGCTGGTAACCCCAGATCGGTGCGAGCATGGCCAACGCGGCCTGGACGTCGACGCGCACGTCACCGGTGTGGATCGGCAGCGGGAACGGTTCGGCCGGCGGCAGACCGTTGCCGAACCTGCCGTCGACCAGCAGCGCCCACACATCGGCGAAGGTCACCTTGTTCTCGACCAGGTCTTCGATGTCGACGCCGCGATAGCGGAGATTGCCGCCGTTCTTGTCCGGTTCGGCGATGTCGGTCGTGAAGGCCACGACGCCCTCGAGCCCGGCGACGAAATCCTCGGGAACAGTGTTGGCCATGGCAACCCACCTCACTCGACGTCCGTGTCGTGCATCCGCTGTCCGGTGAATCCTCGCGAATCCTCGCGGGACGGGACTCGCCGGGGATGCGGTCCACGACGAACTGTAGATCAGCCGGACGCCCCGCGTGTACCCCGGAGTAACCAGCGGGGTCGGAGTAGCGTCAGCAAAGTGTTGGACGAGTCGCACGACCCCATCGACCTGCCGAACATGCGCGTCGGATACGGCGGCGGCATCCCACCCAACATCGGCGAGGGTGACCGTGCCGCGGGTGCCGACGGTATCCGCGAGAACCTCGACCCGAGCTGGTTGCGCGGCGACCCGCCGTGGCTGGATCTCTTCCACGTCTGGCTGCGTGAAGCCGTCGATGCCCGCATCGCCGAGCCCAATGCGATGGTCCTCGGCACGGCCGACGCGGATGGCCGGCCGTCGACGCGCACCGTGCTGTGCAAGGGCGTCGACGCGAACGGCGTGGTCTTCTTCACCGGTCACGACTCGGACAAGGGCCGCCACCTCGCCGCGAATCCGTATGCCTCGGTGACCTTTCCCTGGATCGCCCTGGAACGTCAGGTGCACTTTCGCGGGCCGGTCGAACACGTCAGCGCCGAAGAGGTCCAGGCGTACTGGGAGCTGCGGCCCCGCGGTTCCCAGTTGTCGGCCGCGGCATCGGAACAGTCGCGGCCCATCGGCAGCCGCGTCGAACTCGAGCAGAAGGCCGCCGCGCTCGCCGAGGCCTACGGCGGCTTCGACGACGGTGCGGAGGTGCCGGTCCCGTCCGACTGGGGCGGGTACCGCATCGCACCGGTCGAGGTCGAGTTCTGGCAGGGTCGGGCGAACCGCCTGCACAACCGGGTTCGGCTGACCCACGTCGACCACTCCTGGCGGGTCGAACGGCTTCAGCCCTGACCGACGGTCCGGTCCGCGGCAGCTGGACACCACGGATCGGCCTGCGCGGCCCGACCCCTCAGTTCTGAGCCGGCAGTACGTGTTCACCGGTCTTGTCGCACGACAGTGCCAGTGAGGAGATGTACTGCTTTTCGCCGTTCGGGCCGGGGACCGCTGAGGCGATCATGTCGGGCCGTTCGAACTCCATGCCGGTGACGCAGCACAGGAGCTTGACGTCGGAGGGGTTGCCGAGTTCGTCGTACATCGGGAGGTCGATGCCGTCGTCGGTGCGACGCAGGTAGTACTTGCCCTTGGTCGCGAGTGCGATGATCGGTGGCAGTACCAACGCGAGTATCAGGGCGACGAGCGGTGAATACGGTGCGAGCGTGTCGCCGAAGACGTTGAAGTACACCATGATCGACAGTCCGCCCGCGACGATGACGGACACGAAGCCCACCGGGTTGACGTTGTAGAGCATCCCGCGGCGGAACTCCGGTTGCTTCGGCGAGATCTTGAGCAGGTACTTGTTGACGGCGATGTCCGACGCGACGGTGACGATCCAGGCGATGGCGCAGTTGGCGTAGAAGTTCAGCAGCTCGTTGAGGAAGCTGAACATGTTCGCCTCCATGAGCACGATCGCGATGCCGACGTTGAAGACGAGGAACACCAGCCGGCCCGGGTAGGTCTTGGTGACCCGGGTGAAGCTGTTGGTCCACGCGAGCGAGCCGGAGTAGGCGTTGGTCACGTTGATCTTGACCTGGCTGATCACGACCAGGATCACCGCGAGGGTCATCGCGAGCCAGTGCGGCATGAATTCCTCGTACACGGCGAGGAACTGATGCACGGGCTCGTTCGCGACGCCGGCCGAATCGGCGAAGTTCACGATCAGGTAGACCGCGAGGAAGAGACCGACGATCTGCTTGATCGCGCCGAAGAGCACCCAGCCCGGGCCCGCGGTCAGTACCGCGGTCCACCAGCGCCGGTTGTTCTCAGGCGTTTTCGGCGGCATGAAGCGCAGGTAGTCGATCTGCTCGGCGATCTGGGCGATCAGCGACAGACACACACCTGCGGCGAGCATCGCTCCGGCGAACGAGACGGCATGTCCGCCCTGGCCATCTGTTCCACCGCTGAACGCCAGGAATTCGCCGATGGCCTCGGGGTGCTGGATAACCAGGTAACCGAAGGGCAGCACCATCATGACCAGCCAGAGCGGGGTGGTCCACACCTGGAGTTTCGACAAGGTGTTCATGCCATAGATGACCAACGGGATGATCAGCACGGACGAGAGCAGATAACCCAGCCACAGCGGGATGCCGAGCCCCAGCTCGAGCCCCTGCGCCATGATCGATCCCTCGAGGGCGAAGAAGATGAACGTGAACGACGCGAAGATGACATTGGTCAGCACCGAGCCGTAGTAGCCGAAACCGCTTCCGCGCGTGATGAGATCGAGATCGATGTTGAATCGGGCCGCGTAGTAGGAGAGCGGGTAGCCGGTCAGGACGATCACGATGGCGAAGAACAGGATGCCCCAGAGGGCGTTGCCGGTGCCGTTGGCTATGCCGATGTTCGCGCCGATCGCGAAATCGGCCAGGTAGGCGATGCCGCCCAGCGCCGAGATCGCGACCACGCCGGGGCTCCACTTGCGGTAGCTGCGCGGGGCGAATCTGAGCGTGTAGTCCTCGAGCGTCTCCCGGGCGGCCGCGGCCGCGGTCCCGGTCACCGGTCGACGTTCCGAGGCGGTGCCTGCGGCGTCGGCGTCGGGTGCCTGTTCGGTGGTCATCGGGCCCTCCCCGCAGTCGTGACATGCACGAAGTGACGCTAGGAGAATCCTGTTACAGCGCCGATGACCGTGTGTTGCGCAGGAATTAAGAACCGTTGGCACAGCGCGATTCGTGCATTTCGGACATTGCACCCGACAGGTGCCCTGACCGGCCGGCCAGTCGTTCGCAGTCTTAACATCGTGGAAATGCCCCGTCTTCTCGCCGACACCACGCCGCTGCGCAACCAGTACTTCCGGCGGTTGTGGATGGCGAACATCGTCACCGTGATCGGCGCGCAGTTGAGCGTCGTCGCCGTGCCGGCGCAGATCTACGAGGTCACCGGCAGTTCGGCCTATGTCGGGCTGACCGGTGTGTTCGGTTTGGTCCCGCTGGTCGTCTTCGGGCTCTGGGGTGGAGCGCTGGCCGACGTCGTCGACCGCAGGACCCTGCTGATCATCACGACGATCGGCCTCATCGTCTGCAGCGCACTGTTCTGGGCGCAGGCCGCGATGGGCGGACAGAACGTGTGGATCGTCCTGGTGCTCTTCGCCGTTCAGCAGGCGTTCTTCGCCGTGAACCAGCCGACTCGGACCGCGGTGCTGCCCCGGCTCCTCGACGCCGGGGACCTGCCCGCCGCATTGTCGCTGAACATGACGGTCATGCAGGCGGGAGCGATCGCCGGGCCGCTCGTCGGTGGCTCCCTGATCCCGGTGCTCGGCTACTCGCTGCTCTACTTCGTGGACACGCTGTTCCTGCTGCCGACGCTCATCGCCGTCGCGATGCTGCCGTCCCTCCGGCCGGAGAGCGACGCGGCGCCCAAGGTGGCCGGCCTGCGTTCGGTTCTCGAGGGTCTGCGCTACCTGGCCGGGCACAAGATCCTCCTGGCGTCCTTCCTCGTCGACCTGATCGCCATGATCTTCGGCATGCCGCGGGCACTCTTCCCCCAGATGGCCCACGAGAACTTCGGCGGACCGGAGGGTGGTGGCATCGCCTTCGCCCTGTTGTTCACGGCGATCTCCGCGGGAGCCGTCGTCGGCGGGATCTTCTCGGGATGGGTCGCGCGCGTGGAGCGCCAGGGACTCGCGGTCATCGTGTGCATCATCATCTGGGGTCTGGCGATCACCGGGACCGGGATAGCGGTGTCGTTCGCCGACGGGACGGCCATGCCGATGCTCGTCGTCGCGGTCGTGCTGCTGATGATCGGTGGTGCGGCCGACATGGCCTCGGCGGCGTTCCGGCAGACGATCCTGCTGGCCGCAGCGACCGACGAGGTCCGCGGCCGGTTGCAGGGCGTGTTCATCGTGGTGGTCGCCGGCGGCCCGCGGATCGCCGACGTCGCCCACGGTGCTGCGGCCGCCTCGATCGGCGTCGCCGCCGCGACGGCGTTCGGCGGTGTCGCGGTCGTGATCGCGACGATCGTGGCCGCCCTGATGATCCCGGCGTTCGTGCACTACCGCGCCGGTCAGCGGACCTGAGGAGCGAGTTCAGCCGGGCAGCGCGGCCCGGCGATCGGTGCCACCATGGACGCCATGACCGCCGCCGCCACCGACTTCGACGTGCCGATCATCGACATCTCGCCCTATACGCGCAACGGCGATCCCGCCGACCGGGCAGTGGTCGCGGCCAGGTTCGACGACGCGGCGAGTTCGGTCGGCTTCATCCAGGTCGTCGGGCACGAGATCCCGGCTGCGGTCATCGACGAGTTCACCGCGGTCATGGATGACTTCTTCGCCCTGCCGCTCGAGCTGAAGAAGGCCTACCGCACACCTCCGGAGATCAACCGTGGGTACGCGCCCCCGAAGTCGGAATCCCTGTCGTTGTCACTGGGCGTCGAGCCCGCAGCTCGCATGAACGACTTCTTCGAGGCCTACAACGTCGGCGTGGAGGCAAGTCAGTACCCCGACCTCGATCTGCCCGGCGACCACTACGCGGTCAACACCTGGCCGGCCGTCGAGCATTTCCAGGCGGCGGTGTCGGCGTACTTCAGTGAGGCCCGTCGCGTCGCGCACACGCTGACCAGGATCTTTGCCGACGCGCTCGATCTGCCCGCGGACTTCTTCGAGAGTTTCACCGATCATTCCCTCGACGTGCTCCGGATGAACAACTACGCACTGCCGCCGGGGGAGATCGAACTGGACGGCGAGCTCACCGGTATGGGGGAGCACACGGACTACGGGATCGTGACGGTGTTGTGGGCGGACCAGGTCAGGGGTCTGCAGGTGCTCGACCACTCGGGCAACTGGCACGACGTGAGCCCCGCCGACGGCGCCCTGCTGATCAATCTCGGAGACCTGATGGCGCGCTGGACCAATGAGCGGTGGACGTCCACCCTGCATCGGGTGAAGCCGCCCATCGTCGACGGCACGGTGGAGCGGCGGCGGTCCGCCGCGTACTTCCACGACGGCAATCTCGACGCGATGATCACGACGCTTCCGTCGTGCGTCGGTGCGGGCAGCCGCTATTCGCCGATCACCGTGGGCGAGCACATCGGTGCGAAGCTCGCGGGCTCGCGCGCCGGACGCCCGAATCCGCACGCGACCCGTGAGGCCGGTCGGGTCCGGCAGGCGATGCGACGAAGTCAAGGGCAGCAGTAGACCTCGTGCGCGGGTCTCAGTCCGCGGTGAGCACGCCGGGATAGGACGCTCGCCGTGCGGCCGTCACCGGGCAGTAGTGCATGGGGTTGTCGCGCTCGCTCTCCGGCGGGAGGTTGCGTGTGGGCGTGTGCACGATCGGTGCGTCCCGGGCGACCTTGCCGGTCACTCGGTCCCACGCGTCGCGCGGGCGCGGATGACGCAGCACCCGCTTGGGCAGGAGACGGTGCATCACGAGGTTGATGCCCTTGCCCAACAGGCGGAATCGTCGTTCGTCCTTGTCGGTCCACTCGAGTCCGAGGATCTCGCGGACCGGCTCGTCGTAGAAGCCCGTGGTCAGCCACATGAAGATCTTCTGGTTCCGGGGGACCAGATAACGGTCCCACAACCACCTCGGGATGAAACCCAGGAACGGCGGCGGTGGCAACTGTGTGATGTCGAGGACCGTGCGGACCGAGACGTGATCGCGAAGAACGTTGCGGCACATGTAACCCCAGTAGGCGAGGAAGTCCTCGTAGGTGTCCGGGACGGGCCGCATCGACACGCCGTACTGGGCGTACCAGGCCTTGGACTCCTCGAACAGCTGACGCTTCTGGTCTTCGGTGAGGAAGGGTCCGAAGCGCTCACACAGTCGGACGTTGCCGTACCAGAACGTGGCGTGGGCCCAGTAGAAGACATCCGGGTCGAGCGCGTGATAGCGGGAGCCGTCCTCCATGGTGCCCTTGACGGTCCGGTGGTAGTCACGTACCTCCAGTCCGGTCTGCGCACCGGGAACGACCGAGTCGAAGACGACCCCGCTGATCGGATACAGGGAACGCATCAGGCGCTGCCACCGCTCACCGAAGAAGTCCGAGTGGTCCCACACCGCCGCACCCAGCTTGGGATGCATGTTCTGGATCGACCCGGCCCACAGGCCCTGGAACATCCCCGTCCACGTGCCCCAGATCTGCCAGGTGAGCGAATCCGGACCGAGTGGCTCGTACTCCTGGGCCGGTGCGGCGTCGCCGGGGTGGCCGGAGTCGGCGCCATGAACGGGACAGGTCTCCTGCGCTGCGTCCACAACCTCGGTCATGAGACGGAACTCTAGGTTCGTCTCACCCGGGTGTCAACCGTGTGTCACTCCGGATTCTCGTGTGTCACCGCCCGATAGCCCCGTGCGCCCGCGCGGTCCACGGCGGCCTTGACCAGCCCGAACACGAGTCCCTGCAGCGCGGCGGCCACGAGAACCTCGGTGTTGGTTCGCTCCAGGTCCTTGGGGTCGGGTGCGGAATCGTCGTCGGAGATCCGTTTCCAGATCTGACCGAACACGGCGCCGGCGGCGATACCGCCGAGCACGCTGGTCGCCAGGGACATCGGTTTGTACATCGCCTTCGATACGGCACTCATGGAAGTTCCTCGCTCATTCGGATGTGGACGGGTCGCAGTGACGGCGTGGGTGGCTGTACGGGTCAGTGCCGCCGCCGGCGGACGATGATGAACGCACCGACAGCCAGGACCGCGGCGACAGCGGCGCCGATCAGCACGGTCGAATTCTCCTGGGCCTTCACCTGGGCGGTGTGGGCGGTCCTCGTCGCCGCGTCGTTCACGCGCGCCGGGACGTCGAGCTTGGCGGCCAACGCGTCGACGGTCTCGGCCAGCTCCTGGCGTTGCTGCTCGACGGGCGGCGGATCGTCGGATGGGGCGTTGTTCTCGGGTGTCTCACTCATCTACAGGTGCTCCTTCACGGTCGCCACGTCACGCTGGACACTCTCGACGGTGCGCTCGGGTGCCGGCGGCACCGCTGACTTGGCTCGTTTGGCCCCGATCGCCGCCGCGGCCCCGCCGATGACCAGCAGCACCACACCGACGATCACCGCCGCCAGCCATGCCGGCACCGCGTTCGCCAGACCGAGCACTGCCGCCGCGACGAGAGTGCCGAGACCGAACAGCACCAGCAACGTACCCGCACCGGAAATCCCCGCACCCACGCCTATCCGGGTGCCCTTTCCCTTCATCTCCGCGACCGCGTGCTGCAGCTCGGTCTTCACCAGAGTCGTCGTCTGCTGCTGCAGACGTTCCACCAGCTGCACGGTCGACAAGTCGTTCACAGACGGATCACTCACGCTCGTACCTCCTATCGGGACGCTCGTCCAAGCGTTCCCGGGGCCGGTGAATACGAAACGTCGGATTCCCGATCAGTGCTGTCGGAATCGGATCTCCGATCAGTGCTGTCGGAATCGGATCTCCGATCCGGGCACCAACTGGGCGGTGAGATCCACCGCCTCCGCTGCGAGGACCGCCACCACCGGATACCCGCCGGTGACCGGGTGGTCGGCGAGGAAGATGACCGGGCGGCCGCTCGGCGGTACCTGGATCGACCCGTGGGCGATGCCCTCCGAACGCAACTCGGCGGCGCCGTCGCGGTGGCGCAGCAGTGGCTGCGACGACCCTTCGGCCCGGTCGATGCGCACGCCCACGCGATTGCTGTCGGATCCGACCACCCACGTCCCGACGCCCAGGTCGGCCGGTGCGGCGAGGTGATCGGCCCGCGGACCGGGATGGCATTCCAGTACGACGACCCGCGGGTGCTCGCTGTCGGCGGGGGCCGACGAAGCGGTCGGCCAGTCGCCTGCGGCGCGACCCACGGACAGCCGGTTACCGGTGTCGAGAGGGGCCGGTCCGAGTGCGGAGAGGGTGTCGGTGGACCGTGATCCCAGCACCGGATCGACATCGATCCCGCCCCGCACCGCAAGGTAGTTCCGCAGCCCCCACGTCGGCGCGTCGAGCGCCAGCTCGTCGCCGGCGCGCAGCACGACGGCCGCGGCCAGTCCTTCGGGGATTCCGTTGCGGCGCACCACCGCGTCCGCACCGGTCACCGCGGCGAGAACGTCGGCGTCGACACGAATGCGCAACCCGCCCATCGTCGCCTCGATGACGGCCGCCGATTCCGTGTTGCCCACCAGGCGATTCGCCAGCGCAAGGGATGCGCGATCCGCACCCCCCGAACGCGGGACGCCGAGATGCGCGTACCCGGGGCGTCCGGTGTCCTGGACGGTCGCGAACGGACCCGTCGCGAGAACGGTCAGCGACGTCATCGGCTGTCGTCCCCGGCGTCGACGAAGCGGACCACCCGGCCGGTGGTGAACAGGGCGGGAGGATCGGCGTTCTCGTCCCACAGCCGAACATCGGTGCGGCCCAGCAACTGCCAGCCACCGGGGCTCGACTTCGGGTAGACCGCACTGTATCCGGCCGCGATCGCGACCGATCCCGCCGGGACATTGGTGCGTGCTTCCCGGCGTCGACCGACCGTGTCGAACGGGTGCGACCCCTCGTCGTCGGCGACGAGATAGCCGAAACCCGGTGCGAAGCCCATGAACTGGACGCGCCACCGGGTATTGCAGTGCACCCCGATCACCTCCTCGCGCGTCATCGTCAGTTCCGCGGCGACATCCGCGAGGTCGGCGCCGTCGTAGGTGACCGGGATGACGATCTCGTCGGTGGTCCGGGGGTCGCGATCGCTGCCGGTTCCGCGGCGCCGCAGGGTCCGGCGGACGCCGAGTTCGTCGAGACCGCGGCCCGGGCCGGCCTGGACGAGAAGGGTGTGTGCGCTGGGCACGAGATCGGTCACCCCGGGGAGCTCGCCGCGCTCCACCGCGTCGCTCAACGCCCTGGTCGCGGCCAGCACAGCGGCCGACGGGGAGTCGTCGGTCGAGAAATCCAGGACCACCGCGTCGGGACCCGCCGGCAGCTCGTGCATGGGTCGAATCTACCCCGGCCGACACGGCGTCCCGCCCGGCGAACTCCGACCCGTGCCCGCACGGGGATGGCAGACTCCAGTGGTGCCGGGACGCGGAGTGCCGATGCGAATGCCGAGGAGAGGCCGTGAGAGAGATCGTCGTCTGCGGTGAGGCGCTGGTCGATGTCGTGCAGCAGGGCCCGAGCCGGCACGAAGCGACCCACGGAAGCCTGGCACCCTTGCAGCCCGCCCTGGGCGGCGGCCCGTTCAACGTGGCAATCACGCTGGGGCGGTTGGGGAGTGCGGTCTCGCTGCTCTCCGCGGTGTCCACCGACACCTATGGTGAGGCGATCCTCGACGCGCTCCGGGCGGCGGGGGTGGGGACCACGCTGGTCCAGCGTCGCGACGAGCCGACCTCGCTTGCTCTGGCGACCATCGCCGACGACGGCTCGGCGCGCTACTCCTTCTATGTGGAGGGGACCGCCGATCGCGGGGTCACCGATCCCGGGGCGCTGCCCCCGACCGTGGCGGCGGTGACCTTCGGAACCCTCTCACTGGTGTTGCAACCCGGTGCCACCGTGTACGAGAACCTGATGCGCGCCTGCCGCGCCGAGGGCCGAGTCGTGGTGCTGGACCCGAACATCCGGCCCGCGGTCATCGACGACCCCGACGACTATCGACGCCGCTTCCGCAGCTGGATGTCGTCGGTCGACCTGGTCAAACTCTCCGACGAGGACGCGGCGTGGCTCGGCGAGGGGCCCGAGGGCAGCTCGGCGGCGGACTGGCTGGCCGACGGCGTGGCCGCCGTCGTCACCACCGCCGGGGCGTCGGGGATCACTGTCTCCACCCCGGTCGGTGAGGTGACCGCACCGGCGCCGCCGGTCGACGTCGTCGACACCATCGGCGCGGGTGACAGCGTGCTCGGAGGCCTTGTCCACCACCTGGACCGGCACGGTCGGCTCTCGCCCGACGCGGTGCGTTCACTGACCGCCCAGCAGTGGCGCGAAGCGGCCGAATTCGCAGCTCACGTGGCTGCGGTGACGGTGTCGAGGCCCGGCGCCGACCCTCCGTGGGCGGGCGAGCTGAGAAGCGACTAGGTTGTACCTGTGTGTCCTACCCGGACACTGTAAAAACTCTGATCTGAATAAGGGGTTCGTGTGTCTGCTGAAACAGTCCCAGCCGACCAGGCGTCCGACACGGCCTCAGCGACCTTCACCTACCCCGGTGGACAGCTGGAGCTCCCGATCCTGAAGGCAACCGAGGGCACCGACTCGGTCGCACTCGGCAAACTCCTGGCCGAGACCAACCTGACCACCTTCGACGGTGGCTTCGTGAACACGGCGTCGACCAAGTCGGCCATCACCTACATCGACGGTGACGCCGGCATCCTGCGCTACCGCGGTATCCCGATCGACCAGCTGGCCGAGAAGTCGACCTTCATCGAGGTGAGCTACCTGCTCATCTACGGGGAGCTCCCGACTCCGTCGCAGCTGGAGGACTTCACCACCAAGATCCAGCGCCACACGCTCCTCCACGAGGACCTCAAGCGCTTCTTCGACGGCTTCCCCCGCAACGCGCACCCGATGCCGGTTCTGTCGAGTGCGGTCAACGCGCTGTCGGCCTACTACCAGGACTCCCTGGACCCCAAGGACGACGAGCAGGTCGAGTTGTCGACCATCCGCCTTCTCGCCAAGCTGCCGACCATCGCGGCCTACGCGTACAAGAAGTCGGCGGGCCAGCCGTTCCTCTACCCCGACAACTCGCTGAGCCTCGTCGAGAACTTCCTGCGGATGACCTTCGGCTTCCCCGCGGAGCCCTACGAGGTCAACCCCGAGGTCGCCAAGGCGCTCGACATGCTGTTCATCCTGCACGCCGATCACGAGCAGAACTGTTCGACCTCGACCGTCCGCCTCGTGGGCTCGTCGCAGGCCAACCTGTTCACCTCGATCTCCGGTGGCATCAACGCGCTCTGGGGCCCGCTGCACGGCGGCGCCAACCAGGCTGTGCTCGAGATGCTCGACGCCATCAAGGCCGAGGGCGGCGACACCAAGGACTTCATGAAGCGGGTGAAGAACAAGGAAGCCGGCGTCAAGCTGATGGGCTTCGGTCACCGCGTCTACAAGAACTACGACCCGCGGGCCGCCATCGTCAAGAAGACCGCCGACACGATCCTGGAATCGCTTGGCGTGCAGGATGATCTGCTCGACATCGCGAAGGGACTCGAAGAGGTCGCCCTCAGCGACGACTACTTCATCGAGCGTCGTCTGTACCCGAACGTCGACTTCTACACCGGTGTCATCTACCGTGCGATGGGCTTCCCGACGCGCATGTTCACCGTGCTGTTCGCGCTGGGACGCCTGCCGGGTTGGATCGCGCACTGGCGCGAGATGCACGAGGACCCGACCACCAAGATCGGCCGTCCGCGTCAGCTCTACACCGGCTACACCGAACGCGACTACGTCCAGATGGGCGATCGCTGAGCGATCGCCCGACGGACACGCCTGACCGCCGAACACCCGACTCAAAGGAGAGTCCAGTGACCAGCACCGAGAAGCCAACGGTCGAGTTCCAGGCGGGCCCCCCGCCGGCCGACCTGACCATCTCCGACCTCATCGTCGGCGACGGTGCCGAAGCCGCTCGCGGCGGCATCGTCGACGTCCACTACGTCGGGGTCGACTACGAGACGGGCGAAGAGTTCGATTCGTCGTGGGATCGCGGCCAGTCGGCCAACTTCCCGCTGGACCGGTTGATCCCGGGCTGGCAGGAAGGCATCCCGGGAATGAAGGTCGGCGGACGCCGTCAGTTGACCGTTCCGCCCGAGCTGGCCTACGGCTCCGCCGGCGCGGGTCACCGACTCTCGGGACGGACGCTGGTGTTCGTCATCGACCTGCTCGGAGTGGGCTGACGTCCGCGACCTCACTGGTCTGGCTCCGGCGCGATCTGCGTCTGAGTGACCTCCCGCCGCTGGCCGCGGCCGCCTCGGGGACCGATTCGTCGGTCCTCGTGTGCTTTGTGGTGGATCCGAGGCTGGAGAAGTCCTCGGGTGAGCGGCGCCTGGCGTTCCTGTTCGACTCGCTGCGCGAGCTGGACGACAAGCTCGACGGCAAGTTGCTCGTCGTGCGGGGACGACCCGAGGTGGAGATCCCGAAGCTGGCCCACGCGGTCGACGCCGAACGGGTGCACATCTCCGAGGACTTCGCCCCGTTCGGCCGACGACGCGACGAGGCCGTCGCCGATCGACTCGGCGACATCGAGCTCGTGGCGACCGGTTCGCCGTACCTCGTCTCGCCCGGCCGGGTGACCAAGAACGACGGTGAGCCGTACAAGGTCTTCACCCCGTATTTCAACCGCTGGCGTGACCACGGGTGGCGCGCACCGGCCGATTCCTCGGTGCCTCCGGCGTCTATCGTCGACCCGTCGGATCTGTCGAAGACCGGACGCATCCGGGTACCCGCCGCGCCGACGAAGCTGTCGATCCCCGCGGGCGAGGACGCGGCGACAGCGCGCTGGGCCGAGTTCGTCGACGACGGGCTCACGGATTACGACTCCGGACGCAACGACCCGGCGGGCGACAGCACGAGCCGGATGTCGGCGTACCTGAAGTACGGCAACATCCATCCCCGTACTCTCGCTGCCGATCTGGGCAACCAGAAGGGGAAGGGAGCGCAGGCATACCTGCGCGAGCTCGCGTTCCGCGACTTCTACGCCGATGTGCTCTATCACTGGCCACACAGCCTGTGGCACAACTGGAATCGTCAGTTCGACGGCATCGACCTCGACACCGACGACAAGGCGTACGAGCGCTTCGATGCCTGGAAGGCGGGGCGGACGGGTCTTCCGCTCGTCGATGCCGGGATGCGTCAGCTCGCGGAGACCGGATACATGCACAACCGGGTGCGCATGGTCACCGCGTCCTTCCTCGTCAAGGATCTGCACCTGCCGTGGTGGTGGGGAGCCGAGTGGTTCCTCGAGCAGCTGGTCGACGGTGACATGGCGTCGAACAACCACGGTTGGCAGTGGGCGGCGGGCACGGGAACCGATGCGGCGCCGTACTTCCGGGTCTTCAATCCCGAGGCGCAGGCGAAGAAGTTCGATCCCGACGGCGAGTACGTCCGGCGGTGGGTCGGCGACATCGACGCCGACGATTACCCCGAGCCGATGGTCGATCACAAGGCCGAGCGTGAGGAAGCGCTCCGTCGGTTCGGCCAGATCTAGTTCCCGCCTCTGCTCCCTGAGGAGCGTCCGGAGCTTGCGGAGGGCGCGTCAGGAAGGGTCTGCCAAGCACCCTCGCAATGTGATTCGGAGCAATAGTGCCTCTGCTCCCTGAGGAGCGGCCGGAGCTTGCGGAGGGCGCGTCACGAAGGGTCTGCCAAGCATCCTCGCAATGTGATTCGTAGCAATAGTGCCTCTGCTCCCTGAGGAGCGGCCGGAGCTTGCGGAGGGCGCGTCAGGAAGGGTCTGCCAAGCACCCTCGCAATGTGATTCGGAGCAATAGTGCCTCTGCTCCGTGAGGTGCGAGGAGCGCAGGCGACGAGCCTCGAAGGGTCTGGCGAGGCCATCTGTCCCAAGAACTCAGATCGAACGGCGAACGGTCCAGCCGTGCCGGCATGGTGCCGCGGGGTTCGGAGATTGTCGTCCACGTGAGCATCGTCGAAGGGCAATATGCCCTTCAATCAGGGTGAGGTGGACGAGAATTCGACCCTTCGAGGCTCGCTTCGCTCGCACCTCAGGAAGCGGGGGATGGCCGCTTCGCTCGCACCTCAGGGAGCGGGGGTGAGGCTTCGCTCACACCTCAGTATCTGCGGCCTGGCCGTCGTGGTCCATGAAAGAACCCCGCGCGGGTGCCAGTGGCCGAATTCTGCTCCCTGAGGTGCGAGCGAAGCGAGCCACGAAGGGTATGGTGACGTGCCTCGCTGGCCCTTCGTGGCTCGTCGCTATCGCTCCTCGCACCTCAGGGAGCGGGGGATGGCCGCTTCGCACGCACCTCAGGGAGCGGGGGATGGCCGCTTCGCTCGCACCTCAGGGAGCAGGGGGCTGCTCCGCTCGCACCTCAGGAAGCGGGGATGGCGGTCAGCGGGCGAGCTTGAGCACCTCACCCCAACCGATGCGCGAACCGGTACGCAGGATCGAGCGCTGGTAGATCCGTGCCGCGATCCAGGTGGCGGCCGCACACGCGGCGCCCATCAGGCCGAAGGTGACGATGATCTGGACGGCATCGGTGTCGCCGGTCGCGATGCGCATCGGCATGAGCGCCGCGCTGAACGGCGGAATCCAGCTCAACACCTGCACGAAGGTCGAGTCCATCGACTGCGCGCCGAAGATGCCCGAGTACATGACCGCGACGGCCAGGAACGTCAGCGGCGCCGACGAGGAGTTGAGCTCCTCCTGACGGGACACGATGGCGCCCGTCGCGGCATACAACGAGGCGAAGAACAGGAACCCGAGCAGGAACCAGGCGATGACCGCGGCGAACATCCCGATCGCCGCGCTGGGCAGCGTCAGAATCCCGGTCGCGGTGCCCGCGATCAGTGCGGTGGCACCGAGTAGCAACACCTGCGACAGGGCGACGGCCCCGATCCCGATGATCTTGCCCCACAACAGATGCAGCGGCTTGATCGTCGCCAGCAACAACTCCACGACCCGCGACGTCTTCTCCTCGACGACGCCCACGGCGACCATCGTGCCACCCATCATGATCGCGGTCACCAGCAAGATCACGCCGACGAGTGCGATCACCAGGCGCTGACCCTCGTCGGGCTTGTCCGGCTGGGTCTTCTCCACCGCGATGGTGACCGCAGGCAACGATGCCGCGTCCACCCCGCGATCGGCCAGTGCCTCGGTCAGGTTGACCTGTGCGACAGCGGATCTGATCGCTCCCTCGACGGCCGGGTCGACGCCGCTCTTGCCGATGATCACGTAGGTACCGGGAGTGTCGCCAGGGACCAGTGCGGCCGCGACATCTCCGTCGGTGACATGTGTGCGTGCCTCCTCGGTGGAGTCGACAGCCTCGGTCGTGATGGTGGTCCCGGCCGACTCGCCCACGGACACGATGGACTCGGTGACGGCAGTCGGTTGTCCGACGACCGCAACCTTTTCGGCGTCGTCGCCCCCGGCGAAGAGGTTGATGACGATGGCACCGACCACGATGACCACCATCAGCAGGCCGGTGCTGATGACGAACGACCTGGTCTTGGCGCGGGTCGCGATCTCTCGTCCGGCCACCAGTCGGATCGCCTGTGCGGCAGACGCCCTGGGGCCGGTGCCGGGACCGGTGGCCGCGGGGGTGGGCGAAACTTCTCGTAGTGTGCTCATGCGGACACCACCTCTCGGAACAGGTCGGTCAGGGACGGTGTGGAGGTCGCGAACCGGTGGACCGGGCCATGATTCAGCGCGGTCGACAGGATCAACTGGTCGTCGGCGACCTCGGGGTCGATCAGGAGGCGGGTCGTCTCGCCGTAGTCGACGCCGCGGACCCCGGGGAGGGCATCGGCCCATGCGACGTCGGACCGGGGGCCGCTGATCTCGAGGGTGACCCCGTCGCGGGAACGCAGGTCCTCGACGGTGCCCAGGGCCCGCATCTCCCCGCGGGTGATGATGCCCACCCGGTCGCAGAGCCGCTGGACGAGGTCGAGTTGATGCGAGGAGAAGATGACCGGGATGCCCTCGGCTGCCTTCTCTTTGAGCACGTCGCTCATGACGTCGACGGCGACCGGGTCGAGGCCGGAGAACGGTTCGTCGAGTACCAGCACGGAAGGGTCGTGCACGAGGGCGGCCGCGAGCTGGACACGCTGTTGATTGCCGAGGCTGAGGTCGGCGACGTTGTCGTCGTAGCGCGCCCCGACGCCGAGCCGGTCGGTCCAGCGCCGGACGGAGTCCTCCGCCTCAGCCGCGGACATGCCGTGCAGTTTCGCGAGGAAGGTGAGTTGTTCGCCCACCTTCATCTTCGGGTACAGGCCGCGTTCCTCGGGCATGTACCCGATGTGGCGACGTAGATCCAGGTCGATCGGGCGATCACCCAGGCGGACCTCGCCGGCGTCTGCCGACAGCACGCCGAGGATGATGCGCATCGTCGTGGATTTTCCCGCGCCGTTGCTCCCGACGAAGCCGAATATTTCACCGGGGTCGACGTCAAAGGTCATGTCACGCAATGCGACGAGGTCTCCATAGCGTTTGTGGAGCCCGTCGACGATCAAGGGTGCGGTCACGGCGCACTCTCCTCACTCTCGGTGGTCGTGGTCGTTGCTGACGTGGTGGGACGGGTGGTGTGTTCGCGGTGCAACGTTTCGAGATCTTCCGGATCGGGATCGGCCATCCACCAGGCGGTCAGCATGGAGGGCACGCAGATCGCTGCCAGGACGAGCGAGATGAGCAGGACGGCCGCGCCGTAGACGGCCTGCCCGGGCACCTCGTCCCGGAAACTGAGGACGATCAGTGTCGCGTACGGGATGAACATCAGGCAGTACAAAACGGTGAAGCCGATGGATCGCGCCGAGTTTCGTTGTGCCACTTGCATCTCGTCCAGCGCGGTGACTGGAGTGTCGGCGATCGATCCGGTCACGACGCGGAGCAGGTAGAGCGTCGTGATGATCCCCACCAGCCCGATAATGAAAGGGACGAGGAACCATTTGTTCGTGAAGAAGGCGATGACCGAACTGATGAGGAGGAGAATTGCGAAGAACGTCTGGATGAGCACCAGTCGGCGGAACGTGCGCCGGGTTCGCCACGAGGTGAGGCGATGGGCGTTCTTGTCGTTGAACTCCTGGTGCCGCTGCCCACGCCACTCCTCGTAGCGGCGCCACAGGGCTGGTGTGGCCTCTTCGGGGATGGCCGAGTACGGATCGGTCATCATTCACCTCCGATGTCGTCGGTGTGGATGCTGTGGACGGGTTGTGCGCCGGGCGAGGTCGGGGACGGTTCGCGCCGGTAAAGCGCTGCGGACATGGCGCCGAACTCGCGCCGACTGAACACTGCCTCGACCGGCAGGTCGAAGACATCGCAGATCCGGAACGCCAGGTCGAGGCTCGGATAGTTGTCGCCCCGTTCGAGTGCGCCCACCGATTGGACGTTGATCCCGACGAGCTCGGCCAGCTGGGCTCTCGACATCTGCCGTTCTGCACGTAGCACGCCGATGCGGTTGTAGATGGGGAGCTTTTCCCCTCGGCGTATTGGACTCACCCGTCCTAGTGTTGTGAAAACACAACAACATGTCAAGCGGAGGGAACTAGCTGCTTGTCGACGCGCGGCGTGTCGAGGCCCCGAGGTACTCGGCCGCGACACGCGCCGCCTCGCGTCCCGCGCGATTGGCGCCGATCGTCGAGGCCGAGGGGCCGTAGCCGAGTAGTTGGATACGCGGGTCGGCCTCGACGACGGTCGCCAGCCGGCCGGTCATCGTGATGCCTCCACCGGGCGCTCGAAGCCGCAGCGGTGCCAGGTGGTCGATGGCGCTGCGGAAACCGGTGTTCCAGAAGATGACGTCGACGTCCAGGTGAGAGGGGACATCGAGGTGCGAGCTGTTCGGGTGGCCAGGGTTGCCCGGGTGATCCGGTGTGGCAGTCCCACAGTCCCAGCACACGCCCGTCTCGGTGATGCGGGTGAACATCGGCCGCCACTCGAGGATCCCGTCGCGCTGCGCGGCCCGGATCGCCGGGGTGAGCGCCAGCCCGGTCACCGAGACGACCGATGTCGGCGGTAGCCCCGCACGCACCCGCCGTTCCACCCGCGCAACGGCCTCGCGGCCCTGCTCGGGGGTGAAGGGACCGCTCGAGAAGACCGGTTCGCGCCGCGAGCACCAGAACGTCTCGCTGCCGGGTGCCTCGCGGGCGATCTCGATGAGCAGCTGGATCGCCGAGATGCCGGCACCCACCACGAGCACGCGCTTGCCCGCGAACTCGGCGGGGGAGGTGTAGTCATGGGTGTGCAGTTGCCGGCCGCGGAAGTCGGCGGCGCCGGGGATGTGGGGGATGAACGGCCGGTCCCACGTCCCGGTGGCGTTGACGATCAGGTTCGATGTGACCGAACTGCCGTCGCCCAGCTCGGCGCGGAAGCCGTCCCCCTCGCGGCGAACGGCGCGCACATGCACCGGCCGATGAACCGTCAGGCCGAACTTCTCCTCGTACCGGCCGAAGTAGTCGGGGACGGCGGTGGCGGCGGGCAGCTCGTCGCAGTCGAGTCCCAGCGCCTCGACGAGCCCCCATCCCGGCAGGTCGTGGACGCGGTTGGCGGTGGCCAGCGTCAGCGTCGGCCACCGGAACTGCCAGGCGCCGCCGGGGCCGGGCGCATGGTCGAGCATCTGATAGCGATCACCGAGACCGAAGCGATGGAGGAAGTAGGCCGCCGAGAGGGCGGCTTGTCCGCCGCCGATGATCAGCACATCCGTGTGGGGGGCGGGCTGTGCGCCGGTCGGGGAGATCTCCACGTCACCACCTTGTCACGCCGAGCCTCGGCGGTGCGGTCGGTAGGGTTTGGCCCATGATCCACTCCACCACCGAGGGAACAGTTGTCACGATCGAGCTGGACCGGGTCGACAAGCGCAACGCGCTGAACGAGGACATGCTCGCCGGCCTGTCCGGGGCGTTCGACGCCGCCCTCGACGCCGGGACCCGCGCCATCGTGGTGACGGGCCGGGGACCGGTGTTCAGTGCCGGCGCCGATCTGTCGGGGCCCGTGTACGACAAGGGCTTTCTCGACACGCTGGTGGGGACGCTGCAGCGTATCGAGGCCGCGCCGGTGCCCGTCATCGCTGCACTGAACGGCTCGGCGATCGGCGCCGGCCTGCAGCTCGCGATGGCGGCCGACCTCCGGGTCATGGCACCGGACGCGATCGCCGGCATCCCTGCCGCCAAGATCGGCGTCGCGGTCGACGAGTGGACGATCCGGCGACTCGTGTCGCTGGTGGGCGCGGGGCAGGCCAGAGGCATGCTGATCGGCTGCGACCCGCTGACCGCCGACCGCGCCCACACGCTCGGATTCGCCAATCGCATCGGGGACCTCACCGACGCCCAGCACTGGGCACGCACCATCGCCGACCTCGCCCCGCTCACCCTGCAGCATTACAAGCTCGTCCTCAACGGCGACGGCGCTCGCGACGCCGCCCCCGAGGACCGGACGGCGGCGATGCTGCGTGCGTGGGCGAGCGACGACGTGCGGGAGGGCAGGGCGGCCCGCGCCGAGAAGCGCGCACCACGTTTCACCGGATCCTGATCCGGCGGCGCTACCGGCGGTGGATGGGCCCGTCGCCGGTGTGCAGGGGAGTCGCGGTGGCGCGGTGGCGTTCGGCGATCAGCTGCGCCGCGATGGCCACCGCCGCCTCGCCGGGTGTGTGCCCGCCGAGGTCCAGGCCCAAGGGGGAGCGCAGTCGCGCCAGTTGCTCATCGTCGATGCCGGCGTCGCGAAGGCGTTGGTTGCGGTCGGCGACGGTCCGCCGTGATCCCAGTGCCCCGACGAAGCCGAGGGTCGGAGACGCGAGTGCGACCCGCAGGGTCGGGACGTCGAACTTCGGGTCGTGCGTCATCACGCAGATCGCGGTCGACGCGCCGACCCGTCCGTCGCGGATCCTACTCGCGAGGTAGCGATCCGGCCAGCCGACGACGACGTCGTCGGCGTCGGGAAACCTTGCGCGAGTGGCGAACACCGGTCGCGCGTCGACGACCGTCACCCGCATGCCCAGGCTCGTCCCGAGCGAGCTGAGCGCCCGGACGAAGTCGTTGGCGCCGACCAGGATCAGTCGCGCGGGCGGGCCGAAGGTCTGCACGAAGGTCCGGGGACGTTCGTCGGACGGGGTGTCGCAGTCGTCGACCCCGACGAGGCCGCTGCGGCCGGTGGCGAGCAGGTCGGCGACGTCGCGGTCGAGGCGACGCCAGGACGCCTGCGATGTCGGAGTGGCGAAATACCAGTCGGGTTCGTCGGTGAGGGTCGTGGCCCACGAGATCGGCTCGTCGTCGTCGAGCGCGGCGGCCAGGCGGGTGAGTTGCCGACGACGCTCGCCGGTCGGCGCCACACGCTCGACCAGGACCTCGATCTGCCCGCCACAGGTGAGACCCGGCGCGGGATCGTCGGGATCGTCGACGCCATACTGCTCGACCACCGCGATGCCGTCGGCCAGGACGTCGCGTGCGGTGTGGACGAGCGCGGATTCGACACATCCGCCGGACACCGACCCGATCACCGTGTCGTCGGACGTCACGATCATCGCCGCGCCCAGCTCGCGGGGTGCCGATCCCGTCGTGCCGACGACCCGGCAGAGCGCAACCGGCCGCGCGTCACCGCTGTCGAGGAGTTCGATCAGGGACCGCAGGACGTCGCGCATGTACTCCAGTGGACCAGATCTCCACCTGCCGGGCCACGTCGCGCGGGCCTGCGGCCACCCGATGTCACGACTTCTCGGCGATCCCCGGGGCGCTGGCCGAACCCGCTGCGCGGTATCCGAACAGCTTGCTGAGATCGGCCGCGGCGGTCACGACCGTCGCGACGAGGTTCTCCGCGTCGTCCGGGTCGAGGCGGTATCGGGGTCCGGAGATGCTGAGGGCCCACACGATGGTGCCGGTGTGATCGCGCACCGGGGCGGCGATCGCCACCAGCCCGAGTTCGAGTTCCTCCACCGCCATCGCCCAGCCCTGCCGGCCGACCGTCCGCAGCTCGTCGACGAGGTCGTCGACGTCGGCGATCGTGCGGTCGGTGAATCTCGCCAGCCCGCCCGAGAAGGTCTGGCGCAGTTGTTCTTCCGACAGTCCGGCGAGCAGGACCTTGCCCGACGAGGTCGCGTGCGCCGGCGAGGCCTGACCCACCCAGGTCCGCAGGGCGACATTGGAAGCACCCACGGCCTCGACCACATTGATCGCCTGCGCGTCGGCGAGGACCGCGAGATTCGTGGTCTCGCCGGTCTTGGCGGCCAGTGCGTCGCAGGTGTCCTGCCCGCATCTGGTCATGTCGAGGGTCGCCATGGTGGAGCCGGCCAGGCGCACCACCGTCAATCCGATCCGGTACTTGCGGCCGTCGGGCACCTGCTCGACGAAACCGCGTGCCTCCAGCGCGGAGACGATCCGGGAAACGGTGGACTTGTGGACACCGAGTTCGAGGGCGAGTTCGGTGATCCCGGCCGAACCGGCGGTGCCGATGAGCTCGAGGACCTGCAGTGCCCGATCGACTGCTCCCGCAGGGCGCTCGATCTCCACACTCTCCTCAGCCATCGCAGCGCCCAGGGTACCTGCCCGTCCACCCGGACCGGTGACCACGTCGTGCAACGCGACAAGGTGTCCAGGACCCGTCACGGGCGCGGCTCCGTCTCCGCGACGGCGACGGCGGGCTCGCCGGTCGCCGATACCGGGAGGTCGGCGGACGCGTCCGCACGGCGGCGGATTCGTCGACGACCCCGCGACTTCCGGTCGATCGCGGCCGGGTCGACGACGAGGATCTCACCGGTCCCGATCTTCTCCGCCTGCTTGCGGATGTGCCGGTCGACCTGGTCGTCGAGCTGGGAGCGCGCGACGATCAGCGGGTCTCGGCGCAGGTCGAGGTAGAGCGACAGGCACATGCCGATCATCACGACCACGAACGGCAGTGCGGCGATGATGGCCATCTGCTTGATGCCGTTGAGGCCGTCGCCGCCGCTCATGGCCAGCAACAGCGCCGCCACCGCGCCGGTCAGCACGCCCCAGAACACGGTCACCGACCGGCTGGGTTCGTGGGCCCCGCGTTCGGACAACGTGCCCATGACCAGCGACGCCGAATCCGCGCCGGAGACGAAGAAGATCGCGACCAGGATCATGGCCAGCGCCGAGGCGATCCCGGTCAGCGGTAGGTGGTCCAGCATCTGGAACAGGGTGTCCTCCGACGCGGCGGTCGCCGGATCGAAACCCAGCACACCGTCGGTCTGTTCCCGGATGGCGGTGCCGCCGAACACGCAGAACCACACGAGCGACACCGTTGTCGGCACCACCATGACGCCGATCACGAACTCGCGGATGGTGCGGCCGCGGCTGATCTTCGCCAGGAACATCCCCACGAACGGCGTCCACGAGACCCACCAGGCCCAGTAGAAGATCGTCCACCCGGCCAGCCAGCTCTCCCCCTCGGCGTCGACGGTGGCCGAGGATCGTGCGGAGAACGCGGTGATGTCGTTGGCGTAGGCGCCGAGGGTGGTCGGCAGCAGGTTGAGGATGAACACCGTCGGCCCGACCACGAACACGAACACCGCCAGCACGATCGCCAGCACCATGTTGATGTTCGACAGCCGCTGGATGCCCTTGGCGACACCGGACACCGCCGAGGCCACGAATGCGGCGGTCAGCACGGCGATGATGGCCACGAGCAGTGTGGTGCCCGGGTTGTCGACCCAGCCGACGTTGGACAGTCCCGAACCGATCTGCAGCGCACCCAGACCCAGGGATGCGACCGTGCCGAACAACGTCGCGAAGATGGCGAGGATGTCGATGACCTTGCCGCCCGCGCCGTTGGCCTGCTTCCCCAGGATCGGGGCGAACACCGCGCTCATCAACTGATTGCGGCCCAGTCGAAAGGTGCTGTAGGCGAGTGCGAGCCCGACGACCGCGTACATGGCCCACGGGTGGAAGCCCCAGTGGAACATGGTGGTGGCCATCGCTGTCCGGACGTCGCCCGCCGTCATACCCGGAGGCGCCTCGACGAAGTGGTAGAGCGGCTCATACGAGCCGAAGAACATGAGGCCGATACCCATCCCGGCGCTGAACATCATCGCGATCCAGCTGATGGTGCGGAATTCGGGCCTCTCGCCGTCTTTGCCGAGCGGGATCTTGCCGTACTTGCTGAGTGCCAGGCAGACCGCGAACACCACGAATCCGGTGGCCGAGAGGATGAACAACCAGCCCAGGCTGCCGGTGATCCAGGAGAGGATGTCGGTGGTGACGGCGGACAGGTTGTCCGGTGCCGCCAACCCCCAGGCCAGGAAGGCGATGACGAGTGCGGCGGTCACGCCGAACACCGTCAGGTCGATACGTGGTCGGGTGGGTGTGGTGCTGATGTCGTCGTTCATGGTGCCTCTCCGGTCATCTCCGAATTCGGGTCATCTGGGGATCGACGACCGGGTCGGCGATGACGACGGCCTCGTGGTGGGTGGTCTGGTAGGCGACATCGACGGTGACGTCCTCGGCGAGATCGGCCGGTAGCCAGGCGAATGCCAGGCACGCACCGACGGTGGCAGACCACCCGGCGCTGGTGATGTAGCCGACCACCTCGCCGTCCACCGACACCGGCTCTCGGCCCAGGACGACGGCCGCCGGATCGGTGAAGCGTAGTGTGCGCAGCCTGCTCGCCGGACGGCGTTCGGCCAGAGCGGATCCGCCGATGAAGTCCGCGTCGGATCTGCGGATGGCGAAGTCGAGGCCCGCCGCGGCGGGCGTGTGCTCGATCGTCATGTCGACACCGGCCGATCGATAGCCCTTCTCGATTCGCAGGCTGTTGAAGGCGATCCGGCCGGCCGCGATGATGCCGTGGGGCCGGCCCGCCGCCATCACGGTGTCCCACAACGCCCGGCCGTTGGCAGCGGATGTGTAGATCTCCCAACCCAGTTCGCCCACGTAGGAGACCCGCATCAGCGTCACCGGGACCGCGCCGACGGTGGTGGACGTCGAGCAGAAGTATCGCAATCCGTCGTTGGTGAGGTCGGCCGTGGTCAGCGGGGCAAGAACGTCCCGGGCGAGCGGACCCCACAGTCCCAGGCAGCAGGTGGCGGTCGTGATGTCACGGAGGACGACCGACCCGTCCCCCGGGAGATGCCGGGTGATCCAGTCGAAGTCCAGCGGGCCGTTGGCGCCCACCTGGAACACATCGTCGGCGAGCCGGGCGACGGTCAGATCCGAACGGACACCGCCCTTCTCGTCGAGCATCAGCGTGTAGGTCACCGAGCCGACGGACTTGTCCATCTTGTTGGTGGTGAGGTGCTGCAGCAGGGCGAGTGCACCCGGCCCGGACAGCTCGAACCGGGTCAGCGGGGTCATGTCGTACACCGCGACGTGGCTGCGGGTGTGCGCGGCCTCGGCGACCGCGATGGGCGACCAGTGGCGGGCCGACCAGCTGTCGCGTTCCGGTATCCGCAACCCGTCGGCGACCTTCTGCTCGAGCAGCGGGCGATTGGCCTCGTACCAGGCGGGCCGCTCCCAGAGTCCGCTCTCCCAGAACTCCGCGCCGAGCTCGGCCTCCCGGTCGTGGAAGGGACTCGTGCGCACGTTACGCGGTGCGACGCGCTGATCGTGCGGGTGGATGATGTCGTAGACCTCCTCGAAGGCCCGCGAGCTGGTGGTGAGGATGAAGTCGTCGGTGAGTGCGTCCTCCTCGAAGCGATAGAGGTCCATCTCGTGGACGTCGACGCCGGGGGTGCCGTCGATCATCCACTCGGCCATGGTCTTCGCGACGCCGGCGGAATGGGTCACCCACACGGCCTCGGCGACCCAGAAACCGGCCAGGTCGCGATGCTCACCCATGACCGAATGGCCGTCCGGGGTGAACGAGAAGATGCCGTTGAAGCCCTCGTCGACCTTGCCGTTGCCGAGTTCGGGCAGCAGTGCCACCGTGTGCTGCCACGCGTCGTCGAAGTCCTCCGGGGTGAACATGAGCTTCGAGGGCATCTCGTCGAGCGAGATCTCGGTCTCGTGATCGAGGTCGCCCACGCTCGACGGCATCGGCCGGTGACCGTAGTAACCGATACCGATCCGGTCGCCGTGCTCGCGGTAGTAGAGGTCGCGGTCCTGGTGGCGCAGGATCGGCAGCGTCGCCTCGGCCAGCGCGGGGTTGACGCCGCGGCGTGAGTCGACCGGTGTGGTGATCGCGTACTGGTGGGCCATCGGAACGAGCGGGATGGTCAGTCCCACCCGGCGACCGAACTCACGGCCCCAGAAACCGGTGCAGCACACCACGATGTCGGCGTCGACGACCCCGTTCGCGGTACGGACCCCGCGTACCTCGCCGTTGACCTCGACGACGTCGACGACCTCCTGCCCGCCGCGGAACTCGGCACCGCGCGAGATCGCGCGCCGGGCCTGCGCCTCCACCGCGCGCAAGGCCTTGGCGAGACCGTCATTCGGGGTGTGCAGGCCACCGAGGACGGTGTCGCGTTCCAGGAGCGGATGCATCGCGGCGCATTCGGCGGGGTCGACGAGGCGGTGTTCGACGCCGCGTGCGGCCGCCCAGCCGGCCTTGCGGTGCAGGTCCTCCCACCGTTCCGGGGTGGTGGCCAGCTCGAGTCCGCCCACCGGGTTGAAACACCAGCCGTCGGGATGCGACAGCGACGAGAACTTGTCGATCGTGTAGGAGGCGAGCTCGGTCATCGTCTTGGAGGGGTTCGTCGCGAAGACGAGACCCGGTGCGTGCGAGGTGGACCCGCCGGTGGCGAAGAGCGGACCGCGGTCGAGGACGGTGACGTCGGTCCAACCGCGCTGGGTGAGCTCGTCGGCGAGCGAGGTGCCGACGATGCCGGCCCCGACGATCACGACTTTCGGTGCAGCCATGTTAAATCGATCCTTTTCGGGCAGAGGGCTTGGTTCAGGTGAAGACGACGGTGCTGGTCCCGTTCATCAGCACCCGGTTCTCGCTGTGCCACCGCACGGCGCGCGACAGGGCCAGTGCCTCGGCGTCGCTGCCGGCGGTGGCCAGGCGCCGGGGATCGTGGGTGTGGTCGATGCGGATGACCTCCTGCTCGATGATCGGTCCCTCGTCGAGGTCCGGGGTCACGTAGTGCGCGGTGGCGCCCACGTACTTGACGCCGCGCTGGTGTGCCTGGTGATAGGGCTTGGCGCCCTTGAAGCCCGGCAGGAACGAGTGGTGGATGTTGATGGCCCGGCCGCGCAGGGCCGCGCACGTCTCGTCGGAGATGATCTGCATGTACCGGGCGAGGACGACGAGGTCGACGTCGTAGGACGACACCAGGTCGAGCATGGCGCTCTCGGCCGCCGCCTTGGTGTCCGGCGACACCGGGAGGTGGTGGAACGGGAGTCCGGCGGACTCGGTCATCGGTGCCAGGTCGGTGTGGTTGGAGGCGACGGCGACCAGTTCGCCGCCGAGGGTGCCCGACCGCCACCGGAAGATGAGGTCGTTGAGGCAATGCCCCAGACGCGAGACCATCACCAGGATCCGTTGCGGCGTCTGGTCGGTGATCGAGTACTCGGCGCCGAGTCCGGCGGCGAGATGGTCGAATGCCGCGCTCAGCTGCTCGGAGCCGGAGTGGAGTGCGGACGCGAATTCGGTTCGCACGAACAGGGTGTGGGTCATCGGGTCGTCGAACTGCTGATGATCGAGCACCTCGCAGCCGTGGCTGAAGAGGAACGAACTGATCGCGTGCGTGACGCCGCTGCGCGACGGACAACGCAGGGTGAGGATGAATCGATCGGACATCGGGGGTTCCTCTACGGGAGCGGGGCGGGAGTGGGGTCGGCGACGTACTCGGTGGCGGCATCGACGAGCCACGCGGCGAGGTAGTCGGCATAGGAGCTGCGGACGAAGATCGCGAATCCGTCGGGCACGCGATGCACGATCACCGCGGCCTGGGCCAGCAGCGTCTGGGCCACGTCGTCGGGTCCGAAGGCCCTCGGCGACAGGTCGATCGCGCAACCGTGCGCGAGGATCGTCTCCGCCCGGGGGCCGCCGAGTTCGATGCGGGTGCGCTGACCGGACGCGTCGGCGACATAGGCCTCGCCCTGCACGCGGTCGGCGATCGACGCGGCGAACTCGTGCGGTGCCACATCGGCCGCCCAGGCGAGATACTCGTCCGGCCCGAGCCAGATGACCGTGGCGTCCTCGGTTCGCCGCAGCCGGCAGGCCGCGGGCAGCCCGAGGCGTTGCAGCGCCTCCTGCCCGGTCGGTCGGATGACCGCCTGCGCGACGGGGCTCGCGTGGAGCCGGACGACCGGGGCGAGTTCGGCGAACCGTGCCGACCAGTTGTCCAACGGACCGGCCGGTTCGAGGTCGGGCCCCGGGGCGAGGTGCACGGTGGTGTCAGCCATCGCGTCGCGCTCCTTCCGCATCGACGAAAACGGTTGTGGTGATCTCGACTTCGCACAGCGTGTCCCCGATCGGGACGTCGAGACGGGTGCCGACCAGATCGCGACCGCCTTTCACCAACGCCAGAGCGAACGGCCGGCCCAGTTCCGCGCTGCGGTAGCTCGACGTCACGTGCCCGAGCATCGCGACCGGGGGTGGGGGCAGGGTGCGGTCGGCGCAGTGGGCGATGATCTGCGACCCCTCGGGAAGCCGGGTGCTGCCGTCCGTGGGCAACAGGCCGACGAGGTGTTTGCGGTCCGGCGCCGTCGCCGACCCGCGCGCGAACGATCGCTTGCCGAGAAAATCGGGCTTCTTCTTCGAGACCGCCCAGCTCATACCGAGGTCGTGCGGCGTGACGGTCCCGTCGGTGTCCTGGCCGATGATCGGATATCCCTTCTCGGCGCGCAGGACGTGCATCGTCTCGGTGCCGTACGGTGTGATGCCGTGCGGCTCACCATCGGCGACGAGTGCATCCCACACCGCCTGCGCATATCCGGCCCCGACGTTCACCTCGTAGGCGAGCTCGCCGGAGAAGCTGATCCGCCCGATCCGGACGGGCACCCCGTGGAACGTGGTGTCTCGCCACGCCATGAACCCGAACGCCTCGTTCGACACGTCGAGACCGGTGAACACCGACCCCACGACGTCGCGGGACCGGGGGCCGACGACCGGGAAGGTGGCCACCTGATCGGTCAGCGATGTCATCCACACCCGCAGGTGCGGCCACTCGGTCTGATGCCACTCCTCCATCCAGTCGAGGATGGCGGCCGCGTTGCCGGTCGTGGTGTACACGGTGTAGCGGTCCTCCGCGGTTCGCATCACCGTGCCGTCGTCCTTGACCATCCCGTCGGCGCCGCACATGACGCCGTAGCGGACCTTGCCGACCGGGAGAGTGCTCATCATGTTGGTGTAGAGCAGGTCGAGGAAGTCCGGGGCATCGGGGCCGGCGACATCGATCACCCCGAGCGTCGAGCCGTCGAGAATGCCGACACCCGTTCGCACGGAAGCACATTCGCGTAGGACCGCGTCGTGCATGTCCTCGCCCCCACGCGGGTAGTACCGCGGTCGCTTCCACTGGCCGACATCCTCGAAGACGGCGCCGCGCTCGACGTGCCACTCGTGAATCGGGGTGCGCCGCACCGGATCGTAACGATCCCCGCGGTCGCGGCCGGCGAGCGCGGCGAAGGTCACCGGGGTGTAAGGCGGGCGGAAGGTGGTGGTGCCGGCGTCGCCCACGGGGATGCCGAGCATCTCCGCCACGATGCCGGAGGTGACGATGCCGGAGGTCTTGCCCTGGTCGTGCCCGGTGCCGATGGTCGTGTAGCGCTTGACATGTTCCACCGATCGCATGCCCGCGCCCAGTGAGCGGGCGATGTCGGCGACGGTCGCGTCGCGCTGCAGGTCGACGAACGACGTGGTCCCGCCGTCGGGTCCATCGGGCACGTACCAGCAGATCGCGGGCGCGGCGGGGGTCCGTTCGGTGACCCGTGGGATGCTGCGCAGTTCCGGCAGTCCGATCCCGAGTCCGGTGAGTGTCGCCACCGCGCCGCGTCGTCCGCTGGCCAGGCACTCGGTCAGGGTCGTCAGACCCGCTGCCGCCCCGACGATCTCGGTACCTGCCACGGTTCCGGTCGGCAGGAAGGCCGCGGCGCGGTCGTCGAAGGTGATCGTTCCGCGCAGCTGACTCCACAGGTGGGCGGCCGGATTCCACCCACCGCTGACCAGAACGGTGTCACAGGACAGGGACGAGCCGTCGCTCAGGTCGACCCCGGTCACGCCATCCGTGCCGTGTGCGCGGCTGACGGTGGTGCCCGGGAGGATCGGGACACCCCGACGGCGAGCCTCCTCGCGTAGGTCCGCGCTGACGGCCGGCCGGACGTCGACGACGGCGGGAACCGACACCCCGGCGTCGACGAGTGCGAAGGCCGTGGAATACGCGGTGTCGCACGCGGTGAAGACCACCGCCGTCCGACCGACCCGCACCCCGTAGCGCTCGAGGTATTCACCGCCGGCGTCGGCCAGCATCACACCGGGAAGGTCGTTGCCGGCGAAGACGATCGGTCGTTCGTGAGCGCCGGTCGCCAGAACGAGACGACGGGCCCGGATGCGATGCACCCGTTGCCGGGAGAGGTGCGCGGGGGCGTCGGTTCCGAGGTGATCGGTGCGGTGTTCGACGGCCAGCACGAAGCCGTCGTCGTAGGCGCCGAAGGCGGTGGTGCGGGTCAGGCGCGTGACGTGGGGGTGGGAATCCAGCTCGGCGACGGCCGCGGCCACCCACCTCGCTGCGGGCATCCGGCCACCGGGCTCGGCGCGTTCGTCGAGCAGGAGCACCCGCGCCCCGGCACGAGCGCAGGCGACCGCCGCCATCAGGCCCGCGGGGCCGGCACCGACGACCAGCACGTCCGGGTGGTGGTGCAGGGAGTCGTACCGGGCATCGTCGACGGCGCTGCTGAGCTTGCCCCAGCCCGGAACGCCGTGGGCGACGAGACCGGGACACAGCGCGACGGAGGTGGCCGGAACCATCGGTTCGACGAACGGTGCCTCGATGCCCACCTGCGCGGTGGCGTCCTCGGCCCAAGCTCCGGTGACACCACGGGGACGTCCGAGGTTGACGCTGGTGGTGACGACCCTGATCCCGTTGGCCAGCAGAGCCGAGGCGAGTGTGTCACCTCGGTAACCGCGGTAGGTGACCCCGTCGAAGACGAAGTCGATGGGCGTGTTGCGGTCGATGCGTCCACCGGCCCCGGTTCGGAAGGGCTGGAAGAGATCGGGTTTCGGGATGGATGTGCTCATCGAGAGGCTCCGGGTGCGGGGTCGGCGGGGGAGTCGGGCGCGCCGGCGGCATGACGCGAAGGCACCGGTTCGCCGGCGAAGGCGTACGTGCGCGTGTCGCGTTCGACGGTGAACCACTGGCGGCACCCGGCGGTGTGGCACCACCGTTCGGTCAACGAACCCTTGGGATTCGGCCGGAAGAACAGGTAGTGCGCCCAGTCCGTGTCGTCGAGTTCGGCGGGTCGTTCTGGGTACGCGACGCCGGCGGCGGCGCCGTAGTGGAACTCGGTCTCTTCGCGTGGCCCGCAATGGGGGCAGCGGATCATCTGCATCGTGGCGTCCTCGCGGTGGCGGTGGCGGTGGCGGTGGCGGTGGCGGTGGCGGTGGCGGTGGCGGTGGCGGTGGCGGTGGCGGTGGCGGTGGCGGTGGCGGTCAGTGGGCGACGGCGGCTGCGCCGTGCTCGTCGATGAGGTGACCGGTGACGAACCGGTCGAGGGTGAACGGGGCGTTGACGGCATGCGGGGCACCGGTCGCGATCGTGTGGGCAAGGGCCCACCCGACCCCGGGGGTCGCCTTGAAACCGCCGGTGCCCCAGCCGCAGTTGAGGTACAGATTCTCGTACGGGGTGGCCCCGACGATCGGCGACGCATCCGGGGTGACATCGACGATCCCGCCCCACGTCCGGAGCAGGCGTGCCCGGCCGAAGACGGGGAACAGTTCGACCGCGGCGGCCATCTGACGTTCGATGATGTGGAATGCGCCGCGCTGACCGTAGCCGTTGTAGGAGTCGACGCCGGCGCCCATCACGAGTTCGCCCTTGTGGGCCTGGGAGACGTAGACGTGCACGGCATTCGACATCACCACGGTCGGGTGGATCGGTTCGAGGAGTTCGGAGACCAATGCCTGCAGGGGATGGCTCTGCACCGGCACCCGGAAGCCGAGCTGGTCGGTGAGGGTGGAGGTGTGGCCCGCCGCGCACAGCGCGACGGTGCCCGCGCCGATACGGCCGCGGGTGGTCTCGATCCCCACCACCCGGTCGCCGTCGGTGACGAATCCGGTGACCTCGCAGTTCTGGATGATGTCGACGCCCGCGTCGCTCGCACTACGGGCGAAACCCCAGGCGACGTAGTCGTGCTTGGCGATGCCGCCGCGCGGTTGGAAGGTGGCTCCGAGCACCGGGTAGCGGATGTCGGACGAGGTGTTGACGATCGGGCACACCTCCGCGACCTGCTTGGGATCGAGCCACTCGGCATCGATTCCGTTGAGCCGGTTGGCCTCCACGCGGCGGATGCTGTCGCGCACATCCTGCTCGGTGTGGGCGAGGTTGAGCACTCCGCGCTGACTGAAGAGGATCGGGTAACCGAGTTCGTCCTCGAGACCCTCCCACAGTTTCAGCGAGTGCTCGTAGATGCCGGCGCTCTCGTCCCACAGGTAGTTGGAGCGGATGAGGGTGGTGTTGCGGGCCATGTTGCCCCCGGCGAGCCAGCCCCGTTCCAACACGGCGACATTCGTGATCCCGTGCACGCGGGCGAGGTAGTGGGCGGTGGCGAGACCGTGGCCGCCGCCGCCGACGATGACGACGTCATAGGATGACTTGGGTTCGGCGTCGCGCCAGAGGAATTCGGGGTGATGGGGCAGGTGTGCGCCGGGGGGAAGGGTGGCGGCGGGGTGGTTTGTCATCGTCGGGTGTTCCTCAGAAATCGATCACTACCGGGGACAGGGGTTCGGCACAGCAGAGCAGGATCTTGCCCTGCGCGATCTCGCGTGGACGGATCCCGCCCTGGTGGTTCATCACCACGTCGCCGGAGAGCTTGCGTACCTTGCACGATCCGCACAGACCCACTCCGCACGACGACGGGAGGGTGACGCCCGCCTTCGCGGCTGCGGCGAGAATCGTGGTGCCGGGGCTCACCGTGACCCGCCGCGCACGGCGCGAGAAGTCGACCGCGACACCGGTTTCGGTGTCCGGTTCGTCGGCCGGGAGGCTGAAGCCGAAGCTCTCCTCGTGGATTCGCGCCAGCTCCGAGCCCGCGGCGACCAGCGCGCCACGGACCTCGCTGCGGAAACGCCCTGGTCCGCAGAGGAACACTTCGCGTTCGGCGAGGTCCGGGCAGACCCGCTCGAGCATCGCGCGGTCGATGCGTCCGCGGTGGCCGGTCCAGTCGGCGTGGTCCTCGGCGGCCATCCGCGTCGCCGCGAACGCCAGGGTCACATTGGTGTGCCGGTGTGCGAGTTCCTCCAGTTCGTCTCGGAACGGGATGTCGTCGACGTTGCGGGCGCTGTGTACGAAAGCGATGTCGAGGGGGGACTCGCTGTCGGTGACGGCGCGCAGCATCGACATCACCGGGGTGATGCCGCTGCCGGCGGAGATGAACAGGTACTTCTCGGCCGGCCGGGCGGTGTAGGTGAACCGGCCGAGCGGGCCGGTCGCGGCGATCATCATTCCCTCGACCAGGTTGTCGTGCAGCCAGTTCGAGACATGGCCGCCGTTCACCCGCTTGACGGTGATCGACAGGTTTCCCGGTCGCGTCGGTGGTGAGGAGATGCTGTAGCAGCGCTGGACCGCCCGGCCGTCGATCTCCATGGTGACGGCGAGGAACTGGCCGGGGGCGAAGACGAGGGTCCGGTGTTCGTCGACCTCGTCGATCGGCCGGTCGACCGACTGTCCGGGGCCCGAACGCGGCGATCCGCCCGCCACCCGGAACGTGAAGGTGGCCATGTCCCGGGTGGTGTCGGTCCGGGACACACACTGCAGGAAGATGTCGTCGGCCATGGTTGCTCTCATGCGCTCGCGGCGTCGGACGCGCCGGTGCCGGTGGTCGGGATGTCCAGCCGACGGCGGAGCATCGTGACGTACCAGTTGACGAACGCCTCCACCTGGAATTCCGAGGGGCCGTAGGGTCCGGGAACGTAGGCGGGACTGCTGATGCCGCTCTGGGCGAGCGCTACCAGGTCGGCGTCTTGCTGATTTGTCGTCTCCCAGACGCCGGTGAGGTGCTCGAGGTCGTAGTCGACGCCCTCGACGGCGTTCCGGTGGACGAGCCAGGTGGTGCGGACCAGGGTCTTGTCGGCGGCGATCGGGATGACCGAGAAGACCAGCGCATGGTCGCTGGTCACGTGCAGCCACATGTTGGGCTGGAGATGCATCGACAGCCGGCCGAGCCGCGCCTCGCCGATGTCGGTCAGCAGACGGCCGCAGGCGGCGGACCCGTCGAGGGTGAACGACTCGCCGGCGAGGTCGAGTGCTTCACGCTCGACATGGAAACCCGTTGGGCGCGTGTCGAGTTGCTCGATCCGCGAATGGGGCAGGTCGTGGCTGTCCCAGATCTCGACCTGTTCGGAGGTGACGCGGCGATACCGGTCGTACACCGGCCCGAGGCGCGACGGGATGGACCCGGTGTCGCTGTACCCCCAGGTCGGGAAGAAGACGTTGAGGAGCTCGGGATGCCCGTCGCAGTGGTAACACTCGCGGTTGTTCTCCATCGTGAGTTTCCAGTTGCCGTCCTCGATGAGGTCGGTCTGCTTGGCCACCTTGGCTTCGGCGAGGCGATGCGGGGCCAGGTAGGGCTCGACGATCGCGGCGACCTCGTCGATGTCTGCCGGCGGGTCGTCGGCCAGACAGATGAAGACGAGCCCGGCGATCGACCGAACGTGCACCGACCGCAGCGAGTAACACGATCTGTCGAACCCGGGGGCCTGGGCGTCGGCGAACTCCAGGCGTCCGTCCATGCCGTAGGTCCACGAGTGGTAGGTGCACACGAACGTCCCGGTCGAGCCGCTCGGGTCGGTGAGCAGGCGGGCTCCCCGATGCCGACACACGTTGTGGTGGGCGCGTACGCGGCCGTCGTCGTCTCTGGCGACGATGACCGACCGGGTGGAGAAGGTGATCGTGACGTAGTCACCGGGCTCGGCGATCTCCGCTTCGGTGGCCACGAAAAGCCATGATTTCGAGAAGATCTCGTCGACATCGAGGTCGAAGAAGTCCCGGCTCACATAGAACGGGGCAGGCAGGCTCTGGCCTGCGACGCGATCGGCGATCAGGGTGCGGGCGTCGTGTTCCGGTGCCCGCGCGGCGGCATGCGCGACGGATGAAGCGGTCATCAGCAGTGCGGGCCTCTCTGCACAGTCGTGGTCGGGTCGAGGGGAAGTGTTGCGGCGCATGGGCTTCGGCCGAGGATCGGGTGACCTTCGGAGTCGGCCGGGTTCGACGTCGGCCGGCTCGGACATCCGCTGTTGTTGTTGCGCTGTACGCAACGTACCGCGCCTTGTGCAACAAGTGTGCGGTCTGGGCCTTGCGCTGTCAAGCCGGACGTGCGACTGTTCTCCACGAGCCGCAGACGTGTGACGGGGCGGAGCAGGGAGGGCGGTCGAGTGCATCACTCGTCCGAGATCGGTTGGAGTACAACAATGTCCACTTTCGACACATTCACAGTCGATGGCGCCGACATCACGTCGGCCGCCGCCGAACATCCTTTCCGTCCGGCCGGGGTCCGGTCGTGACCGTCAGCGTCTTCGAACTGTTCTCCATCGGCGTCGGACCCTCGAGTTCGCACACCGTAGGGCCGATGCGCGCGGCGCAGCGGTTCGTGTGCGGACTGGCCCGGACGACCGATCTGCCATCGGTGTCTCACCTCGAGGTCGACCTCTACGGATCGCTGGCCGCGACCGGTGCGGGGCACGGCACCCTCACCGCGGTGCTGCTGGGTCTGGAGGGGCACGAACCCGAGATCATCACCACCGAGACGAAGTCCCTCCGGATCGCGGAGATGGAGCGAACCGGTCGCATCCGACTCGGCGGCCTCGTCGACCTGGCGTTCACGACCGACGACATCCGCTGCCATCCCGAGGTCATGCGGCCGCGGCACCCCAATGCGATGGAACTCCGGGCGCACACCCGTGACGGCGCCCTGCCGGTCGCGCGATTCTATTCGGTGGGAGGCGGTTTCGTGGTGACCGACGACGAGTTCGACCGACCGGCCGGCGGTGTCGCGGTGCCCCTGCCCTACGGGACCGCGGCGGAGTTGCTCGCGATCTGTGCGGACGAGGGCAGCTCGATCGCGGAGGTCGTTCTGCGGAACGAAACGGCCACCCGGCCGGCCGACGACGTCCGCGACGGATTGCTGCACATCTGGTCGGTCATGGAGCGCTGCGTCCACCGCGGTGTCACCACCGACGGCGAGTTGCCCGGGGGCCTACGGGTCCGCCGTCGGGCCAAGCAGTGGCGAGACAGTCTGCTGCGTGAGGACCCGTTGCGATCGGCGGCCCACGCCGAGGACTGGGTCAACCTGGTCGCGCTCGCCGTCAACGAGGAGAACGCGGCAGGCGGTCGGGTGGTCACCGCGCCGACCAACGGCGCGGCCGGGATCGTCCCCGCCGTCCTGCACTACGCCCGGCGCTACACACCCGTCGGCCGGGCCGACCCCGACGACGTCACCGTCCGGTTTCTGCTGACCGCGGGGGCGGTCGGTGGCCTCATCAAGTCGGGGGCGTCGATCTCGGGTGCCGACGTCGGCTGTCAGGGTGAGGTGGGCTCGGCGGCGGCGATGGCCGCCGCCGGACTGGCCGAGGTGCTCGGCGGTTCGCCCGCGCAGGTGGAGAACGCCGCGGAGATCGCGATGGAGCACAGCCTGGGGCTGACCTGCGACCCGATCGGCGGTCTCGTGCAGATCCCGTGTATCGAACGCAACGCGATCTCGGCCGGGAAGGCGATCAACGCCGCGCGGATGGCCCTGCGCGGCAACGGAGATCACCTGGTCAGTCTCGACCAGGTGATTGCCGCCATGAAATCGACCGGCCACGACATGAACGCCAAGTACAAGGAGACCGCGACCGGGGGACTGGCAGTCCACGTGCCGCTGGGAGTGGTCGAGTGCTGACGTAGGCCGATCACCTGCGCCGGCTCTTGGTCAGCGCCACCGGGTCGAGCACGCCCCGCGACCAGTGCGCGGCCATCGCCAGGCTGGCCGCGCGGCCGGAATGTACATGGTGGAACGCCGATTCGGCTGCCCGATCGGGATCATTGGCGGAGATGGCAGCGAGCATCTCTTCGTGCTCGCGGCACTGGACGCTCGGATCTCGGTCCTTGGTCAGGTGGAACAGCCACTGCGTGCGGGCTTCCAGGGGGCCGAGGACGTTCTCCAGCAGGGGGTTTCCGGCCAGATCGACGATGATCGTGTGAAACCGTGAGTTGGCGGCGGCGATGGCCGGCTTGTCGTCTCGCGCCGTGGCGTCGCGAGCGATCTCCAGTTGGTCGGCGAGCGAGGCGAGCCCGTCCGGCCCGGCTCGCTCGGCGGCCAGCCGGGCGGCCAGCACCTCGAGGCTCTCGCGGACGTCGAACAGGTCGCGGACATCATCGGCGGTGAACGGCGCGACGATCGCTCCGCGGCGGGGAACCATGACGACGAGTCCGTCCTGCTGGAGTCGCTGCATCGCTTCGCGGAGCGGGATACGCGACACCTCGAGCTCCACGGCGAGGTCCCGCTCCACCAGCCGGGTGCCGGGCGCCAGCTCGAGGCCGACGATCCGCCCGCGCAACACCTCGTAGGCGACATCGCTCAGCGACTTCTTCGTCACGGCGTCACTCCGATCCCGCTCGCTGCGTTCCCGGCGGTCTACGGCTCTGGTCACGGCGCTCCCTTCTGGTGGCGAGGGCCAGCGTACCCCCGGATCGGATAACGGTATACCGTTAACTGCTCCCTTACGGACGCGTAATCGGATGGAAATGAACGGCGCGGATTCTCTTCGTAACGGTATACCGCTACGAGGTAGCCATCCCGACCAGGAGAGATCCATGAAACGTACCCTTCCCATCGCATTGATCGCTGCCGGCGCGCTCGCACTCGGGGTGTCCGGCTGCGGGTCCTCCGGCTCGGGGGCCGACGACGGCACACTGTCCGTCGGTGTCTTCCTCCCCGGCTCGGTCAACGACACCGGTTTCATGGAGTCGGCGTACGCCGGTTACAACCGGATCGAGGAGGAGCTCGGCGATCAGGTCGACATCAGCTACGTCGAGCAGGTCGCGACCGCCGACTATCAGCAGGCCCTGCAGCGGTTCGCCTCCGAGAACGAACTGGTGATCTCGGTGGGTGGGCAGACCGACGCCGACCTGCGCAAGGTCGCGCCGCAGTTCCCGGACGTGACGTTCGTCGAGATCGGCGGCCCGGCCGATGCCGAGCCCATGGAGAACCTCGCATACTACGACCCCCAGCAGGCCGAAGCCGAGTTCGTCGCCGGGGCGGCGTCGGCGGCGGCATCGAAGGCCGGCACGATCGGGTTCGTCGGCGGCGTCGAGCTCCCCGCGATCGTGAACGCGGCGAAGGCCTTCGAGAACGGCGCCGAGTTCATCAAACCCGGTGTCAGGGTTCTCGCGCCGCAATATGTCGGCGACTTCAACGATCCGGCGAAGGCCAAGCAGGCGGCGGCGGCCGCCTACGCCGGTGGCGCCGATGTGCTGAGCCAGATCGTGAACCTCGGCAAGCAGGGCATCGAGCAGGCCGCGAGCGAAACCGGTAACAAGATCAGTGGCGGTCCCATCCCGGGTGACTGCACCAACCCGGTGTACAGCGGTTACGTCAAGACCGACATCGGCGCGGAGGTCGAGTACGCGGTGCGAGCGGTCCTCGACGGCACGTGGGAAGCAGCGCAGGTCCCGTTCGGTCTGACCAGTGACAAGGGCGGCACCGACTACGTCGTGTGCTCGACCGATCCGGCGGTGGCGCAAGCGGTCGAGCGCGCGAAAACTGCCATCGCCGACGGCTCCGTCGCGCCGTACTGAGGCCGACGACGATGACGAACACCGCGGATATCACAGTGGCAGGCGCGGATTCGCTGCTCACGCTCGACTCGGTGGCGAAGACCTTCGGTACGGTCCGCGCGCTCCACGACGTGACCATGTCGGTCCGTGCGGGTTCGGTGCACTGCATTCTCGGTGAGAACGGTGCGGGCAAGTCGACCCTGTGCAACACCATCTTCGGCACGGTGTCGCCCGACCGCGGCCGGATGATCCTCGCCGACGACGAATATCGTCCGCGTGGCCCGGCCGACGCCATCGATTCCGGGGTGGCCATGGTGCATCAGCACTTCTCGCTGATACCGACCATGACCGTTGCCGACAACCTCGTCCTCGGTTCCGGGGGTTTCCGGCCGCCGCTGCGGCGCCTGCAGGGCGACCTCGATCGGATCGCCGACGACTACGGTCTGAAGGTCGACCCGAGCGCGATGGTGAAGGACCTCAGTGTCGGTGCGCGGCAACGTGTCGAGATCGTCAAGTCGCTGCTGACCGACCCGCGCCTCATCCTGCTCGACGAACCGACAGCCGTCCTCGACCCGGCGGAGATCGACGCGCTCATCGAGACGTGTGGGGCGCTGGCCTCGGCCGGGAAGTCCGTGGTGCTGATCACCCACAAGCTCGGTGAGGTTGCGCGCGTTGCCGATGAGGCCACCGTGCTGCGGGCCGGCACCGTCGTCGGCGGTGGACCGCTCTCCGACGTCAGTCGCGAGGAACTGCTCGAGATGATGCTCGGCGACGCCACACCGCTCCGCGACGCCGCGCGGCCGGCCCGGTCACGAGTACCGGACGCGCCGATCTGCCTGCAGGTCAACGGTGTCCGGGTGACCCACCAGGACGGTCGCGTCGCGCTCGCAGGCGTGGACCTCGACGTCCGCGCCGGCGAGATCGTCGGCATCGCCGGTGTCGAGGGCAACGGCCAGTCCGAACTGACCTCGGTGTTGTCGGGCGCCCTACGGCCGGACCAGGGAACCGTGACGATCGACGGCGAGGATCTGACTGCGGCCACGCCGGCACGCCGGACGCGCGCCGGCCTGGCGGTGATCCCGGAAGACCGGCACGCCGAGGGCATGATCGGCGCGATGAGCATCGCCGAGAACCTGGCGATGCCCCGGTTGCGGCATTACCGACGGTGGGGGCTGCTCGACCGGTCCCGCATGATGGCCGACGGGCGCACCGCGATGAGCGAGTTCGACGTCCGCGCACCCGGTCCGCATGCACCGATCGGCAGTCTGTCCGGCGGAAACCAGCAAAAAGTGGTCCTCGCAAGAGAACTCACGACGCCCGGACTGCGCGTCGTGGTCGCCGCGCAACCGACCCGCGGACTCGACGTCGGCGCTGTCGCGTTCGTCCTCGACCGCCTGCGCGCGGCCGCCGACGACGGCGCCGCCGTCCTCGTGACCTCCAGCGAGCTCGACGAGCTGCTGGCGGTGTGCGACCGCATCGTCGTCGCCTACCGGGGTGCCCTCCACGGCTCCGTCGACGCCCGATCGCCAGAAGCCGCTCGCACCATCGGCAACCTACTCACCGGAGTCGAATGATGGACACCGCCAACACACTCATGCGGTCGCGTCTGTCGACAGCGACCATCAGTCCCCGAAACCCCGTCATCGTCGGACTCGGCGCCGTCGTGATCGCGGCGGTGGTGGGCCTCGCGCTCGCCGCCGCGGCCGGTGCGAATCCGGCCACCGTGATCCAGGCACTGATCGACGGCACGCTGGGATCACCGTTCGCGGTGGGCACCTCGATGAACAGCGCCGCGGTACTCATGCTGGTCGCGATCGGTTTCACCATCGCGTACCGGGCCGGACTCGTCAACGTCGGCGGCGAGGGGCAGATCTGCCTCGGCGGCATCGCCGCGACGGCGGTCGGGGTGTCCCTCCCGGCGGGTGTCCCGCCGGTGCTGGCGATCCCGCTGACGCTGGCCGCGGCCGTACTCGGCGGAGCCCTGTGGGCGGCGATCGCCGCCTGGCTCAAGGTCCGGCGCGGCGCCAGCGAGATCATCACCACCCTGCTGCTGAACTTCGTCGGACTGGCGATGGTGGTTCTGATGGTGCACGAGGAAGGTCTGTTGCGGCAGCCGATGACGTCGTCGGAGACGTTGCCGCAGTCGGAGTCCCTCACCGATTCGACGCATCTCCCACTCCTGGGCCTGGCGAAGAACCCGGCCACGATCGCGATCGTGCTCGCCGTCGTGCTCGCCGCGATCGTGGGGATCATGTTGCGGCACAGCGCCGTCGGAATCCGGCTGCGGGCCGTGGGGTTGTCGCCGTCGGCGGCGGCGCGGTTGGGCGTGCCCATCGACCGCACCGCGTTCCTCGGTCTCACCGCTGCGGGCGGATGTGCCGGTCTGGCCGGCGGTCTGCTCGTCACGACTGCACCGTTCGTGCTGGCCGAAGGATTCTCCTCCGGGTTCGGTTTCAGCGGGCTCGTCGTCGGGTTGCTGGCCCGGGGGTCGATGATCGCGGTCGCCGGGGTCTCCCTCCTGTTCGGGTTCCTCGTCTCCGGGGGCATCAACCTGCAACTCGAGGCGGGCGTCCCGTCCTCGACCATCACGGTGGTCCAGAGCGTGCTCATCATCCTGATCGCCGCCACCGCCTGGTGGGCATCGACCGGGCCGGCGACGAAGCCCACCGCAGCCGCCGACACACGCGCCGGCGACTCGACCACCACCGAAGAGGCGCCGGCATGAACGCCACGATGATCACCGAGATCTTCACCAGCGGGGCAGCATTCGCGATTCCCCTGCTACTCGCCGCCACCGGCGAGTCCATCAGCGAACGAGCCGGCGTCCTCAACCTCAGCATGGAAGGAATCATGCTGTGCGGTGCCTTCACCAGCGTCCTCGCGTCCGTCACCACCGGCTCCGCGGTCCTCGGCGTCCTCGCCGGAATCGGCGCCGGACTCGTCTTCGGAGTGATGAACGCAGTGCTCAGCGTCCGGTGCCGAGCCGACCAGATCGTCATCGGTGTGGCGGCGAACGCGCTCGCGCTCGGCCTCACGACCTTCGGTTCGCGCATCCTGCTCGCCGACGGCAAGGGCAACAACATCCCTGCTTTCGACGATGTCCACATCCCCGTCCTGAGCGACCTTCCGGTCGTCGGCCCGGCACTGTTCGGACAGACCCTGCTCGGATATCTGTGCCTGGTGGTGGTCGTGTGCCTCGCCGTCCTCTTCTCCGGCCGGACCATGATGGGCATCCGCGTCGACGCGGTCGGCGAGGATGCGACCTCGGCGGGTTGGACCGGACTGGCGGTCAACAGGATTCGGGTCCTGGGCGTGATGATAGCGGCCGGCAGCGGCGGACTGGCCGGTGCGCAGCTGGCACTGTCGGAGGTCCGGTCCTTCAGCGAGAACATGACCGCGGGCATGGGTTATCTCGCCGTCGTCGCGGTGATCGCCGGTCGCTGGAAGGTCACCGGAATCGTCGTCGCCGCCCTGTTCTTCGGAGTGGCCCGCGCGTTGCAGTTCGCGCTACCCGCACTCGGGGTCGACATCCCGTTCGCGCTGCTGGTGATGCTCCCGTACATCATCGCGATCGTCGCCGTCGCCGGCCTCGTCGGCGGCCGCAAGGCGCCGTCCTGCCTCACCGTTCCCTACGTCGGCCGTGTCTGACGCGCCCGAAACCACCTGCGAGAGAGAGGCCCTCCCCATGGCCATCGTCCTGACCCACTCCGATGTCACCGCCCTCATCGACCGTGCGGCTGTCGCCGCCGCGGTCGAGCAGGCCCACATCGACCTGTCGACCGGTTCGGCCACCAACCCCGCGCCGGCGATGCTGCCGATCGACCGGGGAACCGTGCTGCCGATGGCGGCATCGGCCCGCCGACACCGGGCCAGCGCGGTGAAGATGCTGTCGGACATGCCATTCAACCGCGAGTCGGGTCGCCCGGCGCAACGGTCGACGATCTTGCTCATGTCCGCCGACACCGGTGAATGTGAGGCGGTGATCGACGGGCGGCTGATCACCGCGGTTCGCACCGCCGCCGCGAGCGCCGTCGCGACCGCTCATCTCGCCCGGACGTCGAGCGCGGTGCTGGGCCTGATCGGTGCCGGCGCGCTGGCGGTCGAGCACGCCCGGGCGATCGCGCGGGTCCGGCCGCTGGAGAAGGTCTTCGTGTGGTCGCGGAGCATCGAGACGGTGGATCGGTTCCGCACGGCGATCGCCGACCTCGATCTCGATGTGGAGTCTGCGGATTCACCGCGCCACGTGGTCTCGACCGCCGACATCGTGTGCACCCTCACGCCCTCCCGCGAGCCGATCGTCGACGGCGCGTGGTTCCGCGCCGGCCTGCACCTGAACGCGGTGGGTGCGCCGCCGAGAGCCGATCATCGGGAGGTCGACGGCGCGGGTATGGCCGCCGCTCGTGTCGTGGTCGACAGCCGCTCGACGGCGCTGGCGAAATCCGGCGACGTCCTGCTCGCGATCGAGGAGGGCCACCTGGCCGCCGACGACATCGCCGTCGAACTGGGCGACGTGATCGTCCAACCCTCCCGTGGGCGGAGGGACGACGAGGAGATCACCCTGTTCAACTCCGTCGGGATCGGGTTGCAGGACCTCGTGACGGCACGGTTGCTGGTCGACGCGGCGCTGGAGCAGGGAGTCGGTACGCGGGTGGAGCTGGCCGGATGACCATCTCCGAGCGGGAACGAGAGTTGTTGCGGCGCGCCATCGAACTGGCCGGTGAGGCCGGCGAGAGAGGCAACCGACCGTTCGGCAGCGTGATCGTCGTCGACGACGTCGCGGTGGCCGAGGGGCGCAACGAGGTGAGCTCCTCCGGGGACATCAGTGCCCACGCCGAACTCGTCGCACTTCGCCGAGCGATCGCCGACGGGCACGGCGAACGACTCGCGGGCGCGACCGTGTACGCGAGCGGGGAGCCCTGCCCGATGTGTGCCGCGGCATGCGTGTGGGCGGGTGTCGGCCGGATCGTGTTCGCCGCGTCGACCGCGGCGTTCACCTCGGTCATCCCGGACGGTCCGCACTTCCGGCTGTCCTGCGCGGAAATGATCGCGTCCAGCGACGCCGCGATCGTCGTGGACGGACCGCGGCTCGAGGAGGAGGCGTTGCCGGTGATGTCGCGGTACGCCGGTTAGCGTCTCGGCGTTAGTCTCCCAGCACCCGGCGCAGGTACTCGTTGGCGAACACCCGGGACGGGTCGTATCGATCACGCACCGCACAGAATTCGTCGAATCGGGGATAGACGGCGCGGAGCTGCTCGGCGTCGCGGGTGTGCATCTTGCCCCAGTGCGGCCGGCCGCCCAGGCCGGTGAGGATGGCTTCGACGTCGGCGAAGTAGGCGTCGGAGTCGGCGGGATCGTCACGATGGTAGCGATGTACGGCGATGTAGCCGCTGGTACGGCCCGAGGCCGTGGACAGCATGAGGTCGTCCGCGGCGGCGGCACGGACCTCGATGGGGAAGCTGACGAGGTAATCGCGCCGGTCGAGGAGCGCGCGGATCTCGGTCAGTGCCTCCGGCACGGCGGCGAGGTCGACGGCGTACTCCATCTCCCGGAACCGGACGTCGCGGTCGGAGACGAACACGCCGGTGGAGGTGTCGGTGAACTCCCGCGCGGAGAGTGCGCGACCGGTGACACCGTTGATCGCCGGTACCAGCTTGGGTGCGCGCGCCCCGATCTCGCACAGCAGGCGGAGCGTCTTGTTGCTCAGCAACTCGTCGTCGATGTAGCGCCTGATGCGTGAGGGACCGGTGAGGGGAGCGTCGGCGCCGACCCGGGTGTTCGTCTTGACCAGGGCGCAGTTGGTGTGCGGGAACAGGTAGAACTCGTGGTGGTCGGTGCTCGCGACGCGCTCGTGGAAAGAGGCGATCGCCGCGTCGGCCGTCTCGGGGCCCTCGACGGCGTGCAACCGGAACTCGTCCACACACTCGATGGTCAGCTCCACGAGGACCCCGAGCGCGCCGAGGCCGAGCGCGACAGCCTTCAGGTCGGTGTCGTCGGCGGTGAGGGTGACGATGTCCCCGGTGCCGGTGACGATTGTCGCACCGACGATCTGGGTGCTGATGCCGCCGAAGGCGAGACCGGTGCCGTGGGTCCCGGTCGAGGTCGCGCCGGCGATGGTCTGACGGTCGACGTCGCCGAGGTTGGTCATCGCGAGTCCGAACGGCGCCAGTAGTCCCGGGATCTCGTGGAGGTGGGTCCCCGCGCGCAGCGTCACGCGCCGATCGTCGACGCCCACGAGGCCGCGCAGTCCGGACAGCTCGAGTTGCACGTCGTCGGCAACGGCGATGGGGGAGAAGCTGTGTCCCGCGCCCACGGTCTTGACCGTGCCGCCGCGCGCGGCGGCCTCGCGGACGAGGTCGGCGACCTCGGCTGCACTCGCCGGGCTCTCGACGCGGCGGGGTGTGCATCCGGTGGTACCGCCCCAGTTGCGCCAGGCGGGTGTCGAACGCGCAGTGGTCCCGTTCACAGGAAGCACTTGCCCTCTCCTCGATAGGTCGGCACGACCTCGCTCACCGTGGCCCGCCCGGCGTCGTCCCGATCGACGATCGCGACCTCGCGAGCCCGCTCGCACACCTCGCCGGACTTGGTGTGCCGGAACCACACCCGGTCCCCGACGGCGATGTCGTCGGCGGTCACACCCCGCAGCGGGGTCTGCACCTCACCGGCCGCCTCGGTGCCGATGTAGGCGAGTCCGGTCGGCCACACCGGTTTCGGCAGCCGGTCGGCGGCGGGTGGGCCGGACGCGATCCAGCCGCCACCGGCACAGGTCACGATGCCGGGAGCCGGACGACGGACGACATCGAGACCGAAGGACAGTGCGGGCGCGGGACGGAACCGCTCGTATCCGTCGAACAGATGGCCGCCGAACAACCCACTGCCCGCAGCGATGTCGGTGACCGCGCGGTCGCGTGCCGTCTCCTCGAGGGACCCGGTGCCGCCACCGTTGACGAACTCCAGATCCGCCATCTGACGCAGTTCCGCGATCACCTTGCCCCGGCGCCGCCGCAACTCTGCCATCGAGCGGCGCTGCATCGCGCGGACGGCGCGGTTGGCCAACGCCTTGCCGGGCACCGCATCGGCCACCCCGGCCACCTGCGCCTCGTAGGACATGACCCCGACGAGGTCGAAACCGGGCCGCGCCACGATGGCTCGGGCGAGCTCGAGTGCGTCTCGGCGCGAGTGCACCGGCGATCGGCGAACACCGATGTGTACCCGCCCGCCGAGCACGCGGTACGACGCGTCGAGATCGATGGCGACGCGGATCGGTGTACGGGCACCGGCGGGGACGACGGAATCGATGATGTCGAGCTGGTCGACGGAGTCGACGAGCAGGCTCACCCGGCTCGTCGCGACCTCGTCGGTGACCAAGGCGGCCAGCGCATGTCGTCGGACGCTGGGATAACCCATCAGCACCTCGCCGATCCCCGACTGCGTGGCGAGCCAGTGGGCTTCGGCGAGATCGTAGGCGAGGACCCCGTGAAAGCCGTTGCGCCCGACGATGTCCTCGATGACCGACCGGACCCGGACGGACTTGCTCGCGAGACGGATCGGGACGCCCCCGGATCGTCGGATCAGATCGGCGGCATTGTGTTCGAGAGCCGCACGGTCCAGGACGAGAACCGGCGCGTCGAGCCCGGCGTCGGCGACAGCCTGATCGATCGCGGCCCAGTGGGCGCCGGGATCGCGTGCCCATACGTCGAGGGCGGTCCGGCTCCCGGTCGTCGGAACACCGTCAGTCGAATCTGACATGGGTCATCAGCTGATCGGTGATGGAGCGGATGATCGCGTCGACGACCTTGTCGTCGGCGGTGCTGAGGTAGACGAGGGTGATGGAGTTGGTCGCCGCGATGATCAGCGGGCCCAGTTCCTCGACGGGCGTCGTCCAGACCGCCGTAGTTAGTTCGGCGATCGTCCGCAAGCCTTCCGAAGACACCCGATAGAGCTGCTCGTACATGTGTTTGCCCACCTGCTGCAGTTCAGGGTGGTTGTGGGCGTAGATCCCGAGTGCGATGGCCGCCTGCATGCGGCCCGGATCGGCTTTGAGCAGATCGTAGAACGCATGGAACTGGCGTTGCATGCTCTCGCGTATCGCGTCGTTGTCAGGCATCGGTCCGTACTCCGCCGCCGGCAGAACGGTGTGCAGCATCCGCTCGATGTCGGTGGGCACGGCCGTCTCCATCACCGCACACAACAGTGCGGTGCGGCTCTCGAAGGCGTAGTGGAAGCTCGCCAGAGGCATGCCGGCGTGGGCGCAGATACGACGAGTCGTGGCGCCCTCCACCCCGTGATCGGCGATCACGCGGTACGCCGATTCGATGAGTGCGCTTCGACGTTGGTCGACGGACATCCGTGCCACTTCGGTGACTTTCTGACCACATGCGCCGGCGCATGCACGGTGGACAATGCTCGCCGCAGCCTATCAGTGCCGGTGAGGCACACAATGCGCTTCACGCGGAAGAAATCGCAGATCACACCGGTGGGCGGCCGGCCGGTGCGCCCAGATGACCGCGGTCTCGTCCTCCCGGCGGAATCCGCCGGACGCACTACTGTGTGAACGTGACCTCCACGACCGGTAGAAAAGGCGCGACCGACCTGCGTCGCGATGTCCTCGCGCGGATGGGTTCGGCGGGCGTGGCGGTGGCCGATGCCGTCGTCGGGCGGCTCGCCGCCGAGGGACTGGGCCCCGCCCGCGCGCTCGGCGCCTCCCGGGAGCAGATAGCGCCGCACGTGCTCGGGAGCCCGCACCAGCTCGACGGCGCCTTCGTCAACCCGGAACCCCCGTCGGTCGTCGATCCGAGCCTGCAGGTCCTCACCGACATGGCCCGGCGGCCCGGCCGGCCACGCCGACCGATCATGGTGACGGTCCCGCGGTTCGACGCGCCCGCCGACCTCGCCATCACCTGGCTCGGGCACGCCACCGCCGTCGTCGACATCGACGGCGCCCGCATCATCACCGACCCCGTGCTCAGCCATCGCTGTTCGCCGAGCCGGCTCGTCGGTCCCGGGCGCATGCACGCGGCGCCCGTGTCGCCGTCGCAGCTGCCGCCGCTCGACGTCGTCCTGATCAGTCACGATCACTACGACCATCTCGACATGGACACCGTCACGGCCATCGCCGACACCCAGCCCGACGCGGTGTTCGTCACGACGATCGGGGTCGGCGCGCACCTCGCTTCCTGGGGCATCGCCGAAGACCGCATCCGGCAGGCAGATTGGTGGGACGAGGTCGTCGTGCCGACCGGTGCGGGCGAGTTGCGGTTCACCTGCGGTCCGGCGCGGCACTTCTCCGGCCGCAGGCTGGAGCGGAACCTCACCCAGTGGGGCAGCTGGGCCATCGCGGGCCGAGACCACAAGGTCTTCTTCTCCGGGGACACCGGGCACAGTGAACGTTTCGAGGATGTCGGCGCCCGACTCGGCCCGTTCGATCTCACCCTCATCGCCGTCGGGGCCTACGACGTGATGTGGCCCGACATCCACGTGAACCCGGAGGAGGCCCTCTCGGTTCACCGGATGGTCTCGCCCGGTTCGGGATCCGACTCGGTGTTCGTACCCATCCACTGGGGGACGTTCAACCTCGCGCGCCACCCGTGGGGAGAGCCCATCGCACGTCTGCAGGCGGAGACCCGGCCGGACTCGCCGACGATCCTGGTGCCGCAGCCCGGTGGCTCGATCGACCTGACGCACCGGACCGGTACCGGTATGGCACAACCCGGTTGGTGGGAGGCCTCGGCGTGAGCGTGCCGACTCCGGTCGCCAGTCCCGGTCTCAGCGCGGCCCAGGTCGCACAGCGGGTCGCCGCCGGCCAGGTGAACACGCTGCCCGACCGGTCCGGTCGCAGTGTGTCGGACATCGTGCGCGCGAACGTCTTCACCCGGATCAACGCGATCCTCGGGGTGTTGTTCGCGATCGTCGTGTTCACAGGTTCGCTCATCAACGGATTGTTCGGGCTGCTGATCATCGCCAACTCGGGCATCGGCATCATCCAGGAGATCCGCGCCAAGCGGACCCTGGACAAGCTCGCCATCGTCGGCCAGACCCGACCCCGGGTACGGCGCGACGGCACGGTGACCGAGGTGCCGCCGGATGAGGTGGTGCTCGACGACATCATCGAGATCGGTGCGGGCGACCAGATCGTCGTCGACGGCGAGGTCATCGAGGCGACCGCGCTCGACGTCGACGAGTCGCTGCTCACCGGCGAGGCCGACCCGATCGACAAGGACCCGGGTGCCGAGGTGCTCTCGGGCAGTTTCGTGGTCGCCGGCGGCGGCGCGTATCGCGCCACCAAAGTCGGCGCCGACGCCTACGCCGCGCAACTCGCCGCCGAGGCGTCGAAGTTCACCCTGGTCTCCTCCGAACTGCGCTCCGGGATCGACCAGATCCTGCGGGTCATCACCTGGTTGCTGATCCCGGCCGGGATCCTGACCATCGTCAATCAGCTCTTCATCAGCGACAACGGATTGCGGCGGTCGTTGCTGGGCATGGTCGCCGCGCTGGTGCCGATGGTCCCGGAGGGGCTGGTCCTGATGACCTCGATCGCCTTCGCCGTGGGCGTCGTGCGCCTGGGCCGGCGACAGTGTCTGGTGAACGAGCTCCCGGCCATCGAGGGACTGGCGCGCGTCAACGTGGTCTGCGCGGACAAGACCGGGACCCTGACCGAGAACGGGATGCGGCTGGCCGAGGTGCGGACCCTCGGGGCGGTACCCGGCGAGACCGTGGCCCAGGTGCTGGCCGCGCTCGCCGCCCATGACCCACGCCCCAACGCGAGCATGATCGCGGTCGCCGAAGCCCACCCGGTCGCTCCGGACTGGACGGTGACGGCCATCAAACCGTTCACCTCGGCCACCAAGTGGAGCGGGATGTCGTTCCGCGGGAACGGCTCCGGCGCGCCGGCCGGGGACGACAGCGGGCACTGGCTGATCGGTGCGCCCGACGTCCTGCTCGATCCGGAGGGCGAGACGGCCCGCCTGGCGTCCGACATCGGCGCCGCCGGGCTCCGCGTGCTGTTGCTCGCGTGCACCGACGTGCCCGTCGACACCGAACCCGCACCTGGCCAGGTCGCACCGGGGACGGTCTCCCCGGTGGCCCTCGTGGTTCTCGAACAACGGGTCCGGCCCGATGCGCGCGGCACGATCGTCTATTTCGGACAGCAGCATGTCGCGGTGAAGGTCATCTCCGGGGACAACGCCCGGTCGGTGGGCGCCGTCGCCGCATCCCTGGGCCTCGGATCGGCCGAAGAGTCGGTCGATGCGCGTGAGCTGCCCGCCGAGACAGGCGAACTCGCCGACGTCGTCGAACGCGGCGTCACGTTCGGCCGGGTGCGGCCCGACCAGAAGCGCGCCATGGTGAAGGCGCTGCAGTCGCGGGGCGACACCGTCGCGATGACCGGTGACGGCGTCAACGACGTCCTGGCGCTCAAGGACGCCGACATCGGCGTCGCGATGGGATCGGGTAGCTCCGCGGCCCGGTCGGTGGCACAGATCGTGTTGCTGGACAACAAGTTCGCCACCCTGCCGTATGTGGTGGGCGAGGGCCGTAGGGTGATCGGCAACATCGAGCGCGTCTCGAACCTGTTCCTCACCAAGACCGTGTACGCGGTCCTGCTCGCGCTGTTCGTCGGAGTCGGCGGGCTGCTCGGCGCGGTGTTCGGGTCGGATCCGCTCAGCTATCCGTTCCAGCCGATACACGTGACGATCTCGGCATGGTTCACCATCGGGATCCCCGCGTTCGTGCTGTCGCTCGCGCCCAACAACGAGCGGGCCCGCCGCGGTTTCGTGCGCCGGGTGCTGCTCAGCGCGGTGCCCAACGGCGTCGTCGTCGGTCTGTGCACCTTCGTGACCTACCTGCTCGTCAACCCGGGCGGTACCGGTGTCGAGATGGGGGGCGACGCCGTCGACCTCTCGCCGGCGCAGACGCAGGCCGCCACAGCGGCGCTGATGACGCTGATCGCGATCGCGGTGTACGTGCTTGCCGTGGTCGCCCGTCCCTACAACTGGTGGAAGCTCGTGCTGCTGGCCGTCTCGGCCGGCGCGTACGTGCTGATCTTCGCGTGGCCGTTCACCCAGGACCTGTTCCGGCTCGACTCCTCGAACTGGGGGATGAACTCGGTGGCCCTGGTCTCGGCGGCAGTCGGGATCGTGTGCGTCGAGGTCGTCTCGCGGGTGGCGCCAAGGTGGATCGCCGCGCACGGGGACGACGCGCAGCACGGCAGTGCTGTCGCGTCCGACGGATAGAATCGGCGGCAAGCTGTCGGAAGACGTCCGGCACGTCGATCAGAGGAGACGCGATGGATCTCAAGGGACTCGTCAACAAGGCCAGGGCCACGCTGCAGAAGAACCCGAATCTGATCGAAAAGGGTGGTGACGCCCTCGACAAGGTCACCAAGAACAAGTACTCGGGTCAGGTCGACAAGGCGCAGGACGCGGTGCGCAAGGCAGTCGGCGCGCCAGGGCAGAACCCGGGTCAGCAGAATCCGCCCACCAACCCCACCAACCCCGGGGAGCCGCTGCCGGGTCAGCAGAGCCCGCAGCCCCAGAACCCCCAGCACCCGCAGAAGTAGTCCTCAGAGCTCTGCTCGCGGGTGTCGGCGATACGCCGACACCGTCGGGTCCCCGTCGATCCAGAACCGCCACGGGCGATCGGCGGCCCGGCGGACGCCCACCCGCGGACCCGCGACCACGCGTTCTCGAGGGCCGGGCGTGCCCGGCTCGAGGACAACCGGACTCGACGGGTCGGTGAGATCGGTGGCCAGGTCGGCCATCGTGATCCCCAGGGCGCGGCACAGATTGCCCGGGCCGCTCGCGAGCCGACCGTCGGGGACCGGCCCGACGCGGGTCACACCGCGTCGGAAGCGCGCCACGTCGGCGCCGTCGAGCACCTCACCCGCGCGCAGCAGCACCGCAGCTGCGGGTCCCGGACCGGCGACGACGACGTTCGCGCAATGGTGGCCGTGGATGCGATAGACATACAGCCGGCCCGGCGGCCCGTACATGATCTCCGAGCGGGCCGTTCGGGTGTAGGCATGCGACGCCGGGTCGTCGGGACCGGCATACGCCTCGACCTCGGTCAGGCGGATCGTCACACCGTGCCCGGTCAGGTGCGAGCCCAGCAACGAACGTGCCTGTTCGGCGGCGGAGGCGGGGGCACTACTCTCTTGGGTCATGGCGAAGACGAGTGACTCCATCGGCGTTGATCTGTCACCGGAAGATACCTGGGCCGCGGCATCGGATCTCTCGCGGTACGGCGAATGGCTGGTGATCCACGAGACGTGGCGTAGCCCCATTCCGGCGGCCGCCGAGCTCGGCAAGGGGACCGAGATCTCGTCGATCGTGAAGGTCAAGGGCACGCGCGTCCGCTTCGACTGGGTCGTCGAGAAGTTCGAGCCGGTCTCCCATGTCCGCCTCAAGGGAAACGGCAAAGGCGGGGTCAAGGCCAAGCTGGATCTGGGCATCGCTCCCACTTCGAGCGGATCGGAAGTAACCTTCACTGTTGATCTGGGTGGGCTGCCGCTGATCGGGCCCGTGGGTAAGACCGCGGCCATGGCGGTGTCGGGGGATCTGCGTAAGTCGCTGCTGAAGTTCCGCGAGGTGTTCGGCTGAGCCACGCGTAACCGTGTGAGGTTCGCGGGCGCGGCCGCCGATGCGTCGATGCGTCGGGCGGTGACCACGCGAGAGGCAGGTCTGCAGGCCGCCGTACGAGGGGAACGGGGAAGAAGACAATGGGGCGTCACAGCTCCGGTGCCGATCGCGCCGGAAACGAGTGGAACGGGAACGAGCGGACGGGTGGGGCGGTCCCGCGTCGTGCCCAGTCTCCGTCGAACAATGCCCGGTCAGAACCCGAGGACGATTTCGGTTTCGACCATCGCGAGCCCGACGGGGGCCGTCGCGGCGGATGGCTGTGGGCGGGTGCCGTCCTGCTGGTCGTCGTCGCTCTGGTCACCGGCGTCATCATCTGGCAGACGAGTTCGGATGGCTGCGGTGAACGTACCCGGTTGGCCGTCGCGTCGGACTCGGCGATGACGGGTCCGCTGCGTGAGGTGGCGCGTCAGGCGTCGGCGGATTCCTGTTTCGACTACGACGTGCAGACGGTCGCCGGTGCGGACGTGCCCGGGCTGCTCACACAGGGCGCTGCGGCTCCGGACCTCTGGGTCGCGGACTCGCAGGTACAGGCCCGCCGGGTGACGACCCAGGTGCGACGTGAACTCGACATGGTGTCGCCGTCCATCGCGTCGACCCCGACTGTCGTGGCCGGCACCGACGTGCCCGAGTTGGGCACCTGGGTGGAGGTCATGAAACTGCCGGATCTGCGGACCGGCAGCCCCGTGGACACCAGCACGGGAGACGCGCCGATCATCGGCGCGCTCGCGGCGGTCGACGCCGGCGAACTCGCCGACGAGGACTTCACCGAGGCGATGACCATCCTCGCCATCCAGCAGAACAACGCGCGCCTCGCCAACGACAACGAGGGCACACGTCTCAACCTCGCCAACACCTCCGGCGTCCCGGTGGTCACCACCGAGCAGCAGTTCGACCTCTTCATGCGGACCCATCAGGGCTCTCAGCTGACGTCGACGATCCCTGCGGCGGGCACCGTGATGCTCGACTACCCGCTGGTCAACACTGCACCTGCGGCTCGTCAGCAGGCGGCCGCCGACGCGGGGACGGCGCTCGTCACCGCGCTGAAGACCGATGCCGGCCGAGCGGCGCTGACCGACTCCGGATACCGCGACGCCGACGGGAACGGTGTCGGGCAGCCGGTCAAGGAACTCGAACTGCGCGACCCGTCGTCGGTCGACAAGGCGCTGCGGCAGTGGCAGGTCCTCGGCGTGCCGATCCGCTCGCTGGTCGTGCAGGACACCTCGGGATCGATGGAGACGGCGGCCGGCGGGACGACCCGCGCGGGTCTGCTCATCGACGCCTCGCAGACCGGGCTCAAGCTCTTCCCGAACAACACGATGATCGGCGGCTGGGCCTTCAGCGTCGACAAGGGCGGACCCGGTCAGGACTGGGTGGAACTCGCACCGATTCGTCGCCTCGATGCCCGCTCGGGCAGCGGCACACATCGTGACGCACTCAGCCGGGCCGTCGAGGAGGGACTGTCGAATCTCGGTGGCGGAACGGGCCTGTACGACACGACCCTCGCCGCGTTCAAGAGGGTGCAGGACACCTACGACCCGAACTACTCCAACAGCGTCATCATCATGACCGACGGACAGAACGAGGACCCGAACAGCATCACGCTCGACAATCTCCTCGCCGAGCTGAAGCGCCTCGAGGATCCGGCGCGTCCGGTGCTCGTGCTGACGATCGGCATCTCCGACGACGCGGATTCCGATGCGCTCGAACAGATCGCGGAGGCCACGGGTGGCACCGCCTACGTCGCGGAGAACGCGGCCGACATCCGCACCGTGTTCGTCGACGCCATCCAGGCGAGGGTCGCGGCCGCCGGCCGTTGAGACCCGGCGTCGGCGGGTACCTCGGCCGTCGCCGGGACTATTGGGCGCGCACTCGGCACAATTGGTGCATGACGCACACCCCAGAGACGCCCAAGACCCTCGCACCCAGCACACTGACCCACTCGGTGTCCCCGAGTCCGACCCGACCGTCCCGGGGCTCGTCCGCCCTGGCCCGCACCGGCGGCATCGTCGCGGCGATGGCGGCGGCCGGGCTCGTCGTGGGCGCGTGTTCGTCCGAGGACTCCGGGTCCGGCGAGTCGACCACCGGCACCACGGCGGCCACTTCGGCCGCGACCGAGGTCGCCGACGCCGGCTCCGGCGAGTACAAGGACGGCGAGTACACCGCGCGGGGTGAGTACACCTCGCCGGGTGGCCCGCAGAGTGTGGGCGTGACTGTCACTCTGTCGAACTCGGTCATCACCGCGGTGTCGGTGGACACGAGCCAGACCAAGGGTCCGTCGCTGGAGTACCAGGGCAAGTTCGCGGGCGGTATCTCCGACGTGGTGGTGGGCAAGAACATCGACGAGATCGAGGTCGACAAGGTGTCCGGCTCGTCCCTCACCTCCGGCGGCTTCAACGACGCGATCGCCCAGATCAAGGAAGAGGCCCAGGCCTGACCTCCCTCGGCACCGCGCATCACTGGGCCTTCGAGGCGATCGGCACCCGGTGGACGATCAGCACCCCGGAGCCGCTGCCCGCCGACGTCGTCGGCGCGGTGGGCGCCGAGATCGACCGGATCGACCGGGCGTGGTCACGGTTCCGGGACGATTCGACGGTCGCGGACATGGCCAGGCGGGCGGGCCGATACCCGATCGCCGACACCGACCAGCCGCTCGTCGACTGGTATCGCCGTCTCTACGACCTCACCGGCGGTGCCGTGTCGCCGCTGGTGGGTCAGACGCTCGCCGACGCGGGTTATGACGCGGCATACTCGCTGCGCGCATCGGCGCGGGTGCCGGTGGCCCCGGCCTGGGACGCCGTGATCGGCGAGCACGAGGGCGCACTGGAGATCCGCGAACCGGCGTTGCTCGACGTCGGTGCCGCCGGTAAGGGATTCGCGGTCGATCGGGTGGCGGAGATCGTCGGTGAGAGCTTCGACGACTTCGTGGTCGACGCCGGTGGCGACATGGTGATCTCGCCGCGCTCCCGGGGGCTGCGGGTGGCGCTGGAACATCCGTCGGACCCGACGAAGGCGATCGGGGTCGTGTCCGTCGGCGGTGGCGCGATCTGCGCGTCGGCGAGCAACCGGCGGGTGTGGGCCGACTGGCATCACATCGTCGACCCGCGAACCGCCTCGCCCGCACGGGAAGTCCTGGCGACCTGGGTGATCGCGCCGACGGCGATGGAGGCCGACGGCCTCGCGACGGCGCTGTTCTTCACGCCGGCGGCGTTTCTGCGCGGCGACTTCGACCACCACCGTGAGGGTTTCCACCACGTGACCATCCGACGCAACGGGAGTGTCGAGCACACCGCGATCCCCGGATTGGAGTTGTTCCTGTGACAACGCTTCTGCCGCAGCTTCTCTCGCCGATCGATGCCACCCGGCGACACCTGACCCCGTATCGGGCGGTGCTGTGCGGGTTGGTGGTGCTGGCGGCGGCTGCCTTCGTCGTGTCCGCGACCGACTCCGATTTCGGCTACGGCCCGGGCGACCTCGCGGTGTGGCTGGCTGTCGCGGTCGGGGTCAGCGCGGTGGTGAGCTATGCATGTGCCGGTGTGCTGCGGGTGCCGCCGAACTCCGATTCGTGGCTGATCACGGGACTGATCCTGTTCTTCGTCCTGCCCGGTGGCTCCGAGGACACCGCAGTGGCCACGGTGGCGGTGGGCGCCGCGATCGCCGCGGCGTCGAAATACGTTCTCGCGTGGCGTCGTCGGCTGATCGTCAATCCCGCGGTCGCGGGCGCGATCGGTTGTTATGCGTTGGCCTACGCCGGTGTCGAGGGCATCAGCTTTCCCTTCTGGTGGGTGGCCGCCGAACCGCTTCTCGTGCCGATGATCGTCGTCGGCGCGATCGTCGTGACGCTGATCCGCGAGTGGCGCATGGCTCTGGTGTTCATCGGTGCCTCGCTCGTCACGATCGGCCTCGTCGAGCTGGTGCGGGGTGGGCAGGACCTGTCGACGTGGATCGTGTCGAGTCCGATGCTGTTCGTCGCGGCCATCATGCTGCCCGAACCGCTCACCTCGCCCGCCACCGGAATCCACCGGCTCGTCTACGCGGCCCTGGTGGGTGCACTCATGCACTGCCAGTACACGGTCGCGATCACCGACGCGTACACGTTGGCGTTCGTGCCCGAGGTCGCCTTGCTCGTCGGATGTCTGTACGCCTTCGCCGTCCGGCTGGTGTCGGGGACCGCGCGCCGGGTGCCGCTCGATGTGGTGACCCTCCCGGTCGCCGACCGAACCTACGCGGTGCGGGGTGAACCGGTCGGTGCCCCTGCATCGTTCCGAGCGGGGCAGTGGTCGAGCGTCAGCGTGCCGCGATGGTCGGCGCCGGTGTGGTCGGGTTCGCGGCGGGTCTTCTCGTTCGTGTCCGCACCCCGGCAGCAACCGGTGGAGTTCGGTTTCACCGTCGCCGCGACGCCGTCCGCGTACAAGGCGGCACTGGTCGAGGGGACCGCGCGCCGCGCCTACGTCGACAACATCGGCGGGGACTTCGTGCTGCCCCGGGCATTTCCGTCGACGGGCTCGGTCGTGTTGATCGCGTCCGGGATCGGGATCACGCCGTTCGTGTCGATGGTGCGGGAACTCGTGCAGACGGTGTCGGACGGGGATCTCTCCCGTCTGACGGTCGTGCACGTCCTGCGGGATCACCGACGCGCGGTCTACGCCGACGATCTCGACAGCGCCCGGGCGGCGAACGCGCGCGTCGTGACCGTCGACGCGCCGAAGCTGGCCGACGGCATCGACGATCCGGCCCGGCTCGAAGACCTGCTCGGTCCCGTCGCGGCCGGCGCACACTATTACGTGTCCGGCACACCGGCGTTCGTCGAACGGACGTCCGCGGCGATCCGCCGCCTCGACGGTTCCACGAGGACCCAGCCCTGGCGTGTGCACGCCGACTCGTTCTCCGGGTACTGAATCCCTGCGAGACTCCTGCCGACGACGTCGAGACCCACCCTGCCCGATTCGGTGGAGGCGAACACCTCCGATTCGCGAACCGTTGACTGTGCAGTAGATTTCATCGACCGCGATCGGTACCGGCTCATCCGCCTGATCGCCACAGGCGGCATCCCGTTGATTCTCGTTGACTGTGCGTTTGTTTCGCGAGTAGTGAGGGGGCTTGGCAGTCGCGACTGCTCGGTCGAATGAAGTTTCGTCCTCCTCAGGTCGATCGAAGGGCAGATTGCCCTTCAGTAGTGCTGACGTGGACGCAAATTTTCGAACAGTGGCCCAGTGGCGGACCGCGAGCGCACAGTGAACGAAAAGGGCGCACAGTCGACGAAAATCGGCGCACGGTCGACGAAAAGCGATGCACAGTCAACGAAAAGGGACGCACGGTCGACGGATGACCGACTCACCCGGCCAGGGCGCGGAGAAAGAACCCGAGGTTGGCCGGCCGCTCGGCGAGGCGGCGGACGAGGTAGCCGTACCACTGCTCGCCATAGGGGATGTACACCCGGACCCGCGCGCCGGCGTCGGCCAGGCGATGCTGCTCGTCGACGCGAATCCCGTAGAGCATCTGGTGTTCCCACGTGTCCGGGGACCGTCCGAACTCGCCGGCGAGGATCGCCGCGGCGTCGATCATCGTGGGGTCGTGGGTGGCGACCATCGGATATCCGGACCCCTTCATCAGCACCCGGAGGCAGCGCAGGTAGTTGTCGTCGACCTGTCGGCGTTCGACGAAGGCGACCGCGGCCGGTTCGGCGTAGGCGCCCTTGCACAACCGGATTCGGGCTTCCGACGACGCGAACTCGGCGCAGTCGTCCTCGGTGCGACGCAGGCAGGCCTGCAGCACGGTGCCGGTGTCCGGGAAGTCGTGACGCAACGACCGCACGATCGCCAGCCGCTGGTCGACGGTGGCGTGGCTCTCGGCGTCGACGGTGACCAGGACGCCCAGCCCGTCGGCCGCCTCGACGATCGTCCGCGCGTTCTCCTCGGCGATCTTCGCGCCGTGCTCCGGCAGACCCAAACCCACCGCGGTGAGCTTCAGCGACACCTCGAGCGATCCGGGAGTTGTCGCACCGAGCCCGGACATCGACTCGAGCAGTGCGAGATACGCACCCACCGTCGCGTCGGCCTGGGATTCGTCGACGGTGTCCTCGCCCAGGAAGTCGACCGTCACCGCGATCCCGTCGTCGACTTCGCTCTCGACCGCGCTCATCGCGGCGGCGATCGATTCGCCCGGGACGAACCGGCGGACGACCTTCTCGGTCACCGACCATCGCTGGGACGCGTCCCTGATCCGTTCGCTGCGCGACGCCGCAACGATCGCCGGCCGCAACACGGTGTCGAAGACGGAACCCATCAGATCCCCGTCCAGTCGGCCACCATGTGCGGGTACGTCGACGTGGTGGGCGGGGTGAAGGTCTCCTTGATCGTCCGGGTGGACGTCCACCGCATCAGGTTCTGCTTCGATCCGGCCTTGTCGTTGGTGCCCGACGCCCGGCCCCCGCCGAAGGGCTGCTGTCCGACCACCGCGCCGGTCGGTTTGTCGTTGACGTAGAAGTTGCCCGCCGCGTTGCGCAGACGATCGGACGCCAGCGCGACAGCGGCGACGTCGGTGGCCATGATGGAGCCGGTCAGTGCGTACTGCGCCGTCGAATCCACCAGCCCGAGAATGCTCTCGTAGTCCGCGTCGTCGTAGACATGGACGGCGAGGATGGGACCGAAGTACTCCGTCGCGAACGCCTCGTCGGTCGGGTCGTCGGACAGCAGCACGGTGGGCCGGACGAAGAATCCCTCGGTGTCGTCGCAGTCGCCGCCGACCGCGACGGTCAGCGACGCCGACGACTTGGCGCGGTCGATCGCCGCGACCTGCTTGTCGAACGCGCGCCGATCGATCACCGCACCACCGAAGTTCGTCAGGTCGCGGACATCTCCGTAGGTGAGTTCGGCGGCCTCGCCCAGGAACTCGTCGCCCATCCGGTCCCACACCGATCGTGCGATGTAGGCCCGCGATGCTGCCGAACACTTCTGTCCCTGGTACTCGAAGGCGCCGCGGGACAATGCCGTTCGCAGGGCATGCGGTTCGGCCGAGGCATGCGCGACGATGAAGTCCTTGCCGCCGGTCTCGCCGACGAGGCGGGGATAGTTCCGGTAGTGCTCGATGTTGGCGCCCACCTCGCGCCACAGGTGACGGAACGTCCGCGTCGACCCGGTGAAGTGGATGCCGGCCAGATCCCGGTCGGCGAGCACCACATCCGAGACGGCCGCGCCGTCGCCGTGCACGAGGTTGATCACGCCGGGTGGCAGTCCGGCGGCCTCGAGCAGAGCCATGATCAGCTGTGCCGAATAAGCCTGCGTGGGCGATGGTTTCCACACGACGGTATTGCCCATCAGGACCGGAGCGGTGGGCAGGTTCGCGGCGATCGCGGTGAAGTTGAACGGGGTCACGGCGTAGACGAACCCATCCAGCGGGCGGTGGTCGAGCCGATTCCACACTCCCGGTGACGACTCCGGTTGTTCGGCGAGTATCTCGCGGGCGAAGGCGACATTGAACCGCCAGAAGTCGACGAGCTCGCACGGGGCGTCGATCTCGGCCTGCTGCACCGACTTCGACTGACCGAGCATCGTCGCCGCCGCGATCCGCTCGCGCCACGGCCCGGCCAGCAGTTCGGCGGCGCGCAGGATGACCGCCGCTCGGTCGTCGAAGCCGGTGTGCGCCCAGTCGTCGGCGGCGGCGCGGGCCGAATCGACCGCGGCGCGGGCGTCGTCGTGCGTGGCGGTGGTGATGAAACCGAGGACCTCGCGGTGCGCATGAGGCTGGACGACATCGATCTGTTCGCCCGCACCGAGGCTCAGGTGACCACCGATGATGTGCGGGAACTCGCGCCGGCCGGCATGGGACTGTCGCGCCAGCTCGTCGACGATGCGGGCGCGCTCGGGCGAACCGGGGGCATAGCTGTGGACGGGTTCATTGGACGGTCGAGGGGGAGTGGTGATGGCATCCATGGCTCCAGTGCACCGTCCATCGCGACGTCGCGATATGGCCGATCGGCAAAGCTCCGCGCCGTAGGATTGTCCACATGGACAAGGTCGGTATCGCGCTCGGGCGGCTGGTCCTCGCCCTCGACCAGACCGTGGCGACCTTGGTCTCGTCTCCGCGCGGGCTGGACGCCCCGGTGTCGACGCTGGCCATGGTCGACACCGACGACATCCACTACGGACTGGGGCGCGCCGCGCGCTCGGCCGAGGTGTTCCTGCTCGTCGGGCTCGCCGACGAGGTCGGTGTCGAATGGCTCGCCGGGCTCGGCGCACACCGGCCGGTCGCCGTTCTGACCAAGAACCCGAGTAGCACCCTGATCGGTCTCGCCGAACGCCTGGGGGTCGCGGTCATCGCCATCGACCCGCACGCACGCTGGGAACGCATCTACAACCTCGTCACCCGCGTGCTCGACGCCGGGCGCGCCGCGACGGTCGACGGCGAGTCCATGGAGTCGGGGAACACCGGTGACCTGTTCCAGCTCGCGGCGGAGGTCGCCCGGCGGACCGGTGGTCTGGTGAGCGTCGAGGACGAGCACGCTCACGTCCTGGCCTACAGCTCGGCGGGCGAGGAGGCCGACGAGTTGCGCCGGCTGTCGATCCTGGGGCGCGAGGGACCACCGGAGATGCTGGCGTGGCTGCGGGACTGGGGCGTGATGGACGCGCTGCGGAAGTCCGCCGGCGTCGTGAGGGTCGACGCACGCGCCGACCTGGGACTACGGCCGCGTCGCGCGATCGCCATCCGTCCGGCATCGGGCCGGCAGACCGGTTCTGCCGACGTCATGCTGGGCGTCGTCTGGTTGCAGGAGGGGTCGCGTCCGCTTGCTCGCGACACCGACGAGGTCCTCGTCGGCGCCGGAGCGGTGGCTGCCCGGGTGATCGCGCGGCGTCGTTCCGCCGGCTCCGACCACGATGAGCGGGTCCGGCGACTCCTCGGCGTGGGCGGAGAACCGGTCGACACGGATCATCTCGCCGCCCAGCTCGGCATCGACCCGACGGCCGCGGCGACGATCGTGGGTTTCACGACTCCCGACGGCGTCCGCGGGGGCCAGGTGTCGGCACTCATGTTGCACGCCAGCGCATTCAGTCCGCCCTCGGTGACGGTCACCATCGGGGACCGCGCCTATGTCGTGCTGCCCGGCGTCGCGCTCGACGACGCCGTCTCCTGGGCCCGGGCCGCCGTCGACGCCGCCGACCGTCAGTTCAACCTGCCGGCGCGCGCCGTGGTCGCGGGACCCGACAACATCTCCGGCGCAACCGATCTGCGGCTCTCCATCGACCGCGTCCTCGACGCCGCGGACCGGGAAGCCGACCTGATCGACGCCGTCACCACCGTCGAACGATCCCGCACCGGTGTGCTGTTGGGTGAGATCATCGGATTGCTCTCGGAGAACCCTGATCTCGTCGACAGCCGGGTCACCGGCCTCGCGGATCTCGACGCCCGCAGCGGCAGCGATTTCACGGCTTCGCTGCGCGCCTACCTCGACCATTTCGGAGACGTCCGTGCGGCGGCCGCGGCACTGCACGTCCACCCGAACACGTTGCGCTACCGCATACGTCGGATACAGGCGCTCACCGGGATGGATCTCGACGACCCGTCGACACGTCTCGTCGTGGCGCTGTCGCTGCGTGCCCGGTGAGAGCCGGGACGCAGGAGGGACTCCGGACCGCCCCGGCACCGGACATCCGATGGGTACCGTGGCGTCCATGCCTTCCTCGTCGAAGTCCCTGTCCGACCTGGCCGGTTCGCGGGTCGTCGTCACCGGTGCCACCAACGGCATCGGGTTGGCCACCGCCGGCGCGCTCGCCCGGGCCGGTGTGCGGGTGGTGCTGGCCGTGCGCGACACCGACCTCGGCGCCCGGCGCGCACGGGAATTCGGTGGCGACTGCGAGGTGCTGCGGCTAGATCTCGCCGACCTAGCCTCGGTCCGGGCGTTCGTCGCGGAACTCGACGGTCCCGTCGATGCGCTCGTCAACAACGCCGGGATGTTTCCCCACCAGCGCAGGACGACACCGGACGGGTTCGAACTGGGTATGGGCACCAACTTCCTCGGACCGTTCGCACTGACCAATCTCCTGCTGCCGCGCATCAGCAGACACGTCGTGTCCGTGGGTTCCGAAGGCCATCGTCGCGCGCGCATCGACCCCGCCGATCTCGAATATCGGCGCACTCGCTGGTCGGCGCCGCGGGCCTACACCGGTTCCAAGCTCGCGGTCATGCTCTGGGGTCTGGAACTCGACCGACGGTTGCGCGACGTCGGGTCACCGGTGACCTCGATGCTCACCGACCCGGGCTGGGCGGCGTCGAACATCTCGAACAAGCCGGGGCTGGGAGCTCTGCACCGGGTGGCCCAGGGGCTCGCGGGGGTGGTCGGTAACGACCTCGACGCCGGTGCGGCACCCACGCTGCACTGCCTGACCGAACCGGTCCCGCCGGGCAGCTACGTGGGGGTCGACGGGCTGTGGGGACTGCGCGGCCGGCCGGTGCTGTCGGGCCGAGCCCGCACCGCGTGCGACTACGAACTGGCGGGCCGCCTCTGGACCGAGGCCGAGACTCTCACCGGCACCCGGTGGCCACTGGGGTGAGCGGAGGAGTGTCTCGTCGCGGCGCTGTCACCGCGCGTCCGGTGAACCGGTGATCCGGATGATCTCGTACCCGGAGACCGGGCACGAGATCATCCGGATCCGGTGACGTGCGTCTAGAGGATCGTGAGCATCTCGTTGTAGGTCGGCAGCGGCCACAGATCGTCGGCCACGATGGATTCGAGCGTGTCGGCGACCTCGCGGACCGCGGCCATGGCCGGGATCAGCGTCTCCAGCGCGTACTTCGACTCGTCGAAGGTGGACTCGCCGTGCATCCCGGCGATGCCGGCATCCAGCGTCGCCAACCCGTCGTGGAGGGAGCTGATCAGCCCGGTCAGTTCCTCGAGCAGCGGTGTGGGAGCTTCGATCCCGGCCATCTTGAGCGATGCCGCGGTGCCTGCCAGCTCACCCTGGTAGCGGATCGCCGCCGGCATGATCATGGTCTTGGCGATCTCCGCGGTCTCCTTGGCCTCGACGAGCAGCGTCAACGCGTAGTACTCGAAGATGACGTCCTCACGGGCCTCGAGCTCGCGGGCCGACAGCACGCCGTATCTCTGGAAGATCTCGATCACCTCCGGGGAGGTGTACTCCGTGACCGCGTCGACCGTCGTCCGCAGGTTCTTCAGCCCGCGGGCGGCCGCCTCTTCCTGCCATTCGTCGGAGTAGCCGTTGCCGTTGAAGATGACCGCTCCGTGCGAGTTCACGATCTCCTGCAACACCTTCTGGACGGCGTCGGCGAGGTCGAGTCCATCGGCGAGGAGCTTCTCGAGGTCCGCGGCGATGACGTCGAGTGAGTCGGCGAGGATCGTGTTGATGGCGACCATCGGATCGGAGATCGACTGGTTGGAACCCGGTGCGCGGTACTCGAACCGGTTGCCGGTGAACGCGAACGGGCTGGTGCGGTTGCGATCACCCGGATCGGCCTTGAGGGGCGGGAGCGTGTCGACGCCCAGCTCGATGACCCCCGCGGCCTTGGAGCCGGTGGCGCCGCCCTTGGCGATCTGCTCGAACACGTCCATCAGCTGTTCGCCGAGGAAGATCGAGATGATCGCCGGCGGAGCCTCGTTGGCGCCGAGCCGGTGGTCGTTCGATGCCGAGGCGACCGCGGCCCGCAGGAGTCCGCCGTAGAGATGCACCGAGCGGATGATCGCGCCGCAGAAGGTCAGGAACTGCATGTTCTCGTGCGGGGTCTCGCCCGGGTTGAGCAGGTTGCCCTGATTGCTGTTGCCGAGCGAGAAGTTGACGTGCTTGCCCGAACCGTTGACGCCGGAGAACGGCTTCTCGTGCAGCAGACACTTCATGCCGTACTTCTCGGCGACGGCCTTCATCGTGGTCATCATCAGTTGCTGATGGTCGTGCGCGAGAACCGACCGTTCGAAGACCGGCGCGATCTCGAACTGGCCGGGTGCGACCTCGTTGTGTCGCGTCTTCGCCGGGATCCCCTGTTTGAACAACTCGCGGTCGAGTTCGATCATGAAGGACAGCACGCGTTCCGGGATGGCGCCGAAGTAGTGGTCGTCGAACTCCTGCCCCTTCGACGGCGGGGCGCCGAACAGGGTCCGGTTGCAGGTCATGAGATCCGGTCGCGCGTAGAAGAAGTGCTCGTCGATCAGGAAGTACTCCTGCTCGGCGCCGGCGTAGGACACCACGGTGTCGACGTCGTCGTGCCCGAACAGCCGGAGCAACCTCATCGCCTGCTTGCTCATGGCCTGCTGGCTGCGCAGCAGCGGGGTCTTCTTGTCGAGGGCCTCGCCGGTCCACGAGATGAAGATCGTCGGGATGCAGAGGGTGTTGCCGTTCGGGTTCTCCAGGAGGTAGGCGGGACTGGTGACGTCCCAGCCGGTGTAGCCGCGGGCTTCGAAGGTCCCGCGCAGGCCGCCGTTGGGGAAGCTCGACGCGTCGGGCTCGCCCTGCATCAAGGTCTTGCCCGCGAACTCGGCGAGGGACGCGCCGGTGGAGTCGGGTTCGAGGAACGAGTCGTGCTTCTCGGCTGTGAACCCGGTGAGCGGATAGAAGACGTGGGCGTAGTGGGTGGCGCCCCTCTCGATGGCCCAGTCCTTCATCGCCACCGCGACGTAGTCGGCGAGGGTGGGGTCGAGTGCGCAGCCGGTGTCGATGGTCGCGGCGACCGCCTTGAAGACGTGCTTGGGCAGCCGCTTCTTCATCACCGACAAGCTGAACACGTTGCGCCCGAACGTGTCTGCCAGCGGTTCGGCGAAACCGGGCGCCGACACGTCGTAGGTCGTCACGGCCTCGATCGCCTGCCGGCGGGACATGCTGCCACTCATGGATACTCCTGGATGATCTCGGCCCCCACGTGCGCGGGGGTCGCACGACGACGTCGCTACGCCGGTGTCGCAGATGCGAGCGACTCGACGCTATGAGCTGGGTGTATGCGTCCGATTGCACCCATGTGACGCTGAGGAAAACTAGTGGTCGGAACCCGGTTGAGGCAGCGTCGGTCCCGGCGTCCGCGGCCGGGACGGGCTATCGCAGCGTCGCGTCGTCGCCCATCACGGCACCCTCGCGACGCGGATCCGCGCCGCCGATCCAGCCGCCGTCCTGGCGGAGCAACGCGCTGAGTCCGCTCGACTGCTCTTCCACCGAGACCTCGGCGCCGCGTTCGCGTAGGCCTCGGACGAGCGGATCGTCGGCGCCGTCGTCGGCGGTGTCTACGAGCGGGTGCTCGCCGCCGACGTTCGACGTCGGGGTGTTGGCCGAGCCGAAGTCGATCATCGACACGGCCTGCTGGGGATCGAGGCCCCAGTCCAGCATCCCGACGATCGTCTTGATCACGAACTGGATGATCACCGACCCGCCGGGCGAGCCGAGGGCGGCGACCACCTCGGCCGGGGCCCCGTCGGTGCCGGGCTGCAGGACGAGCGTCGGCGCCATCGACGACCGCGGCCGCTTGCCGGGTGACACCCGGTTGGCGAGCAATGCGCCGGCGTCATCCCGGGGCTCTGCGGAGAAGTCGGTCAGCTGGTTGTTGAGGAGGAAGCCGTCGACCATGTGGTAACTGCCGAAAGCGGATTCGATCGTGGTGGTCATCGTGGCGACGTTGCCGTAGCGGTCGGCGACGGTGATGTGGCTGGTCCCGTGTTCGGGGCCGGCATACGACCCGAGGGGTACCGGACCGAGGTCGCCCGCCGGCGCCTCGCCGAGTGAGGACTCGGGCTTGATGAGCGCCGCTCGCGACCGCAGATAGGCCGGGTCGAGGATGGTCGCCACCCCGCGCCCGGGCAGCGGGACGAAATCGGGGTCGGCGACGTACTTGTCGCGATCGGCGTAGGCGAGGCGCTCGGCCTCGGTGACGAGGTGGACGGCGGCCGGGTCGGGACGTCCGCCGTCGGTGTCGACATCGGTCGGCGGCATCGACGGGAGGTCGAAGTTCGCCAGGATGCCCAGCGCCGACGCCACGGCGATCCCGCCCGACGACGGTCCGGGCATCGCGACGATCTCTCGTCCGCGATACGTCGTGACGACCGGTTCCCGCACGATCGCACGGTAGTCGCGAAGGTCTTGCACGGTCATGAGGCTCGGTGTCATGCCGCCCTCGGTGCTGCCGGCCTCGGCGACGATGGCCTGGGCGAGCGGCCCGTCGTACATGGCTCCGGCGCCGTCGGTCGCCAGCGCGCCGAGCGTCTTCGAGTACGCCGGGTTGACGAGCCGGGTGCCGGCCGGCTTGGCCGTGCCGTCGGCGGACAGGAAGTACGCGCGTGTATCCGCGTCGACGGCGAGTTCGGCCGCCGACGCGGCGATCGCGGTCGCGAGCCGCGGACTGATGTCGAAACCGTTGTCGGCCAGCTGTACTGCGGGATCGAACAGGTCTCGCCATGCGTGGCCGCCGAATTCGCCGTGGACCATCTCGAGCATCCGGAGCACGCCCGGCACGCCGATGGACCGACCCGAGGCGCGGGCACTCGGTACCGGCGGTGCGGGATCGTCCGGGCTGATCCGGGTCAGGTAGGTCTCGGTGGCGGCGGCCGGCGCCGTCTCGCGACCGTCGAAGGCCCGCACACTCTTCGACGCCGCGTCGTAGTAGAGCGCGAAGGCGCCACCACCGATGCCGGAGGACTGCGGCTCGACGAGGCCGAGCACCAGCTGCGCGGTGACCAGGGCGTCGGCGGCGGTGCCACCGTCGCGCAGGACCTCGCAGGCCGCACGGGTGGCGAGCGGATTCGCGGTTGCCGCCGCGTAGGTTTCGGTGACGACGGGTCTCATCCCCGTGCGAAACCCCGAAGCCACCTCAGGTCTGGTGGCGATGTCGGTGGGTGCGGCGGACACGGCCTGGGCTTCGATCATCTCCCCGTTGGGGATCTCGGCGCAGGTCACCGGACTCGCTCCCGGCTCGGCCGGATCGCCGCCGCAGGCGGTCGTCAGCAGAGCGGTGGCCGTCACCACGGCCAGAGCTCGCACCACCAGTGAGATTCCGCGACGGGGCGTCATCGACCAAGCGTACGCACCCAGATCACCGGGCAGGCACGAAACCTGTGCGCCGCCCCGGACGCTGGGTCAGAGCTGTAGTGCGGTGGCCAGTTCCCGCAGTGCGGGCCGTGGGTCCGATGAGGGGCCGTCGCCGAGGATTTGCACGACGACGTGATCGGCGCCGGCGTCGAGGTGGGCGGTGACCGAAGCGGCGGCGTGTTCGGCTGTTCCCATGCCGACGAGGGCCCGGACCAGGCGGTCGGAACCACCGGGGATCAGGTCGGTTTCGTCGAAACCCTGTCGCAGCCAGGAGTTTCGATAGTTGGTCAGGGGGGTGTAGAACCCCACGTGGGCGTGGGCGCGGCGTAGTTGGTCTTGTTCGTTTCCGCCGATGGCGACTGCTTGTTCGGAGACGACCCATTTGTCGGGGCCGAGGATGTTCCGGGTGGTCGCGGTGTGTTCCGGTGTGACGAGGTAGGGGTGGGCGCCGTCGGCCAGTTCGCCGGAGAGTTCGATCATCTTGGGGCCGAGTGCGGCCAGTAGTCGGACGGGCCGGGCGCCTTGTTCGATGTCGGCCGGAACCGAGTTCATCCGCTCGAGATAGGTGCGCATCGTCGACAGTGGTTTGCCGTAGGCGCCTTGCATGTTCTTCTCGACGAAGGGTGCGTGGCTGACTCCGAGTCCGAGGACGAACCGTCCGGGATGGAGTGCCGCGAGGGTTCGTGCCCCGGTTTCGGCGGGTGTGGGGATGCGGAAGTGGATGTTGGCGATCCCGGTGCCGATGACGAGTCGATCCGTGGCGGCGAGATAGGCGGCTGATTGCACCAGGGAGTCTTTTCCGCCGCCTTCGGGCATGAACAGGGAGCCGAAGCCCATGGCCTCGATGTCGCGGGCGATGGCTTGGGCGTCGCGGATCGGCCAGGGTTCGCCGTTGAACCAGACGCCGATGCGGCTGGGAAAATCGGCCTGTGCGGTGTGGTCGGTCATGTGTTGTCGCTTTCGGTCGGAGGTGGAACGCGACGACCAGTGGTGGTGCTGCGCCGCGCGATCAGTCATCCAGGGGGTGGGCGAGGTCCTCGAGGGTCTGTCGGAGCTCATCCATGCCGGCCGTCGTGAGTCGGCATGCGGCTCTGATCCGGTCGGAGACGCCGCGGATCTGCGGTTCGAGTTCGCGAGCGCGGCCGGTCAGATCGACCAGGACCCGTCGATCGTCGTGGGGGTCCCGTACTCGGGTGACCATGCCTGCCGCCTCGAGGCGCTTGACCAGCGGGGTGATGGTTCCGGTGTCCATGTCGAGGCGGGTACCGAGTGTTCCCACCGTCTGCGGCGACGAGTCCAACAGGGCCAGGACCGCCAGGTACTGCGGAAACGTCAGACCCATCGGTGCCAGCAACGGCTTGTGAAGGCGGACAACCCGATTCGCCGCGCCGTGTAGCGCGAACGACAGCTGCTCACCGAGCCCGCCCTGGCCAGGGCCGTCCGCCTCGGCTGCTTGGCCCGAAGGGTGCTTTGACATAGTGTGCTAGATACTAGCACGCTAGATAAATGGCGCATTCCACGGTGCCCGTCGCCGGGCGCCCGTCTCACCATCGTCAGCCGGCGCGTGTTGGCTCCGACGGTGCGCGCCCACCGCATAGGGTCGACGGCAGGGCCGCGCCGGCACGGTCGGCCGAACGAGACGAACGGGGAGAATCGTGGGAGTGGTACGGCATCAGGCGAGGATCGACGGGCCGCGCGAGAAGGTGTTCAGCTACGTCGACGGCTATCAGAACGTCAGCGAATACCTCTTCGGCGTCACCCGCTTCGAACCCACGACCGACCAGACGAGCGGACTCGGTGCGACGTTCGCGGTGTCGATGGAGGTGGGGCCCAAGACGCTGAATTCGGTCGTCAAGTGCACCGAATACGTCGAGAACGAGCTGATCACGTTGGAGGCGATCGAGGGATTCGCGGCGAACACCACGTGGCGCTTCGCCGACGCCGACGGCGGTTCGGCCACCGACATGGACGTGGAATTCACCTACACGTTGCCGGGCGGCATGGCGGGCAAACTGCTCGGCAAGGTCGTGGGACCGTTTGCCGCACAGGCGGTCCGGCAGACCGAGACCACCATCGGCAAGAAGGTCCGCGCCACCGGCTGATCTCGCCGGTTCAGCCGGCCTCCACATCGGCGGGCTCGGGTATCCGGTTGGGCAGGTGGCGCGAGAACAGCAACGCCAGGACGAGAAGGCCGAACACGACGAACAAGGCCTGCTGCAGGGCCGCGATCTGCGACTCCGCGTAGACCTGGGACACCGTTTGCGCGGCGTCCGGCGAGCCACCCGCGTCGAGGACGAGGGTTCGGGCCTCGTCGGCGGAGATGATGGGTACGCCTGCATCGTCCACGGCCGCGACCACACGTTGCTGGTCATCGGGTGAGAGGGTCTCGGACTCGCTCACCGCCGACACGAAGCCCGACGAGAGCATGAGCAGGAAGACCGAACCCGCGACCGCGGTGCCGAACGACGAACCCAGGTTCTGGAAGGTGCCCTGCAGGCCCCCGACTTCGGAGGTGTCCTTCTCCTCGACGGCGGACATGTTGACGTTGCCCAGTTGTGAGGCGAGTAATCCGAAGCCCGCGCCCACGACGAACATGCCCGCGGCGAAGGCGGCGCTGCGCAGGTCGGTGCCCACCGAGGCGATGATCAGAAGTGTCCCGAGAGCCATCGTGATCTGCCCGCCGCGCGCGATGAATCGGGCGGATCGTCGTGCGGTGAGCCAGGATCCGAGTATCGAGAAGATGACGAGGCCCACCGAGAGCGGCAGGATCTTCACTCCGGTCTGCAGGGCGTCGCGTCCGAGCATCGTCTGCAGGTACACCGGGACCACGAAGAAGAGCGCGGCGATCGCGAAGTACTGGGCGAGGAAGCCGCCGAGCCCGCTGCGCAGTGCGGCGATCCGGAACAATTCGATGCGCAGCAGCGGTTGCCTGCCGGAGTCGGCGAGGGCACGTTGGCGCAGGACGAACAGCCAGAGGACGACGACCCCGAGCAAGAGCAGGTATGCGACGGGCGAGACACCGAGGGGAGCGATCTCGTTGCCGCCGAACTCAGGTGGGTGCTGCGGCTTCAACCAACCCCACGTCTTCGACTGCAGGACGCCGTAGACGACGAGCGCCAGGCCACCGGCGGATGCCAGGACGCTCAGCGGGTCGATGCGCACGCTCGGGTCACGGGGTACATCACGAATCAGTTTGGCCGCGAACAGGACCGCCACCATCACGACGGTCTCGGCGACGAACACGTAGCGCCACGACAGGTAGGTGGTCATCACCCCGCCGAGCAGCGGGCCGACCGCGGCGGCCAGCCCGGTGACCGCGCCCAGGATCGAGAATGCGGTGACACGCGCCTTGCCGGTGTAGTTGATGGCGGCCAGTGAGGCGATCGCGGGGATGACGAGAACCGCACCCAGCCCCTCGACCAGTGACCAGCCGATCAGCAGAACGGGCAGGTTGGGGCTCAGCGCCGTGGTCAGCGAGCCGATGCCGTAGATGACGGCACCGATCTTGAAAGCTCGTGCCCGGCCCATCAGGTCGCCGAGCTTGCCGCCGGTCAGCATGAAGGCGGCCATCGTCAGCGCGTAGAAGGTAATCGCGGCCTGCATGCCGGTGATCGAGGTCCCGAGGTCGTCGGCCACCACCGAGATCGACACGTTCATCACGGTGCTGTCGAGCACCATGACGAACTGTGAGACAGCCAGGATGATGATCACAGACCATGAGCGCACGGCAGTCTCCTCAGATGTGGTGAGCGCTCTGATCTTTGCAGCTTCGGCCCGTCACTGCGCGGGATTGAGCATCGGCACGAGGAACTGACGCGCCACCGTGGCGAGCTGGGCATCGTCGGTGATGTCGACGACGCGGCTGGGCACGGTCAGGAACGACGCCGACACGCGGACCATCATCTCGGCCACGAGGTCGACGTCGAGCAGGTCGGAGATGTTGCCCGCCAACTGCTCTCGACGCAGCTGTGCGGCGACGAAGTGCTGGACGGTCGCGAGCAGCTTGCCGTCCCCGCCGATCATCGATTCGATGAGCATGCTCGGTTCGGCGTCGTTGATCTCACCGATCAGCGGGTTGCCGGAGATGGCCCGCAACGAGCCGACGAATCCGAGGACCACGCGGTCGGCGACGGTGTCGGCACGGGGGATCTCCGCACGGAAGCGGTCGAAGTAGCGGCGGAACTCGCGCAGCACCACCTGGTCGACGAGCGCGTCCTTGGTGGCGAACTTGCGGTACAGGGTGACTCTGGTGACGCCTGCGCTCTTCGCGACCTTCTCCATCGGAGTGCGTTGGACGCCCAGCCGGCAGAACAGTTCGAAGGCCGCGTCGAGGAGGCGCTCGGCGGTGGGATCGGCCGCCTCCTCCGACGGTGTCGAGGACTCGAGGAATGCGCGCTGGAGAAGTGAGCTCGACAGCGAAGTGCCGGACGGCTGCGTGGTCACCTGGTCACCCCCTTCTACTCATGATGACGGCATGAGCTTCCATGATCGCAAAATCGGCGAAACAGGTGTGTCCTGGACCACCTGGTGGTAACAATGATACAAGGATACGTTGTTTGTCACATTGATACATGGAAGTGATGGGACGGGGTCATGGAAGATCTGAACAGACGAAATCTGATACGCGCCGGAGGTGCCGTCGGTGCTGCCGGAGCGGTGGCGGCGCTCTCGCAGACGACGCCGTGGACGTGGTCACCGGCGAATTCGGTGCCCGGTCGCGGTCGTGGTGCGGATCCTCGCCAGGTGTGGGACGACGAGGCGGATCCGGTGGTCGCCAAGGTCATCGACAGTGGGCAGGTGCACAACGTCAACCGACTGCTGCGCACGTGGCATCGCAACTCGCAGCCACTGCCGGCCGGCCTGCCCTCGGAACTGCGCGACTTCATGGAGCACGCGCGGCAGCTGCCGTCGTGGACGGATCAGGCCAAGCTGGCCGACGCTGTTCGTTTCAACCAGAAGCGCGGAACATACCTCGGTGTCCTGTACGGCTTCGCCAGCGGCATGATGAGCACCGTCATCCCACGTGAGGCCCGTGCGGTCTACTACTCGAAAGGTGGGTGGGACCTCAAGGACCGCATCACCAAGACCGCGAAGCTCGGTTACGACATCGGATCGCTCAACGCCTACCAACCCGGCGGCGAGATGGTCGTGACGTGCGTCAAGACACGTCTGGCCCACGCGGGAGTGCGGCACCTCCTGCCGCAGTCGCCCCACTGGGTGCACGGGGCGACGGAGAAGAAGCCGATCAGCCAGGCCGACATCATGGTCACCTGGCACAGCCTGCCGACGACGGTCATGCGCAACTTCGACAAGTGGAACGTCCCCATCGCCGCCGACGAATCCGCCGGATTCCTGCACTCGTGGCAGATCACCGCTCGCCTGTTGGGCGTCTCGGACGAGTACATCCCGGCGTCATGGGCCGCCGCCGACTCGCAGGCGCAACAGGTGCTCGATCCGATCCTGGCGCCGACCCCCGAGGGTCGCAAGCTCGCGGACATGCTGCTCGATCTCGGCATGAACCTCGATCTCTCGCTGATCTCGCGCGGCGTCCTGGGAGCCCTCACGAGGTTCGTGCTCGGCGACCAGGTGGCGAACTGGTACCAGATCCCGCGCGAGCCCGTGTGGAGCCCGCTGCTCGAGACGGCATGGGGTCCGTACGTGCAGATCCGCGAAGGCCTGCTCAACGTCGGCATGCCACGCGAGGCGTACTGGCTGTTCGACGAGTTCCTCCGCCAGTTCGTCCTCTTCTACATGTCCGAACTGCGGATGCCGATCAACATCGAGATCCCGGTGATCAACAACCCGAAGTACAAGTAGCCCACACCTAGTCGGCGGACACCTTCTCAGCCCCCGCCGGCTCTCCGACTTCCACCGCCCGGTCCTGCTCCTTCTTGTTCCGCTTCGGCAACAGGGGGATGCGGGGCCGGGCGGTCAGCCATTTGCTGAACGGCAGGCGCAGGAGGAGGTCGACCAGCGCCAGTGATGCCGCGAGCACCAGGGCGATCAAGATGATCGAGCGCAGGACCGCCGAATGCGGGAACCAGTCGAAGAGTCCGCTGAGGAATCCGACGCGGCCCAGGATGTCGAGGATCAGCGGGTGAACCGCGAAGACACCGAACGCGCGCAAGGTGGCCTGCGACACCAGCCGTCCGCCGGCCGGTCGGCCGGCGGCGCGTCGGTCGTCCCAGACCAGGCCGATCAGCCACAACAGGGCGAAGCCGCCGATGTACCAGGGCAGCGATACCGGGTTCCAGGCCGTGTTGGCCTTCCACGGCACATTGCCCGGCGACGTGGCCAGCAGGTAGCCCGCGACGCTGAACGCCGCGCAGCCCGCCGCGACCAGAACGACGGTGGCCATGTGCTCGCGGAGCCAGCGGTCGACGGCCTCGCGGTGCTGCGCGGCCAGTACGCCCATCGCGACGAAGAGCGCATACATCGGGAGCGTCTTCCACATGTGCTGGTAGGCGACGTCCCACGCGTGGCCGGAAGGTCTCGGGAGGTACTGGTAGACGACGAACACCAGGAGCTGGATCGCGGTCCCGCCGGCCAGCAACAACCACGGGCGGTTGCGGCCGCGCTCGAAGATCCAGGAGATCAGCGGGAAGAACAGGTAGATCTGCATCGAGATCAGCAGGAAGTACAGCTGATACTTGCCCTCGCCCACGAGGAGGTCGTGCGCGAGCCGGGGCAGCATCTCACGGGCGGGTGGGAACGGGTTGTCCGCGAGGATGAGGTGATCGGTGACCGTGTAGATCAGCGTCCAGGCGAGGTAGGGGCCGACCACCAGCCCGAAGCGGCGCCGCCAGAACTGCCACGGCGACATCTCCCGGCCCTGCATGCTCAGCACGAGGACATACAGCGTCACCGCCACGAAGCCGTATCGCGTCAGGTGGCACAGGGTGCCCACCAGATTCGCCCCGCGGATCTCGTCGACCCCGCCGTTGATGGCGTTGACGCTGTGTGCGACGACCACGAACGTGAACAGCACGACTCGGACGAAATCGGCGGTGTGCGCTCGTCCACGCGGCTTGGTCGCAGCCGGGGGAGGGCCCGACTCGGCGGGACGGGGTGCGGCGGCGGGGCCCGGCGTCTCGGCAGCGGTGGCTGTGGTCTCGTCGTCGTCGGCGGTGCGCGCCGATCCTGATGCCGCGTGCACCAACGAAAAGACCTCCCCGGGTGAAACGGTGGAACGTATGCGGTAAGCAGTGTACGGACAGGAACGGGCATCAACCCCAGCGCCGGGGTGTCTCGAGTGGCGACGATCACAGGCAGCAATGTCCGGTTCTCGATCCGACCCCCCGATGCTCGCCTTTGGTTCTGCCACCGACGTCACAAGCCATCGGGGATGTCCCGCCGACTGCCGATGCCGAGCTTCCGGAATCCGCGCGCCACGTGGTTGCGCACCGTCGTGGGGGCAAGGCCGAGTTCGGCGGCTATCTCCGCTGCCGTGCGGCGTCGGGCGTACAGACGCAAGATCTCGAGTTCGCGACCGGTCAGGCCGGCGGCCGACGGTTCCGGACTTCTCGCTTCGCGTAGCTGTCGCACGATCCGCTCGCGGACCGCGGCGGGGGTGGCCGTGCGGAAAGGGTTGTCGTCCCCAGACACCAGCGCGGCGACCACCGACAGCGACAGATCGTCCGCCACGGAGTGTCGCGCGATCCGGTCGTATCCGGTCGCGATGCACGCGGCGGCAGCCTCGGCCCGTCCACGATCCCACTCGATGAGTGCGCGGGCCGCGTCGCCGTGATGGTCGCCGATCACCGCGGCCGAGGGCAAGCGCTCGGCGTCGGCCAGCATGACGCCGGCGCCGTCGAGGTCACCCGAAGCGGCGAGGGTTATCGCCAGCCAGTGCTTGGCGATACGTTCGTCGCTGCGGTGTCCGCTTCGGGCGAGAAGCTCGGCCGCGCGGGTGCCCGACGTCGCGGCCGCGTCGAAATCGGCCGCGCGAAAATGGATCTCGGAACGGATGGTCGCCAGCCATGCACGCATCCGCAGGTCGCCCAGCGGCGTCGTCGACGCGGCGAGTCCGAGTTCGCGCTTCGCGGCCCCCGGATCGTCCTTCGAGAGCAGTGCGCGGGCCCGCATCGCGTGAAGTTGCGCGACCGACAACCCTTCGTCCTCTGCTCGGTCGGAGTCCGGGAGGAGGGCGCCGATGTTCGGGTCCGCTGCCAGGTCAGAAGCGAGGAACCACGTCGCCCACGCGGCGCCGCGAACGATCGGGTCGTCGTTGTCCTGCAACACACGCCAGGGTGTCTCGGCGTCGGGCCGGCCTGTGTACGTGTCGATCAGGGCTTCGACAACTCGTCCGAGCGGTTGGTGCGGTCCCGGGATCGTTCGTAGCTCCTGCCGCGCGGCGTCGGGGTCGGCGCCCTTCAGGAAGGTCGAGACAGCCGCAGCGACGGCGATCGCGGGTGTGTCGAACGGTAGCTGGGCTCGCACTTGCGCGAGCCGGGAAGTGATCTCAGGGCTGGATCGAGTGCCCAGCGCGAGAGCTCGGGCCCAGGCGAACCCGGCCTCGGCGCTCGGATCCGACTTCCAGGCGGTGGCGGCGAACCGTTCGGCGGAGTCGGGATCACCAGACCGCAGGTGAAAAGCGCCGGCGGCCAGCAGGTCGGCGGTGCTCACCGGTTGTCCGAGGTCGAGGCCCCACGACGCGCGCATCACGGGCGTCGTCGCGGCCGCGTGGAGTAGTTCGGCCAGCCGGCGACGACGCGCGGGGGTCATCGACCGCTCGACCGCAGCGGCGACCAGTGCGGACGCGGCCCGGGCGCCGGTCGCGTCGGTGGTCACGAACTCGTGATCCTCCAGGGTGACGATCGCCTCGTGACTGCCGAGTCGGGCGACGCATTCCCAATCGAGCATTCCGGCGACCACGACGAGCGCGAGAGCCTCCGAGCACTCTCGGGGTAGACCGGACAGTCGGCGCCGAACGGTTTCGGCGATTCCGTCCCCGGGGTCGTCCGCGCGTGCGAGCGAACAGATCAGCTCCGGGTTTCCGCCCGCTTGACCGACGCCGGCTCGTGCGCCGACGAGGTGACCCAGCACGGCCGATGCCGCGTCGTCCAGCGGCCCGAGCGTGAACCCGGCCCACCGGTTCGTCCGCAGGAGTTTGGTGATCGATTCCGGCACAGCGTTTTCTGTGATGGCGGCACCGAGCAGTCGGGTCGGTCCCAGGTCGGTCAGCGCCATCAGGAACTCCAGGACGGCCGGGTCTGCGCGATGGATGTCGTCGACGACCACGAGGGTCGGGAGGTCTCCTCCTGCGGTCAGGGCATGCCGGAGGGCATCGACGGGGTCCTCGGCACCGAAGCGGGCGTGCAGCGCGGGGAGTGACGACGGGAGGGTCACGACCTCGCGGCGCCACGAGCGTCGACCGGAGTCAGGAGAGGACAGTTCCGCGAGAAGTCGGGACTTGCCGACACCGAACGGCCCGGTGACCAACACCCCGTCGTGGGTGTCGAGCATCCGGGTGAGCTCGTGGACTTCGGCATCGCGGCCGACGAACGGTGGTGGAACGTGGCCGGGCCCGGACAGGCCGGTGAGGCAGATGCCGGCGGGGGTCCGGCGGAGACAGTCCGCGGGGAGGTGGCGGCGCAGACGGCTGAGGACGGTCCGCACTGCGGCGTCCGGGTGCTCCGGCATGTCCAGAGGCCAGATCCCGGCGGCGAGGTCCTCGGGGCTCAGCCCGGTGTGGCGGTGTCGGAGCAGCAGCGTGAGGGCGCGTTGTGCGGTGGGGCGCATCGGGATCGGGTGACCGTCGGCGTCGAGCAGCGCCACAAAGGAGTGGTTGTGTACGCCACCGCTCGACGATCGGTGATCATGGTCGGGGCTCACCTCCGGTGGCGTTTCCATGACTGATTTCCGGTTGATCAATCATTGATCATGACTCGTGGTCCGGTGTGCTCGAGGGTGATCACATGCAAAACATGGCGATACTCATGATCTGTGCAGCGCTCTGTTCACTCGGCTGCATTCTCGGAGCCGGGCTGGCCCTCACCTGGAACAGCGGGCCGTCGGCGATCGCCGCGGGGGTGTGCGCCGTCGTGGCAGGGGGTGTGGCCGTCGTGCTGGTGGGGCGGGTGCGCGCGCAGAATCGGCGGCAGGGGACCAACTACACGATCTTCACCATCTGAGGCACGTCGTCGACGGCGGATGCCGCTCGCGTAGACTCCGGCTGTCGGGAGCCGCGCCGACAAGCCTTGCGCGGCGCGCCTTCGTAGCTCAGGGGATAGAGCAACCCTCTCCTAAAGGGTAGGTCGTAGGTTCGAATCCTACCGAGGGCACCAACCAGGCCGGTTTCGCAGCTCGTGGCCGCGCGGGGCGCGGTCTCGGCTATGTCTCCGCAGCAGCGGACTTCGCGAACCGCCGGCGGTAGACCAGCGGCGAGACACCGACGCTCGCGGCGAAGTGGTGACGCAGCAGCGTCGCCGACGTGAAACCGACCCGCCGCGCCACCTCGTCGACGCTCGCGGTGGTCGACTCCAGCAGGTTCTTCGCCGACAGCACGCGCTGCTCGGTCAGCCAGCGGCGAGGCGAGATCCCGACCTCGTCGACGAACCGTCGCGCGAAGGTCCGTCCCGACATGTGCATGCGGGTCGCCATGTCGTCGATGCTGATGTCTCGGTCGAGGTTCGCCGTCATCCAGGCGAGCAGCGTGCCGAACCCCTCGTCGGTGCATGCCGGTACGGGTGCCTCGACGAACTGACGCTGACCGCCGTCGCGGTGCGGTGGCACGACCATCCGCCGCGCGATCCGGTTGGCGACGGCCGGTCCCCAGGCCTCCCGGACCAGGTGCAGCGATGCGTCTATCCCCGCGGCGGTGCCCGCGCTCGTGGTGACGGGGCCGTCGTCGACGAAGAGGACGTCGGTGTCGACCTGGGCGCGCGGGAACATGCGCGCGAGGTCGGTGCCGTAACGCCAGTGGGTCGTGCACCGGCGGTCGTCGAGGAGGCCGGCCGCACCCGCGACGAAGGCGCCCGAACAGACGGTGAGCACTCGGCCGCCGCCGTCGACGACCGTGCGGATGGTGTCCAGGATCTCGTCGGGGTAGTTGCCGCTGATGCTTCCCCCGGGGATCACGACCAGATCGACGTCACGGCACTCGGCGAGGGTGTGCGACACCTGGAGCGAGACCCCGTGGCCCACGCCGAGTGACGATCCCGGTTCCGGCGACGCGACCCGGAAATCGAAGGCCGGGACGCCGTCGTCGGTGCGATCGAGGCCGAACACCTCGTGGACGACACCGAACTCGAACAGTGCGACGCGTCCGTAGAGGAGGACGCCGACGGATTTCAACACCAACCCAGTATGGCAGATAATTTGCGAACAATGGCTTTGCTGCCACTGTTGGCGGGAACATAGTGGGCGCAGGATAACTGCCATGACACTCATCTTTGTTCTCGCACTCGTCGTCATCGCTTCGGTCGCCGGCACCGCCGGGGTGCTGACTCTCACCGCGCGTCGGACCCCGGCCGGCCAGCGGACGCCGGGCCAGCGGATCGCCGACTGGTTCACCCGCGATTCCAGGCGCCCCTACGGCCCCGACTCCGAGCGGGTGGCCGCGGAACTCAGCATCCTCACCCGCCGGTACGACAAGCTCGTCTGACGCCTCGGCCGTTGCGCTACCGTTGCGGTCGTGAGTTCACAGACTGTCCTCGTGACCGGCGCGACCAGTGGCATCGGTGCCGAGGTCGCTCGTCAGTTCGTCGCACGGGGGCATCGGGTCTACGGCACCACCCGCAACCCGGACGCCGTGCGCAACCCATTGCCGGGCGTCACCTATGTCCGTCTCGACAACGCCGACTACGACTCCGCCGAGTCGTGCGCGGCCCTGGTCGGCGAGGTCGACATCCTGGTCAACAACGCCGGCGAGTCCCAGGCCGGGTCGCTCGAGGACACCCCGATGTCGGCGGTCGAGGATCTGTTCCGCGTCAACGTCTTCGGGCCGATCGCACTGACCAAGGCGGTGTTGCCCGGGATGCGCAGGCGGCGTCGTGGCACGGTCGTCATGGTGGGGTCGATGTTGTCCAGCTTCCCCGTCGCCTTCCGGTCCAACTACGCGGCCACGAAGTCGGCGCTCAAGGCGTTCGCCCTCGCGTCGCGACGTGAGCTGGCGCCGTACGGGATACGGATGATCAGTGTCGAGCCGGGCACGATCGCCACCGGCATCGGAGACCGTCGGAGCATCTTCATCGGTGACGACTCGCCGTACCGGGCCGAATACGAGACGCTCGCCGCCGCGACCAGGCGCAACGAGGATGCGGGCATCAGCGCGCAGAGCATGGCCACCCAGATCGTCGACGCCGCTCTTGCCGAACACCCGAAGCCGTTCTATGCCAAGGGTAATCAGGCCGGCGTGGTCTTCCTGCTCCGGCGGCTCGCGCCGAGGCAGCTCATCCTGGACATGACCGCCCGGAAGCACGGGCTTCCGAAGGTGAAGATCTGACCGTGCGAATCACGCTGCGCGTCATCGGGATCGGACCCGGTGGGCCACGTCAGATCACGCTGCAGGCCATCGATGCGATGGCCGACGTGGACACCTTCCTCACCCTCGAGAAGGGCACTGCGAAGAGCGGTCTGCTCGACGCCCGTCGCGCGATCCTCACCGAGCATGCGCGGCAGGGCCATTCGCTGGTGGAGATTCCCGATCCGCCGCGCGACCGTGAGCCGGCGGACTACGACGCGGAGGTCCGGCGCTGGCATGCCGCGCGTGCCGATCTGATCGCCACCGCGCTGCGCGACGAGGTCGGCGACGGCGGTGTGGCCGCCATCCTCGTCTGGGGCGACCCCGCACTCTACGACAGCACGCTGCGAATCGTCGACGATCTCGCCGCCCGTGACGATCTCGACCTCGTCGTCGAGGTCATTCCGGGTGTGACCAGCGCCAGCGCACTCACCGCGGCGCACGGCATCGTGGCCAACCGCGTCGGCGAACCTATCCACACGACCACCGGCCGACGCCTCGCCGACACTCCTGCGGGTGCCGACGCCAACCAGATCGTGATGCTCGACGCCGACCTCAGTTTCCGGCACACCGCCGACCCGGACGATCACATCTGGTGGGGCGCTTATGTGGGCACCGACGACGAGATCCTGATCAGCGGCAGAGTCGGCGAGGTCACGGACCGGATCGTCCGAGAGCGCGCCGCGGCCCGGGAACGGATCGGCTGGATCATGGACATCTATCTGCTGCGCAAGGCGCACTGAGGAGTCTGACCCCGCTCATCGAGGTGGACACCCTCCGCACCTGTCCGCCAGATGCCGCACTTCGTTGCGCTGGACGCCACGACACGCGACATCTGCATATGTCGAAGGCTCACAGGCGTTCGCGGGCAACGAGTTCGACGGTGACGAGCATGGCGATGGAACTGACGGTCAGCAGCGCCACCAGTACGAACAGCTGCATCGCCGCGGCGGCCCACACCGAGGCCCCGCCGAGGACCATGCCCACGAATGCACCGGGAATGGTGACGATCCCCACCGACTTGGTCTGGTCGAGTCCGGGGATGAGGGCGCTCGCAGCGGCGGGCCCGCAGATCTCCATGCGCGCGTCCCGCGAGAGCAGACCCAGCGACAACGCCGCGTCCACCTCGCCGCGCCGAACCCGCAACTCGTCGTGCGCTCGGCGCCCGGCGAGCGAGGTGGTCACCATCGCACCGCCGATCAGGATTCCGGCCGTCGGGATCACGGCGATCCCGCGGGCGGGAAGCACTCCGATGACGAGGAGTGCGGTGACGATGACGATCGTCGGAACCGCAACGGGACCCGCACACCACGCGATCCCGACGAGGCCGGAGCGGTCCGGGTTCACGCGCCGGGCCGACGTCCACGCTGCCGCCGACGCCATGAGCAGAACGAACAGGGCGGATGCCCACAGATGGGGGATGACCGCCGCCAGCACCGCGGCCAGCGCGGCGAGTTGTGCGACGGCACGTAGCACCGCCACCATCGTCTCGGTGGCCAGGCCGGACCGGCGGTTGACCACCACCGCGGCCACCGCCAGCAGTACGACGACGACAATCAGCGCCGGACCGATCTGTACGACCGCGTCGCCGACTCCGTTCACGGTCTCCAGGTCACCAGATCTGCTGCAACGCGGCGAGCATCTCGTCGCGGATCTCGCTGCGGCAGATGACGAAGTCCGGCATGTACGGATGCCGGTTGTTGTAGACGATCTCCGACCCGTCGAGGCGACTGCAGTGCAGGCCGGCCGCCAGCGCGACCCCCACCGGCGCCGCGTTGTCCCACTCGTATTGGCCGCCGGCGTGGACGTAGGCGTCGGCATCGCCGCGGACGACGGCCATCGCCTTGGCCCCGGCCGAACCGACCGGCACCATCTGCAGACCCAGACGGTTCGCCACGTAGCTGGTCTCGTAGGAGCCACCCCACCGGGAGGTGACCAGGCGGCGGGTCAGCTCGCCCGCGGTCCGTGCGACCGTGTCCGAACGAAACAGTTCACCCGTCGCGGGCAGGGACACCGACGCCTCGGTGACGATCCCGCTCTCGGTCAGGGCCACGTGTACGGCCCAGTCCGCTGAACCCGCGGCGAATTCCCTTGTGCCGTCCAAGGGGTCGATGATCCACACCCGAGCCGCGGTGGCCCGGTCGCCGACGTCGGCCGCTTCCTCGGACAGCACCGCATCGCGTGGCCGGTGTTTGCGCAGCACCGTCGAGATCCACGCCTGCGCAAGCGCATCGCCCACGTCGCCGAGCATCGCCCCGCCGAGCAGATCACCGGACCGGATTCCGAGAAGTACCTCTCCGGCTCCCTGCGCGATCCGGGCAGCCAGTTCGGCGTCGGAAAGTCGGGAGTTCATCCCACAACTAGAGCACACTGGTGGCATGCCTGAGCTTCCAGAGGTGGCCGCGATCGCCGACTACGTCGACGGCCGTGCGGCCGGACTCCCGATCCGACGGGTCGACGTCGCGTCGCTGTCGGTGCTGAAGACCGCCGACCCGCCCTACACGGCGCTGATGGACCGGATCGTCGAATCCGTCGGACGTGTGGGGAAGTACCTGGTCATCCGTACCATTCCGGGTTCGGCGGCCACCGCGTCAGAGCCGTTGCTGCAGCTGGTCATCCATCTGTCGCGGGCGGGGTGGGTGCGATGGAGCGAGGACCTGTCGCCCAAGCCCCTGCGTCCGGGCGGGAAGAGCCCGATCGCCCTGCGCGTGCACTGCGGGTTGCCCGGTGAGGGCTTCGACGTCACCGAGGCCGGCACCCAGAAGCGGCTCGCCGTGTGGCTGGTCCGTGAGCTCACCGAGGTCGAACGGATCGCGGGTCTGGGACCCGACGCGCTCGAACTGACGGCCGAACAGTTCGCGGAGATCCTGTCCGGGACGACCGGCCGGATCAAGAACGTACTCACCGACCAGCACACCATCGCCGGGATCGGCAACGCGTATTCCGACGAGATCCTGCACACCGCGCGCCTGTCGCCCTTCGCGTCGTCGAAGACGCTGAAGCCCGACCAGGTCGCCACGCTCTACGACGCCATGCGCGGCGTTCTCACCGATGCCACCGGACGACTGGAAGGCCAGGCAGTGGCGCGGTTGAAGTCCGAGAAACGCACCGGTCTGCGCGTGCACGCCCGCACCGGCCTGCCGTGTCCGGTGTGCGGCGACACCGTCCGCGAGGTGTCTTTCGCGGATCGGTCCTTCCAGTACTGCGCCACGTGTCAGACGGGTGGGAAGGTGCTGGCTGATCGGCGGATGTCCCGGTTGCTGAAGTAGGTGTCCGGCCGGCCGGGAGCCCGGAACTTACCGGCCGGTAGCCTGGACGTCGTGACGACACGGCAGAGAATTCTCATCACGGGGGCCAGTTCGGGACTCGGGGAGGGCATGGCCCGACGCTTCGCCGCGCAGGGGCGTTCGCTCGCGCTCGCGGCGCGCCGGCGCGAGAAGCTGGAGGCGCTGGCCGAGGAGTTGCGGCCCTCCGCCGAGCGTGTCGAGGTCGCGACGCTCGACGTCACCGATGTGGAGGCCGTTCCCGAGGTGTTCCGCAGACTCGCCGACGGTCTGGGCGGTCTCGACCGGGTCGTCGTCAACGCCGGACTCGGCAAGGGGGCACCCCTCGGTACCGGTAAGGCCGCGGCGAACATCGAGACGGTGCAGACCAATCTGGTCGGCGCGCTGGCCCAGGCCGAGGCCGCGCTCGAGATCTTCCGTGCGCAGAACGCGGGGCATCTGGTGCTGGTCAGCTCCATCTCGGGCGTCCGCGGTATGCCCAAGGCCCAGGCCGCGTACTCGGCGTCGAAAGCCGGACTGACAGCGCTGGGGCAGGGACTCCAGGCCGAGTTCGCCTCGTCGCCCATCACCGTGTCGATCGTCGCGCCGGGCTACATCGAGACCGACATCAACCGGGGAGTGAAGACCTCCCTGATGGTCGACACGGACAAGGGCGTCGACGCCCTGGTCAAGGCGATCGAGGCGGAGAAGGACTGGGCGCCGGTGCCGGCATGGCCGTGGACGCCGATCGCGGCGGCGCTGAAGTTCCTGCCGGCGTCGATCAGTCGACGACTCGTCTGAGCTGTTCCGCGTGTCTGCCGGAACTCATTCACGCAGTAGACCTTTGACGTGCAGGCGCCCGTGACGGGTTAGCGTGGCGGAATGCTGCGCAATCGGTGGCGGCCCTGGTGGGCCGGAGTCGCCGCCGTACTCGGACTCGCCGGGCTGCTCGCTTGCGGGACACCGGCACCGACCGAACGGGTCCCCGTCTCCTCGACGGCGGATTCGTCGTCCCCGTCGCAGCCGACGAAGGTCCTCACGACCGGCCCACGCCGCGACATCGAGCCGGTCGCCGCGCGGTTCCCGGCTCTGGCCGATTCGACTGTCGACGGCTGGGCGGCGGGCACTCTCGGGGATGCCTCGACCGGTCGCGTCCCCGGGCCGAGCACCTACTGGTTCGACGCCGTGGTCACGGCCGGTGCCGATCAGGTCGCCGAGTGGGTACAGGAGTACGACGCGACGCCCGTCGCCCATCCCGACCCGCCGGTGAGCGAGTTGCACGATCTCGTCCCGGCCGGCGAGCTGCTCGGCAGCCCGGAACTCGACCGGGCCTTCTCGTCCACGCAGTGGCGGGCGAGGGTCTATCTTTCTCCAACGTCGGGGCGCGTGGTCGTCCTCGGCATCGACGACTGACCTGCGTAAGGTGGCCGTCGTGGCGAACAAGCACGGACAAGTGGTGGCGTCGGGCGCGTTTCAGGTGTTCGGCGCGCGGCAGCGGGAGCAGGTCGGCGAGCTGCTCGGCGAGATCTTCGACCGGACGGACATCGCGGCCATGGGCTCCGACTGGCGGGGCATCGTCTACTTCACCCTCACCGACGACGAGTCGACCTCCGCCGACACGGTTCTCGGCTTCGACCCGTCGAGCGGGACATCGGGCGAGCTGGCCACCCTCGACGAGGTGTCCGAGGCCATCCGCACCGGCGAAGTCGCCGAGGCCGTCGACGTGGCGAGCTTCGACGCCTGGCGGGCGGCAACCGCGACCCGGGCACTGGACATGGGTGCCTGCGTGCCACCGGCCCTGTACGAGTTCCTCGGCCGAGATCCCGCCGAACGTGACGTGGAGCCAACGGATCTCGTGACCTACGTGGCTACCGCGGCCGCGATCATGGGACGCATCCAGTCTCTCGGCGTCGAGCCCGGGGACGAGATCCCCGACGAGGTCTTCGACGAGGACTACTGGAAGTGATTTTGCCGGTTGAGCTTGTCGAAACCCTCAGACCGCGCGGCCCCGTCGCTCCCGGTACCAGGTCACGAGGGCATCGGTCGACGAATCGTCGTGGGCGTCCGGTGCCTCCGTCTGGGTGATGGTGCCGAGTAGCTCCTTGGCCTGGGTCTTGCCCAGTTCGACGCCCCACTGGTCGAAGGGGTTGATGCCCCAGATGGCGCCCTCGACGAAGACCTGGTGCTCGTAGAGCGCGACGAGCTGGCCGATCACCGACGGGGTGAGCCGGGGGGCGAGGATCGAGGTGGTGGGCCGGTTGCCCGGCATCACCTTGTGGGCCACGACATGTGCGGGCACGCCCTCGGCGGCGATCTCGTCGGCGGTCTTGCCGAAGGCGAGCACCTTGGTCTGGGCGAAGAAGTTGCTCATCAGCAGGTCCTGCATGGAGCCCGAGCCGTCGGGAGAGGTCGGTAGGTCGTCGGTCGCTTCGGCGAAACCGATGAAGTCCGCCGGTACCATCCGCGTACCTTGATGCAGCAGTTGGTAAAACGCGTGCTGACCGTTGGTTCCCGGTTCGCCCCAGAAGATCTCGCCGGTGTCGGTGGTGACGTGGTGTCCGCTCGCGGTGACCGACTTCCCGTTCGACTCCATGGTGAGCTGCTGCAGATACGCGGCGAAGCGGGCCATGTCGTTGCTGTAGGGGAGGACCGCGCGGGTGCCGACATCCCAGAAGTTGTTGTACCAGAGGCCGATCAGGCCGAGGATGACCGGCGCGTTGTGTTCCAGCGGCTGGGTGCGGAAGTGCTCGTCGACGATGTGGAAGCCGTCGAGGAACTCGGCGAAGCGTTCCTTGCCGATGGCGGCCATCACCGACAGCCCGATGGCCGAGTCCACCGAGTAGCGGCCCCCGACCCAGTCCCAGAATCCGAACATGTTGTCGGTGTCGATGCCGAACTCCGCGACCTCGGCGGCGTTGGTGCTCACGGCCACGAAATGTTTTGCCACGGCGTCGGAGTCGGCGTCGAGGGCCTGCAGGAGCCACGTGCGCGCGGCGGCGGCGTTGGTCAGCGTCTCGAGGGTGGTGAAGGTCTTCGAGGCGATGATGAACAGCGTGGTCTCGGCGTCGAGGTCGGCGAGCGTGCCGACCATGTCCGCGGGGTCGACGTTGGAGACGAAGTGACAGCGGATCCCGGCGTCGACGTAGTGGCGCAGCGCCTGGTAGACCATCACGGGCCCGAGGTCGGAGCCGCCGATGCCGATGTTGACCACGTCGGTGATGGCTTTGCCGGTGTGTCCCTTCCACTCTCCGCTTCGGAGCCGGTCGGTGAACTCACCCATGCGGGTCAGGACCTCGTGGACGTCGGCGACGACGTCCTGACCGTCGACGGTCAGCGTCGCGTCGGCCGGGAGTCGCAGGGCGGTGTGCAGGACCGCGCGGTCCTCGGAGGTGTTGATGTGGGTTCCGGCGAACATGTCGTCGCGGATCTCCTCGAGACCGATCTCGCGGGCGAGGCTCATCAGCAGTTCGAGGGTCTCGCGCAGGACCCGGTGCTTCGAGTAGTCGATGTGCAGGTCGCCGACGTCGACGGTGAGTTCGCGGCCGCGCGCGGGATCGATCGCGAACACCTCACGCAGGTGCATGGCGTACACGTGCGGTTGATGAGCCGCTAGCGCCTGCCAGGATTGCGTCGCGGTGATGTCGCCGTGATCGGTGCCGGTGAAGTCGCTGCCGGGGGCCTGGGTGCTCATGACCACTAACCCTATGTGGTCGGGGACCCGGCCGCGACGGTCGTCACACGGCCCGGCGATCAGCGGCCCAGCGGTCCGCGTCCCAGGCGTAGCAGCAGCATCGCGAGAGTGTGGCCTTCCTGGCCGAGGTCCTGGAAGCGCTCCAGGACCTTCACCTCCCGGCTGTGGACCAGGCGCGGGCCGCCGGAGGCCATCCGCGCGGCGCCGATCTTCTTCGACACCGCCGACCTGCGTTTGATCGCCGCGAGGATCACGGCATCGAGCCGGTCGATCTCGAGTCGCAGCTGGTCGATGTCGTCGGGCAGGTCGCCGACCTCGGACGAGAGCTGGTACTTGTCGAGGTCGATCGAGTGCTCGAAGGACGTGCCGCCGGACGGGCGGGGGTCCTGAGCGCCGGGGCTGGGGCTGCGATCGGTCACGCGCCCGATTTTGCCACGACGCCCCGCGACGACCCGCACGTGGCCGAGTCACCCGACCCGGCCACGACGGCGCGCGCCGCACATGGAAACTGGAGCGCATGCCCAACGCGCGGATGGTGTCCCTTGTTGCCGTGTCCCTCATCGTGGGCCAGCTGATCATCAGGGGCTGGCTCGTCGCGACCGGCAACTTCTACTGGGACGATCTCGTGCTCGTCGCACGGGCGTCGTCGAATCCGATCCTGTCCTGGGAGTACCTGGGGCACAGTCACGACGGCCACTTCATGCCGGCGGCCTTCCTGCTCGCCGGTGTGGCCACCTGGCTGGCGCCGTTGAACTGGGCGCTGCCGGCGCTGATGCTGGTCGTGATGCAGGCCATCGCATCGGTGGCGGTGTGGCGGATGGTGCGGACGATCGCGCCGCGCGCCCGCATCGGTGCACTGGTCGCGTTGGCGTTCTATCTCTTCAGTCCGATGACGGTGCCCGCGTTCGCCTGGTGGGCGGCCGGCCTCAACACACTGCCCATGCAGGCGGCGATGGCGTGGATCGTCGCCGACGCGGTGCGTCTCGGTCGGGGTGACATCGACGATTCGCGACGCCGGCTGGTGTGGATCCGCTCGACGATCGTCTTCGTGATCGCGTTGGCGTTCTTCGAGAAGTCGCTGTTCATCCTGCCGGTGGCGCTCGTCGCGGCGATCCTCGCGAACGGCGGTGCGCGCGCGACGATGCCGACGCTCCGGGCGGCCCGGGAGTTGTGGGTCGCGCTGACCGTCACCGCCGCGCTGTGGGTGGTCGTGTACTTCGTCACCACGGACCCGACATCGGGTGAGCACTCGGTGGCGCAGACCGCCCGCCTGGTCTGGCGATCGGTGACCGACGCCGTCGTACCGTCGCTCGTCGGCGGGCCGTGGGAGTGGGAGCGGTGGACGCCGAGTCCGCCGACGGGCTTCCCGCAGATGTGGATGATCGTCGGCGGCTGGTTGGTGCTGGCCGCGGTGACGTGGTGGGCGGTGGCCCGCAGACGTGGCGGCGCCGGGATCGTCGCGGCCGCGGCGATCTACGCCGTCGCGGCGCAGATCCCGGTGATGTGGAATCGATCGAGCCCGCAGACCGCGATCGAACTCGCCCAGCACATGCGCTATCTGCCGGACACGGCACTGGTGTTCAGCATCGCGCTGGCCCTGCTGTGCGCGGCGCCGTCCCGGACCGGGGAGGTGGGCGGACGACACGCACGGACCTCCGACGACGAGACCGGACGAGAGGAGGAACGGTCGGCGCTGCCCGCGTTCGCCTCCGTGGTGGGTGCGCTCGTCGTGGTCTCCGCCCTGGTGTCACTGGTCTCGTTCTCGTCGTCGTGGCGGGACAACCCGACCGGCGACTATCTCGAGACCGCGACCGCGTCGCTGCACGACGCCGCGGCGGAGGGCCCGGGCGGCCGGACCCTGCTCGACCAGTCCGTGCCGCTGGAGATCCTGCAGCCGTTCGTCTATCCCGACAATCAGGTCAGCCGGATCTTCGGCCGGGTGGATCCCCGGCCCGACTTCGGGGTGGCGACCGACCGGCTGTTCGTGCTCGACACCGCGGGGAATCTCGTGCCCGGCGGCGTGACGCAACGACGCATCGTCTACGCGGGCGAGGGGACCTGTCGCGCGCCGGAGGTCTCCGGACCCTCCCGACTGCGACTCGACGGCCCGCTGTTCTCCTGGCCCTGGACGATCGCGCTGAGCTACTGCGCGACCCGGGACGGCGAGATCGAGATCGCCCTCGAGGACGGGGATGCCGTCCGCGCGCCGGTCCGGGCGGGCCTGGGTTCGGTGTATGTCCGGATCGACGGCGGCGGCGACCATGTCGACGTCCGTCCCCTGACGCCGGGACTGCGGTTGCACACCGGCGCCGGGCGGGTCGGCGAGGCCGCCGAGGCGCGCTTCGCCGGGGGCTGAGGACTGGTCGACGTGGTCGTCTAGTCGTAGTAGAAGGCGGAGATGTTGTCGCTCTGGTTCTCCGCGGCGATCAGGGCCCGCAGAGCCGACGCTGTCTCCTCCTCGGCGACGAAGTAGACGACCTGTGCGTCGCCGGCCGCGGTGACCTGCTGTTCCATCTGCTTGCGGAGCACCTCGGTGCCCTCCCAGGACGGATCGAAGGTGCCGCCGACGATGTGCTCCCGATACCCCTCACCGAAGGTGATGTGCATGTTGCCGTCGGTGCCGATGCCGTCGAAGATGTAGTCGCCGCGCTTGATCGCGTAGTAGCTGGGCAGACCGGTCACGCTCGCCCCGAAGCGGGCCTGCTCGGGTTCCTTGTTCCCGGTCCGGACATAGACGATCTCGGTGTTGGTCTGCTTCTCGTTGTTGTCGATGAGATCGTTCAGCTCGGTCTCGGTCGAGTCGATGAACGCGAGGTAGGTGAAGGTGTACCGCGAGGCGATGTTGGTGTCCGGCGGGAGGTTGGTGGCGGCACACCGGGTGGTGCCGTCTCGTCCGAAGTCCACGCGCAGGACCACCTTGCACTCACCGCCCACCGCGCCGGGCGGACGGTTGCCGACCGCGAAGTTCAGCGTCAGACCGTAGTTGAAGTGGCCGCGGACGTCGTCGGCGTACGGGCTGCCCTGCACCGTGTAGTCGAAGGCGCACGACGAGGTGGTGCATGCACCGGTCTGGCGCGAGGACACCACCGGTTGCTCCATCCACAGCCCGGGAGCGGGCACCGAGACCAGGTCCGGTACGAGTGCGCGCTGGTTGGCGAACACCTTCTGGGCCTGGTCGGCCGGCTGCAGACTGACCGCGGCGTCGATGTCGTAGGTGACCGGGCCCTGCACGCTCTGACCCTTGACGTTGGTCACGTTCTTCGTCTCCGGATCGAACGTGACCTCCCACGCCCCGATCTTCACCTTGTCGTCACCGACGAACTCGATGGGCGGGTCGGTGGTCGGCCAGCGGCGGGCGTCGGGTGTGCCCTTGTTGGGCGTCGGGAGCTCGGCTCCGAGCGCGGGTGGGTCGCCGGACTCGATGTTGCCGATGTCGCCGGCGAGGTTGTCCGGGCCGAGGATGGTGCCCAGGCGCGGCATGCTGGTGAAGCGGGTCGAGGCCCACTTGTTGTCCAGCGGGCCGGTGTCGAGGTTCGTCTTCTCGGCGTCGACGAGCAGTTCGGTCCACAGGGCGCCGGGCGCACTGATGAACGGGTTGTTGCCGATCTGCCGATATTCGCCCTGCTGCGAGCCGAGCGTGATCGTGCCCTCGGCGGTGTTCGACGTGGTGACGATCAGGTCGTCGAATTCGACCGTTCCCTCGCCGCGCTCGTCGTCGTATTTGTAGGTGACCTTGCCGGTGAACTCGGCCGCCGGACTGGTCGCCAACTTGAATAGCACCTCGTCGAGGCTCTTTTGCGCCCGGAACGCGGGCGTGGGCTCGACGGTGCCCGCGCTGCTGAACGGTACGAACGACAGGACGAGCGCGATGACGAGGGCCAGCGCTCCGACACCGAGGACGATGGCGGCGGGGACGATGGACGGTCTCTTCATGGGCGCCTCTTCCTGCTCGCCGGGGCGTCGTCGCCGCATGCGGGTGTTCGCAGACAGGGCACCCCGAGCCGGTGGTACCGCGTCATATTAGCCGCGGGGCACGACGATCGGGGCCTCAACTCACGGGGTCGGTCGACTGTTCGGTGGACCTCCCGACGGGGCGGAGCGGACCGGCCGACGAGGGTCTGTCGGCGGCGGCGAGTAGCCTGGACAACCGATGAACAGCTCTTCTTCTGCCCCTCTTCTCGCCGGTCGCGCGGGCGGCGCATCCTCGGGTGCGGCCGCCGACGACCGGGTCGCGCGCCTGCTCGAAGGTCTCAACCCGCAACAGCGCGCCGCGGTCCTGCACGCCGGCGCGCCGTTGCTGATCGTGGCGGGCGCGGGCTCGGGCAAGACGGCGGTGCTGACCCGCCGGATCGCCTACCTGCTGGCCGCGCGGGATGTCACGCCCGGGCAGATCCTGGCCATCACGTTCACCAACAAGGCCGCTGCGGAGATGCGTGAACGCGTCATCGATCTCGTCGGCCCGCGTGCCGCGTACATGTGGGTCTCGACGTTCCACTCGACGTGTGTGCGCATCCTGCGGGCGCAGTCCGGGCTGCTGGAGTCGATGAACTCGAACTTCTCCATCTACGACTCCGACGACTCGAAACGGTTGTTCGGGATGGTCATCCGCGACCTCGACCTCGACCCCAAGAAGTTCAGCCCGCGTGGGGTGTCGGTGGCCGTGTCGAACTTCAAGAACGAGCTGATCTCGCCCGACGAGGCGCTGGCCTCGGCACCCGAGGACGACCCGACGTCGACGACGATCGCGCGGATCTACGCCGAGTACCAGCGTCGCCTGCGTGCCGCCAACGCCTTCGACTTCGACGATCTGATCGGCGAGACCGTGGCACTGCTGCACCGGCACCCGCAGGTCGCCGAGTACTACCGGCGCCGGTTCCGTCACGTCCTCGTCGACGAGTACCAGGACACCAACCACGCGCAGTACGTGCTCATCCGCGAACTGGTCGGGGAGCAGACCACGGCGAGCGGTCTGGAGCCCTCGGAACTGTGCGTCGTCGGCGATGCCGACCAGTCCATCTACGCCTTCCGCGGTGCCACGATCCGCAACATCGAGGAGTTCGAGCGCGACTTCCCGTCCGCCGAAACCGTTCTGCTCGAACAGAACTACCGGTCGACGCAGACGATCCTGTCGGCGGCCAACGCCGTCATCGCACGCAACTCGAACCGGCGCGAGAAGCGGTTGTGGACCGACTCCGGCGACGGCGAACTGATCGTCGGATACGTCGCCGACTCCGACCGCGACGAGTCGACGTTCATCGCCAAGGAGATCGAGGAACTCACCGACTACTCGATCGGCGGTTCGTCGAGCTTCAAGTACTCCGACGTCGCGGTGTTCTACCGCACCAACACCGGTTCGCGTGCCATCGAGGAAGTGTTCGTCCGGCACGGGATTCCGTACAAGGTCGTCGGCGGCACCAAGTTCTACGAACGCAAGGAAGTCCGGGATGTGGTCGCCTACCTGCGGGTGGTCGCCAATCCCGACGACTCGGTCAGCCTGCGCCGCATCCTCAACACCCCTCGGCGCGGCATCGGCGACCGCGCGGAAGCCTGCGTCGCCGTCCATTCGGAGAACACCGGCCGGAGCTTCTACGAGTCGCTGATGGACGCGGCCGAGGGCAAGGTGGCACTGCTGAACACGCGGGCCGTCAAGCAGATCGGCGGGTTCGTCGACCTCATCGAGGGACTGCGATCGGACTTCCTCACCCACTTCGGCGAGGCGGGTACCGAAGACGCCGACGTGGCCTTCCTCGACGCCACCGAGGAGTCGGCCGACATCGGCGAGCTCGTCGACGCGATCGTCGAGCGGACCGGTTACCGCGCCGAACTCGAGGCCTCCAACGATCCGCAGGATGGCGCGCGTCTCGACAACATCAACGAACTCGTCGCCGTGGCAAGGGAATTCAGCGCCGATGCCGCGCAGGTCGATGTCGACGCGCCGGACGACGACGTCGAGGTCGATCGCGAGGGTGAGGCCGAACCCGGTTCGCTCGCAGCGTTTCTCGAGCGTGTCTCGCTGGTCGCCGACGCCGATCAGGTGCCCGACGAAGGCGAGGGTGTCGTCACGATGATGACCCTGCACACCGCCAAGGGGCTCGAGTTCCCGGTCGTCTTCGTGACCGGTTGGGAAGACGGACATTTCCCGCACATGCGGGCACTCGGCGATCCGGCCGAGTTGAGCGAGGAACGACGCCTCGCCTACGTCGGCATCACCCGCGCGAAGCAACGTCTGTACCTCACCCGGTCGATCACCCGCGCGTCGTGGGGACAGCCGGTGTCCAACCCGGAATCCCGCTTCTTGCAAGAGATCCCGCAGCATCTGCTCGACTGGCGGCGCACCGAACCGCGGCGCTCGGCGCGCGGCTTCGGCGGGTCGTCGGGCGGAGTGTTCGGCCGCGACGGCGCGTTCTCCGGTTCGGGCGGTTCGTCGATGGGACGCGGGAGGTCGTCGTACTCGCCGGATCCGGCACGCGGACGCAACAAGCAGGTCCAGCTCGACATCGGCGATCGACACAACCACCCGAAGTACGGGATGGGCAAGGTCGTGGCCAAGGAGGGCAGCGGCGCCACCGAACGCGTCACGATCGACTACGGCGGCAGCGCGGGACGCGTCACGCTTCTCACCGCAGGCGGGATTCCCGGGGACAAGCTCTAGGGAGCGCGCGCGGCGGGCCCTGCGAGGCTCGTCGACCTCGACGCGCTCCTTCGTCGCTTGCTCGGCCCGGCGGCTATCGCTCCTCGCACCTCAGGGGGCAGAGAGGCTGCTATCCGGTGTAACCGGAGAGCTTCACGCCCTTGGCGGCGAGCCACGGCACAGGATCGATCTTGGTGTTGCCGTTCTTCCACACCTCGAAGTGCAGGTGCGGGCCGAACGAGAAGCCCTCGTTGCCGACCAGGGCGATGACGTCGCCGGCCGTGACGCGCTGGCCTTCCTGGACCAGGACGCCGGAGGAGGACATGTGGCCGTACATGGTGACGGTTCCGTCGGCCGCCTGGATCTGGACCCAGTGGCCGTAGCCCGAGGCGGGCTCGGCCTTGATCACGACGCCGTCGGTGGCCGCGTGGATCGGGGTCCCGAGCGGCGCGGCCATGTCGATGCCACCGTGCATGGTGCCCCAGCGCATCGCGAAGGCGGAGGTGAAGTCGTAGCTGCCCAGCGGGATCGGCGAGGTGAAGAGCGGGCGCCGGGCCAGGGCCTCGCGGCGGTCCGCGTCCGCGGCCATCTTGGCGCCGACACCCAGCTGATTGGTGAAAACGTTCATCTGGTCGGTCTGCGGCGTCGCAGCGGCCACTCCGGGGCCCAGTTCGACCGGTGCGGCTCCTTGCGCCGACGCGTCGTTGACGGCGGCGGCATTCACCGGTGCGGGCGCCTCGTCGTTGGTACCGACCTGGGCGACGGCGGCGACGGCCGCTCCCGCTGCCATGGCGATGAGGGCCGCGCGCCCGCCCTTGAGGGCGTTCGGAGGGGCAGCGATGCGATGTTTGCCGCCGCGGCGGACGCGCTGTCCGGCCGGATTGGTCCGGAAGGGGCGGTGTTCGGTGTCGGTGTCGAGATCGTCATCGGTGACGAGGTCGAGTTCGCCTCCGTCGAAGAGGTCGAGTTCGGCACCGTCGACGTCGAACGGCTCGTCGTGCGCGTACTGGTCGAATTCGTGCTCGGGAATCAGGATGTCCTGAGTGATCTCCGAGCGGGTGGGACGGTAGTAGCCCTGCCACGACGACGGGGTCCAGCCGGCGTCCGAGGACTCCCGCGTGGTGGCGTCGGAGTCGGCGAAATCGAAGTCGTACTCGCTGAGGTCGTACCCGGCGGCCTCGTCGGTGTCGACGATGGGGATGATCGTGGTCATCTCTTCCGCTGTGACGTCATCGATCAACCCGCCCGATCGGACGCGGCCCGATCCGCGTGAGACACCGAGTCCCGCCAAATCGTCCACCTCATCTCTTGCTGCCGCATCTCGTCGTTGGCGGATTCGAAGTCACCGTTCGTAATGCTTCTGTGACCACCGCTGAGAGCCGACGGTAACGAAATGATTGCGGCAAGTCCAACCGTAGAAAGCGACAAACCGGGATATTGTGAGCTGAGTCACATGACTTTGCGGCACTGCTCGAAAGTGGCGAATACGCTGTTCAATACAGCAAATTCAACCTGTGAGCCCCGCACGACGCCGCACGGCGGTGTAAGTGCAGTTCATGGGCGCACGGGATGCGGTGTACCCCTCACAAGGCGGTGCCAATACTGTGAGAACCGGCCGAGCGAGTGATCTGTCGCACAAGCGCAGGGTGCGCGCGGGGTGGCGATTCACGGCAGGTTTAAAGTCCGATATGGCCCGCATTACACCCTTGCGCGGGCAAATCTACGAGATGGTGAGCTGAATGGATCTCTTCGAATACCAGGCGAAGGAACTGTTCGCCAAGCACGGGGTTCCCACCACACCCGGTCGGGTGACCGATGATGCCGCCGACGCGCGGGCGATCGCCGAGGAAATCGGCAAGCCTGTGATGATCAAGGCGCAGGTCAAGACCGGCGGGCGTGGCAAGGCAGGCGGCGTCAAGTACGCCGCGACCCCGGACGACGCGCAGTCCCACGCTTCCAACATCCTTGGCCTCGACATCAAGGGCCATGTCGTCAAGAAGCTGCTGGTCGCCGAGGCCAGCGACATCGCGGAGGAGTACTACATCTCCTTCCTGCTCGATCGCACCAACCGCTCGTACCTGGCCATGTGCTCGGTCGAGGGCGGCATGGAGATCGAAGAGGTCGCCGCAACCAAGCCCGAGCGCCTCGCGAGGGTCGCCGTCGACGCCGTGAAGGGTGTCGATCTGGAAACCGCGCGCTCGATCGCCGAGCAGGGCCATCTGCCCGCCGAGGTGCTCGACGCCGCAGCGGTCACCATCGCGAAGCTCTGGGAGGTGTTCGTCAAGGAGGACGCCACCCTGGTCGAGGTCAACCCGCTCGTCCGCACGCCGGACGATCAGATTCTCGCCCTCGACGGCAAGGTCACCCTCGATGCCAACGCCGACTTCCGTCAGCCCGGCCACGAGGAGTTCGAGGATCGCGACGCCACCGATCCCCTGGAGCTCAAGGCCAAGGAGAACGACCTCAACTACGTCAAGCTCGACGGTGAGGTCGGCATCATCGGTAACGGCGCGGGCCTGGTCATGTCGACCCTCGACGTGGTTGCCTACGCCGGTGAGAAGCACAACAACGTGAAGCCCGCGAACTTCCTCGACATCGGCGGCGGCGCCTCGGCCGAGGTCATGGCTGCCGGTCTCGACGTCATCCTCGGCGACGAGCAGGTCAAGAGCGTCTTCGTCAACGTCTTCGGTGGCATCACCGCGTGTGACGCCGTCGCCAACGGCATCGTCGGGGCCCTGGAGAAGCTGGGGTCGGACGCCAACAAGCCGCTGGTCGTCCGCCTCGACGGCAACAAGGTCGACGAAGGCCGCAAGATCCTGGCCGATGCGAACCACCCGTTGGTCACGCTCGCCGAAACCATGGACTCGGGCGCCGACAAGGCCGCCGAGCTGGCGAGCAAGTAAGGGAGCCACGGAATATGTCGATCTTTCTGAACAAAGACAACAAGGTCATCGTCCAGGGCATCACCGGCGGTGAGGGCACCAAGCACACCGCTCTGATGCTCAAGGCCGGCACCAACGTGGTCGGCGGTGTCAACGCACGCAAGGCCGGCACCACCGTGTCGCACGTCGACGCCGACGGCAACAACGTCGAGCTCCCGGTGTTCGCATCGGTCGCCGAGGCCATGAAGGAGACCGGGGCCGACACCTCGATCGCCTTCGTGCCGCCGAAGTTCTCCAAGGACGCCATCATCGAGGCCATCGACGCGGAGATCCCGCTGCTCGTGGTCATCACCGAGGGCATCCCGGTGCAGGACTCCGCCTACGCGTGGGCCTACAACGTGGAGAAGGGCGAGAAGACCCGCATCATCGGCCCCAACTGCCCCGGCATCATCACCCCGGGTGAGGCGCTGGTGGGCATCACGCCGAACAACATCACCGGCAAGGGTCCGATCGGTCTGGTCTCCAAGTCGGGCACCCTGACCTACCAGATGATGTACGAGCTGCGCGATCTCGGCTTCTCGACCGCCATCGGCATCGGCGGAGACCCGGTCATCGGGACCACCCACATCGACGCCATCGAGGCGTTCGAGAAGGATCCCGAGACCAAGCTGATCGTCATGATCGGTGAGATCGGTGGCGACGCCGAGGAGAAGGCCGGCGAGTACATCAAGGCCAACGTGACCAAGCCGGTCGTCGGTTACGTCGCGGGCTTCACCGCTCCCGAGGGCAAGACCATGGGCCACGCGGGAGCCATCGTCTCCGACGGTGCGGGCACCGCCCAGGGCAAGAAGGAGGCCCTCGAGGCCGCGGGCGTCAAGGTCGGCAAGACGCCGTCCGAGACCGCTTCGCTGGCCCGAGAGCTCTACCAGGCCCTGTAGGGCAGACGAGAACCGAAGAACCCGAGCGGGTCTGCCCGCTCGGGTTTTTTCGTGGCCCGACCGGCCCTGATCCCGCATGCGATAATTCGTCGGTGGACTCCCGGGCGCGACGCGGCGCGATCTCCCAGCTCGCGGGGGAGTCGCTGCGATTCGCCGGGGTGATGGCCGACGTCGCCGAACGGATGCCCCTCGCGGGCGGGCTCATCGGGTCCGTACGCGTGCGGCTGGCCGAAGCCGCCGACACCGCTGTCACCGTGGTGGTCTCGACGACGCGAACCGTTCTGGGCGTCGTCATCCGGGAGGTGGTCGACGCTCTGGTCGAGGAGGTCGACCTCACCGACCTCGTGCTCACCCATGTCGATCTCAAGCGGCTGATCTCCGAGGTGCTCGCGCTCATCGATCGACGAGGTGATCACCGGTGTCGATCTCGATCGCGCTGTGGCGCAAGTGGATCTGATGGCGGCGATCGACCTGGTGGACCTCGACGCGGTGATCCGGAAGGTCGATCTCGACTCCATCGCCACCGGGATCGACATCGACGCGATCGCCGCCCGCATCGACATCGACGCCATCCTCGGGCGGGTCGACCTGATCGGACTCGCCGAGGAGATCATCGACGGCGTCGACCTCCCCGACATCATCCGCGAGGCGAGTACCTCGGTGACCGCCGATGTCATGACCGACGTGCGCAGCACCAGTGAGCGAGCCGACGACGCAGTGGCCAACGCGGTCAACCGGTTTCTGCGTCGACGCGGTGCCGCGGCCGTCGAGGCCGCTCCCGACGCCGAGGGGCCGCGATGAGCGCCGAGACCACTCCCGGCGGACCGGGCCACCCGCTGGTGCACAAGGCGCACGCGGTGCAGGACCGGGACAAGAACGCCGGCATCGTGAGCCGGGGTGTGGCCTCGTTCCTCGACCTGCTCGTCGTGTGGACGATCCTCGGTGCCGCCTACGCGGGCCTGTCGCTGATGAAGTTCGTCGTCTCGGTGAGTGAATTCTCGCTGCCGCAGGTCGATCTCGTCTTCACGACGACCGGCTTCGTGCTGGTCGCGGTGCTCTACCTCGCGACGTGCTGGGAGGTCTCCGGGCGCACGCTCGGGTCGGTCGTGATGGGCCTGCGCGTGGTCAATTCGGAGGGTGCGCGAATCCGGCCGACCATCGCGGTGCTGCGCGCACTGCTGTGCACCTTCTTCGCGATAGGTCTCGTGTGGGTGGTGATCGATCGGCGTCGCCGATCGGTGGCCGACGTCCTTCTGCGCACCCGGGTCATCTACTCTCGGTGACCGCCTTGAGCTGACTCAGCCCCTTCTCGAAGTCCTTGCCCAGCATCCGGTCGAAGATGCCGAAGAATCCGGCCACCCGGCTGAACATCGTCTGCGCGCCCACCATCGTCCAGGACACCCGCGTCGCCTGACCCTGGGGCACGAGTTCGAAGGTGACCGTGTTGGTGGTCTTCATGGGCTTCTCGAACTCCAGGCGCACCTCCACCTCACGAGGCTCGTCGACACGCGTGATCTCCATGGCCCCTCGACCGGCCTTCCGGTTGCCCGACCACGCGTATTTCGCCCCCACTCCGGACTCCGCACCCGAATACTCGCGGGCCATGTCCGGATCGACGCCCTCCCATGGGGACCAGTGCACCCACTGCCGGAAGTCGGTCAGGTACGGCAGCACCGCGTCGGGTGGCGCATCGACGGTCAGGGAGCGGGTGATGCGGAACGTGTCGGACATGAGGGCCTCCGGAAGAGATCGGTCGGTCGGAGTTCGGACGTGGTCGTCGAGCTGACGAGAGTATGACACCGAGGGCCGACATGACATCGCCGCGACGAACGGTCGGCGACGGGCACGGGTGGCCCGGGCCCGGCGGGATACGGTGTGAGGCATGGGTGAACGGGCACGGCTCACGGCGTCGGAACTGCGGGTGATGCTCGTCGACGACGGGACGTGGGAATCGTGGGATGTACCGGTCGGCGCACCGGCCGCGACATCCGACGGCACCGATGACACCTATACCGCGGAGCTCGAACGGGTCCGTCGCACCAGCGGGTCGGACGAATCGGTGAGCACCGGCGCGGGCTCGATCGGTGGGCGACGAGTGGCGATGGTCCTGAGTGAGTTCGAGTTCCTCGCCGGGTCGATCGGGCGTGCCGCCGGGGCACGGATCGTCGCCGCGGTGCGACGCGCGACGCGCGAGCGGCTTCCGTTGCTGGCCTTTCCCGCGTCGGGCGGCACCCGGATGCAGGAGGGGACTGCGGCATTCCTGCAGATGGTCGCGATCACCGGTGCCGTGACCGACCACAAGGCCGCCGGACTGCCCTACCTGGTGTACCTGCGACATCCGACGACGGGCGGTGTGTTCGCCTCGTGGGGTTCACTCGGGCACATCACCTGGGCGCAGCCCGGAGCGCTCATCGGCTTCCTCGGGCCGCGTGTCTACGAAGGCATCCACGGTGAGCCCTTTCCCGCGGATGTCCAGACCGCCGAGAACCTGGTCCGGACAACGGTTGTCGATGACGTGGTCGAGCCGGTGGACCTCCCCGCCCGCCTGTCGGCGGTGCTGCGTCTCCTCGCCCGCCGGGATGAGCCGGTGGCGCCGGCCGACCCGATCCGGGCTTGGCCCCAGAGCGCCCGCCCGCTCGAGCCGGACGACGCGTGGGCATGTGTGCGCGCAACCCGCGAGCCCGGCCGTGCGGGCCTGGTCGAGTTCCTGGCTCAGGGCGAGTCGGCGCCGCTGTCAGATGCCGGACCGCTTCGATTCTCGCTCAGCGACTTCGGCGGACACGTCGCCCTGGTCGTCGGATACGACCGGAGGTCACAGGCGGACGGCGACCTGCCGGGTCCGAGGCACCTGCGCGAGGCGCGCCGGGCGATCCTGGCGGCGAGCGACCTCGGACTGCCGGTGGTCACCGTGATCGACACCCCGGGTGCGGAGCTGTCCGTCGTCGCCGAGGAGGGTGGTCTCGCGGCGCAGATAGCCCGCTGCACAGTCGAATTGATCAGCGCTCCGATTCCGACGGTCTCCGTGCTGCTCGGCCAGGGTGCGGGCGGTGCGGCGCTCGCGCTCTTCCCCGCCGACTTCCGGGTCGCGCGCGCAGACGCCTGGCTGTCACCGCTGCCGCCCGAGGGTGCCAGCCTCATCGTGCACCGCGACCTCGACCACGCCGGCGAGATGGCCTCACGGCAGGGCATTCTCGCCGGGCGCATGGCTGCGCAGGGCATGATCGACGCGGTTGTCGACGAGGAGTCGGACGCGGCCGCGCTGTCGGCGATCCGCAGTGTGATCGGACGGTATCTCTCGGCATCGCCGGAACCGGACGCCGGCGCGCGGACCCGCGTGCCGGCGGTGGACGCGTGATGGGCGAGCGCATCGTGGCCGTCGGCGCCCTCATCACCGATGAGGACGGTCGAATCCTGCTGATACTGCGTCGGAACGAGCCGTCGGCCGGACACTGGAGTCTCCCCGGTGGCAAAGTCGAGCCCGGGGAGTCGTTGCGGCAGGCGGTCATCCGCGAGGTGGAGGAGGAGACCGGCCTGGTCGTCGAGGTCGGCGAACCGGCCATCCAGCTGGACATCCCGGTGGGCGACGGGCGCGTCTACGAGGTACACGACTTCCGTGCCGAGATCCGTTCGGGGGAGCTGTGTCCCGGTGACGACGCCGCCGACGCGGCATACTTCACCCCGGCCGAGGTGCGCACGGCCAAGGTCACCAGCCGGCTGGTGGAGTACCTCGAGCAGGCCGGCGCCCTGCCGCCGGAGGTGCCCTGAGTCTTCGCGGCCGTCAGGTGTCACCGGCTCTCGCCGGCGGGGTCGACGTGGTGAACGGGAGTGGTTTTGTGCAGGATGGAGAAATGACCGACCTACTGCCCCTGGACCCCGACCAACTCCTCACCACGACGCGCTCGGTGCGCAAACGTCTCGACTTCGATCGTCCCGTGCCGCTCGACGTGGTCAAGGAGGCGCTCGAGGTGGCGTTGCAGGCGCCGACCGGCAGCAACAGCCAGACCTGGCACTGGATCGTGCTCACCGACCCCGAGCTGAAGCAGAAGGTCGCGGATTACTACGCGAAGTCGTTCGCCAAGTACTACGCCGGGCAGGCGCCGCGCGACGACACCGGTAAGCGCGTCGCGTCCAGCGCGCAGTACCTCGCCGACACGATGGGACAGGTCCCGGTGCTGGTCATCGGCGCCATCTACACCGGCGGAGACCTGCCCGCGGGAAACCAGGCCGGCGTGTGGGGCTCGTTGTTGCCCGGCGCCTGGAGCCTGCAACTGGCTCTGCGCGCCCGCGGACTCGGGTCGGCGTGGACGACCCTGCATCTGAATTACGAGAAGGAGATCGCCGAGCTCCTCGGCATCCCGGCCAACATCCATCAGGGTGTGCTGTTGCCGGTGGCCTACACCAAGGGCACCGATTTCAAGCCGGCACCGCGGAAGTCCCTCGATTCCGTCCTCCACATCGACGGATGGTGAGGACGGGGTGCCGGGTCACTCCTGATCCGGCACCTCGCACCGCAGGGCCGCCAGTGCCATCGCGGTGAGCAGACGGCGCAATCCATGCTGGTCGAAGTCGGGCAGGCGAGGTGAGGAATTGAGCAGCCCGAACATGGCGTGGACGCGCACGCGCGCCTCGTCGCGATCGAGGGTCATGCCGTTCTCGTCGGTCACGGCGAGGAGCACATCCACCCACCGTTCCACATAGCGGCGCTGCAGCAGTCGGACCCGGTGGTTCGCGGCCGGGGTCATCGAGGACAGGTCGCGATCCTGCACCGTGATGAGATCGGGGCGGGTGACGAGGACGTCGATGTGAAAGCCGATGAGCGCGGCCAGGGTTTCCGACGGTGAACCGCCGCGGTCGGCGACCTCGCTGCCGCCGTCGTGCAGTCGCTGACTGATATCGATGAGCATCTCGTCGAGAAGTTCGGTCTTCGAGGAGAAATGGCGGTACATCGCCGGTCCGCTCACTCCGACCGCCCGTCCGATGTCCTCCAGCCGCACCCCGGCGAATCCGCGCTCGGCCATCTGACGGGCGGCGGCGGACAGCAATTCGGCACGACGGGCCGCCTTGGCCTGGGTTCGGCGCGTCGGCGGACGATTCGTGGCTTCCGATTCGTCCTCGCGCGGTTCCTGCGTCGCGGACATCGATCCCGCACTCTACGCGTTCGGGCGTGCGGACGGGCCGCGCCCCGACGGCGTCGAAAGCGCCGGAAAGCGGCCGTGGTGACCCGGTCGAATGAAAAGTGGGCTGACCGGTGCGTCCCGGCCCGGGTACGGCCTAGTCTTGCGCAAGGTCGCACGCCGGAACGGCGGGCGCAGGCAATGCGAAGGCGGCGGGCCGGTCCCGCGGCAGGCGACGAGGAGCGGATCGTGAATCCAGGCGAACCCCAGCATCCGGGCGGTCAGTGGTCAGGCGTCCCGCAGGGACCACCTCAGACCGGGGGGTTCGCCGGCAACCAGGACCAGACGGCCCACGTCCAACACCCCAATACCGGCGGCCTGCCCGGTCAGCAGTGGGCACCCGACCAGCAGTACCCGTATCCCGGGGGCGGATGGGGACGACAACCGTCCCGTGGTCCAGGCGCCGACCTGTCGGTCATCTTCGCGCTGGCGTCCGCGGTCGCCGGAATCGTCACGTATTTCATGGGCTTCCTCAGTTGGATCTCGGTGTCGGCGGGCGCCGAGGAGGAACTCAATCGCTGGGGAGCCGACTTCGAGGAGGGCCAGGGCGGGATCCCCGCATTCTTCTCCTATGAGATCGTCCTGAACCCCGGGAAGTTCTTCATCGTGCTCGGGGTGGTCGGCATCGCGGCGACGTTCGTGCTCGTTCCGCGCTATCGCAGGGCGCTACCGTTCTTGGCGGTCGTCGGAATCGCCGCGTGGCTGGCGCTGTTCGCGGCGGCCCTGATCACGCCGCCGTTCCTCGAGCTGGGTGCCGGTGCGATCGTCGGCCTCATCCTCGGCTTCCTACAGGTGGCGCTGCTCATCGCAGCGGCATTCTTGTACGGTCTGAAGAAGGATGACCCGCAACACTTCTGACCACGGAACCGACGATCCGGTCGTCGGTGTCCTGCGTCGTGCCGGCTGTGTCTTCGCCGAGGAGGAAGCCGCAGTTCTGCGCGAGCATGCCGCCGGCGCAGCCGAACTCGATGAGCTCTGTGCACGTCGCGCGGCCGGCGAGCCGCTCGAGCATCTGGTGGGATGGGTGCGATTCGGCGACCTGCGGTTGCGCGTCGGCCCGGGCGTCTTCGTGCCGCGGCAACGCTCACTGCTGTTGGCGCGCATCGCGGTCGCCGCGGTGCGGGCGCGACGGTCTCCGCTCGTGCTAGAGGCATTCTGCGGCGTCGCGCCCATCGCCGCGACGGTTGCCGCCGCAGGCCTCGACGCACGCTTGCACGTGATCGACATCGACCCCGCTGCGCTGGCCTGCGCTCGACAGAACCTACCGCGCGGCAGCGGGGTTCATCTGGGCGACGGGCTGAGTCCACTACCGCCGGGGTTGCGGGGACACGTCGACGTGATCGCCGCGGTCCCGCCGTACGTCCCCGACGCCTCGGTCGGGTTCCTTCCTCACGAAGCGTGTGACCACGAACCGCGCAACGCACTGGTCGGTGGCCCCGACGGACTCGACCACATCCTGGAGCTGATCAGAGCCGCCCGGGACTGGCTGTGCGTCGGCGGCGAGTTGCTCATCGAGATGAACAAGGCACAGTACGGTCCGGTCGTCCGCGAGGGGCGAACCGGTGCGCCCTACGACTGTGACGTCGTCTCCGGCGACGACGGCCAGACCGCCGTGGCGCGTCTTCGGCGGACGCGCTGACGGCAGTCGAACCCGCCCTGGAAACCGCCCTCCAGCAGACAGCAAATGGGCATATCGGGCTGTTGCAAAAT
>NZ_LIYC01000139.1:0-129 GCF_001418765.1 Gordonia sp. HS-NH1
GCCGATACGGATCACCCGGCAACGCACCCGGGAACACGATCACACTGGCGGCGTCCGGCCGTGGTGCGGCGGCATTCGCGGTCCGCGTGCTCACATCGTCTGCGGCGACGACCCGGGCGGGTGGTGTGC
>NZ_LIYC01000139.1:247-358 GCF_001418765.1 Gordonia sp. HS-NH1
ACTGGGGTGACCGGAGCCAGGGTGGCGTCGTGCCGGGCGGCGAGATCGCGCACATGCTCATCGCAGATCACCCCGTGCCCGTCGACCCACCCGGGCCCGGACCCACCGGCC
>NZ_LIYC01000140.1:0-353 GCF_001418765.1 Gordonia sp. HS-NH1
AGCGCACAAAACCATAGATTGCTCTTCTGTAAGGTTTTGAATTACTGATCGCACTTTATCGTTTTGCATCTTAATGCGTTTTCTTAGCTTAAATCGCTTATATCTGGCGCTGGCAATAGCTGATAATCGATGCACATTAATTGCTAGCGAAAATGCAAGAGCAAAGACGAAAACATGCCACACATGAGGAATACCGATTCTCTCATTAACATATTCAGGCCAGTTATCTGGGCTTAAAAGCNTTGCTAGCGAAAATGCAAGAGCAAAGACGAAAACATGCCACACATGAGGAATACCGATTCTCTCATTAACATATTCAGGCCAGTTATCTGGGCTTAAAAGCAGAAGTCCAA
>NZ_LIYC01000141.1:0-338 GCF_001418765.1 Gordonia sp. HS-NH1
ATCGAGAACTCACCCCGATGCAACGACCGATGACACGACCCGCACAACAAGATCAAATTGTCCGGATCCGTCCGCCCACCCACCGACCACCACCGCACATGATGAGCATGCAGATGACGCGTCCGACCACACCCCGGCATCTGACAACACCGATCCCGCACAAACAACGCCCGCACCAACGCCTTGTTCGGCGCCCGCCGACGACGCCCCACACCCAACAACGCCAGCTTCCCCGGCTGCCCCGGAACCCTGCGACTCACCACATCTCGAATCGACGCACCGCACCGAGCCTCGGCCACCTCGACCTCAGACAACGCCGGACCATCATCGAGATGAGC
>NZ_LIYC01000142.1:0-327 GCF_001418765.1 Gordonia sp. HS-NH1
TGAGGTTCCCCCCGAACCGTAGAGGCATCGATAATGAGGAGCACGATGCCAGAGAAGCGGAAGAAGTACGACCGGGAGTTTCGTGATGGGGCGGTCCGGATCGTCGAGGAGACAGGTAAGCCGATCGCCCAGGTCGCTCGAGACCTGGGGGTCAACGAGGGCACCTTGGGTAACTGGGTCAACCGGGCGCGCGCCGAGCGGGAGGGCCGCGGCGAGCTGACCGTTGATGACGCTGCTGAGCTCAAACGGTTGCGTGACGAGGTCGCCGAGCTGCGCATGGAGCGTGATGTCCTCAAGCGATCAGTGGTCCTGTGGGTGAAGGAGGCG
>NZ_LIYC01000143.1:0-326 GCF_001418765.1 Gordonia sp. HS-NH1
AGTTGTTTTGGCCGTTGATGGTTGGTGCTTCGGTGGTGGTGGCTGAGCCTGGTGGTCATCGGGATCCGTGGTATGTGGCGTCGGTGGTGGAGCGGTGTGGTGTGTCGGTGTGTCATTTTGTGCCGTCGATGTTGTCGGTGTTTGTGGAGGCGCTGGGGGAGTCGGCGCAGCAGCAGGGTTCGGTGGGGTTGGGGTCGTTGCGTCAGGTGTTTTGTTCGGGTGAGGCGTTGGGTGTGGGTGCGGTGGAGGGGTTGCGGGGGTTGGTGCCGTCGGTGCGGGTGGTGAATTTGTATGGGCCGACTGAGGCTGCGGTGGATGTGACGTCG
>NZ_LIYC01000144.1:0-138 GCF_001418765.1 Gordonia sp. HS-NH1
TTGTTCGCGGGTGGCCAGACGTTTGCCCCTACCGAAGTACAGCGGTACGGCGGTGGAGTTCTTGAAGATCGCCAACCACGGTTGAACGTCGGCGGCCATGGCGATGAGGTCGGGGATGGGTAGCAGGGTTCCGGTGGC
>NZ_LIYC01000144.1:168-325 GCF_001418765.1 Gordonia sp. HS-NH1
ACCGAAGTACAGCGGTACGGCGGTGGAGTTCTTGAAGATCGCCAACCACGGTTGAACGTCGGCGGCCATGGCGATGAGGTCGGGGATGGGTAGCAGGGTTCCGGTGGCGGTGGTGGCGAGTCCGGCTTCGCGGACGAGGTCGCCGAGGTCGGCTTTG
>NZ_LIYC01000145.1:0-307 GCF_001418765.1 Gordonia sp. HS-NH1
CATCGACAAACGCTGTCCCGAAGGACTTTCCGACAACGACAAGAGTGCCTACGAGATCGAACTCATCGGTCAAGCACTCTCGGGCGCGACGCCGGCACAAGTGGTTGAACACGCCCGCACCATCGCCAACACCCTTGCCGTCGCCACCGTCACCGGTATCCCCGCCGCCGACGACTCGTCGTTGAACACCGTCAACGTCCACACCATCGACGACGGCCGCATCGACATCCGCGCCGACCTGACCCAGACGGTCGGCGAGAAGTTCCTCGCGATGATTGACGAACGATCCTGCCCACGACCTGAACCC
>NZ_LIYC01000015.1:0-104072 GCF_001418765.1 Gordonia sp. HS-NH1
CACCACGCGACCAACCCTCGACCGTCGAGCGCATGGCGGCCGGCATCGGATCGAGCGCGGCGGTCGGCAGCGCCGGATCATCGGTTACCGCGTCCAGGACATCCGTCAGCGTGGCCGCGATCACCTCGGCGATCCCGTCACCGACGACGGCCAGATCGGCCTTGACCGTGAGACAGAGGTCGTCCCCCTCCGGCGCGGCGATGAGTGCCAACGGATAATGCGTGGCATCAGTCGTGCTCACGTCGCGGATCTCCAGACCCGAGGTCCGCGACCCCTCCACCACCGTGTCCACGTCCACGGGATACGACTCGAAGACCACGAGGGTGTCGAAGAGCCTCGAGTGTCCGGTGACCGCGGTGATGTCCCCGAGCCCGACGAACTGGTGGTCCAGCATCCGCGCCCGGGCGCGGTGCAGTTCACCGATGAGCCCGGCCAGCGTCTGACGCGGGTCGACGTCGGCGACCACCGGCACCGTGTTGATGAACAGGCCGATCATGCTGTCGGCACCGTCGAGGTCGGCGGGCCGCCCCGACACAGTCTCACCGAAGACGACTCGCTCCTCGCCGGTGAAGCGGGACAGCACGATCGACCACGCCGCGTGCAGCACCGTGCTCGTCGTCGTGCCCAGCCGGCGCACCGTCCGTTCCAGTGCCGTCCGCCGGTCCGCCGTGACCCGGACGGTCACCTCGTGGCGGCGGGGTTCGCGATCACCGCGGGGGTGCACCTGTGGACAGACCAGCGTCGGGCCGACGTCGGCGAGATGCTCGCGCCACGCGTCCAGCGCGGTCGTCCGGTCGCGACTCTCGAGCCATGCGAGGTAGGACTCGAAGTCGCGGGCGGGGGTGATCGCGGGCCGGCCGAGATGTGCCGCGAGCAGGTCGGCGACGAGGACCGGACCCGACCAGCCGTCCAGGATGATGTGGTGGGCCGTGATCACCAGCGTGAGAGCCGGGCCGGTCACCGTGTCGTGGGACACCGCCGAGAACCGGAGCAACGGCGGGGTGTCCAGTGCGAACGGGCGGCGCAGGTCCTCGGCGGCGATCTCCGCGATCCGCGCCGCAGCGTCGGCCACGCTCACATCGGTCAGATCGGCGCCGCGGAAGTCCGGTTCGGTGACCGCGGGATGGTCGGTCGGCGGCACGACCACCACCAGCCGGCCGGACGGCGTCCGGGTGAACCCCGAACGCAGGACGCGTTGCCGGGCCAGCAGTTCGCGGATCGCCGGCAGAATCGTGTCGACGGGATGATTGCCGTCGAACTCGATGATCGACTGCGTCACGTAGGGGTCGGCGCCCACGAGCCGCTCCGCCTCGTAGAACAGCCCGTGCTGCAGCGGGGTCGGGGGCCAGATCGCGTAGGGGGCGCGCGTACGTGGTGTCGCCGACCGCGCGGCGAGCACGTGGTCGATCTCCGCCTGATCGAGTCCGCCGATCACGTCGGTCTCACTGGGCCCCGGATCGCCCACGGCGTCCACATACGCCGCGAGCGACGACAGGGCCGTCGCCCATCGATCCGCGATGCCGGCCAGTGCCGACTCGTCGAGCAGACCTTCGGGCGCGGTGAGGTCCACCCGCAACTCGCGACCGTGTGCGGTCGCCGCCGCTGCGACCGTCACGGTGAGCGCGGCCAGGGCCGACATCTCGCCCCGCACCGACGGCGGAAGAGACGGCGCATCGGGGACCGGAACGAATTCCGTTGCGGTCGTCTCGGTTTCATCGAGGTTCGCACGATTATTCGGCCCGCTCGCTTCGCGCCCGGCGCCATGACCCAGAAGGCCCAGGTAGTTCACCGTGATCGGTGGGAGGGGCCGCGCCCGAAGCGGCGAGTCGGGACGTGACCAGCGCAGCGGTCCGAACGCGATGCCGTTGTCCGGCATGCGGGCCTGTATGTCCTTGAGCGCCTTCACCATCGTTGCCAGACGACGCCCCGGAGTGACGTCGTGGGTTTTCCCGACCGGGCCGGGCACACCTCCGGTCCACGCTGTCCCCGGGACATCGACACTCACCGGGACGAAGGAGGTGAACCACCCGACCGTCTCCGTCAGGTCGGCACCGGGTGCGATGCCCTCTTCGCGGCCGTGGTTCTCGATCATCATCGACACCGGACCCGACGCCGACTCCGGACCCCGGACCGCGAGCGCGACGGCGGCCGCCAGCACCGTGTCCGGGCGCGCGCGGAACGACTCGGTGACCGTGCCCAGCACCCGCTCGGCGAGAACGGGCTCGACGGTACGGGTCGCCGAGACCGTGGTGGCCAGGCGGTCCCGGACGCGGTCGACAGTCCACTCCGGAGGCGACGCGAGGGGCAACTGTCCTGACCACCAGTCGATCTCCGCGGTCCGGTCGGCGAGTTCGGCCAGCACGCCCGACCAGCGCCGGAACGAGGTACCCGATGTGGTGAGGGCCGGCGACTCCCCGTTGCGGTGCTGCCACCACGCGCGGCCCAGACCCGTCACGATGGTCGGCCACGACACGGCGTCGACGCCGAGATGGTGGGCCGCGACGACCAGTCGGCCGGTGCCGTCGGCGAAGCGGACACCGACTGCGGCGAGCAGGCGCCCGTCGGCGGGCGACAACGTTCCGAGAGCTCGCGCGTGGGCCGCCCGGACGGCGTCGTCCACCGCGGGTGCCGAGGTCGCCGTCCCGGTGCCCGTCCCGGGGATGTCGGAACGGTCGATGATCTCCACCGCGACGTCCCCCGGGTCGCCGCCGCCTGCCAGGACGCTCGGCGCACCACCGGCATCGATCCGCAACGACGCGGTGAGCATCGGGTGGGCCGCGGCGACGGCGGTCACCACCGCCCGCACCGCCGCATCGTCGGCCTCGGCGGGGAGTGTGAGCACAGTGCTCTGCGAGAAGTCCGCGAGCTCGTCCGGTTCGTCGGCGAGTTCGAGCATCCACCCCAGACCCGGGGTCATTCCGACCGGACCGACTGCGCCGCCGGGTAATTCGTCGAGCCCGGCGATCGACTCCGTCCGTGCCACTCGCGCGAGATCACGGATCGTCGACGCCGCGAACACATCGCGTGGTGTGAGGTGCAGTCCCGCGGCGCGCAGTACCGACGTGAGCCGGATGGATGCGATCGAGTCCCCGCCGAGTTCGAAGAACGAACGGGTCATCGGTATGTCCTCGAGCCCCAGCACCGAGGCGACGATCGCGGCAACCGTCTGCTCCGACTCACCGACGGGAGCGGCATCGGAGTCCTCGGCTGCCGACAACGGGTCGAATCGCGGCGCGGGCAGCGCCTTGCGGTCCAACTTGCCGGTACTGCCCAGCGGTGCCTCGGTCATCGGGACCCACAGAGTCGGCCGCATGTATGCCGGCAGCGACGCGGTCACCGCCTCCCGTGCGCGCGCGACGGAGTCGGCCCCGCCCGTTCCGCTGGTGTCCGGTCCGATGAGGTATCCCACCAGGTGATCCGACCCACCCGGGGCGCTCGCGACGGTGACCACGGCCTGCCGGACGCCGTCCACCTCGGCGAGGACCGCCTCGATCTCGCCGAGCTCGATCCGCTGACCGCGTAGTTTGACCTGGAAGTCGCTGCGCCCGAGATACTCCAGGTCTCCGGCGCGGTTGCGTCGGACGAGGTCGCCGGTGCGGTAGAGCCGGGCACCGCCGCCCGCGGGATCGGCGACGAAGCGTTCGGCGGTGAGATCGGGGCGGTCGGCATACCCGCGCGCGAGCTGGACGCCTCCCAGATACAACTCGCCGGTCACGCCGGCGGGCACCGGACGCAGCCGTCGGTCGAGGACGAGCGTCTGGGTGTTCCACACCGGTCGCCCGATCGGCACCATGTCGGCGTAGGGGTCCGGGGTCGCCGCGGTGACCTCGACGGCGGCTTCGGTGGGACCGAACAGGTTCGTGACGCGAACATGTGGGAGCACCGCGCGCGCCGCCCGCAGGGTCGCCGGCGGCAACGCCTCACCGGAACAGTAGAGGTGGCGGAGGGTCGGCAGGAGTGGGTGCGCGGCGTCCCGAATCTCATCCACGAAGACCGCGAGCAGTGACGGGACGAAGTGGACCGTGGTGATCTCCTCGGCGTCGATGAGACGGGCCATCGAGCGCGGATCGAGATGTGCGTCGTCGGGCGCGACGACCAGTCGGGCGCCGGTCAGCTGCGGGGTCAGCAGTTCGGGAACCGACACGTCGAAGGTGACGGGTGTCTTCAGCAGGATCGAGTCGTCCGGCCCGATCCCGAATTCGTCCACGCCCCACCGCAACCGGTTCACAACTGCGCGGTGGCTCACCGTGACGCCCTTCGGCCGGCCGGTCGAGCCCGAGGTGAAGATGGTGTAGGCCGCGTGCTCGGGTCGTAGCGTCGACCGGCGTTCGGCGTCGGCGACCGGGGCCGTGTCGAGGTCGACGGGGCTTCCGGCGTCCACCACGACGGTGCGGTCGACCACGTGTGCGGCCGGCGCCCGGTCGTCGCAGACCAGCGCGATCGTCGCGTGCGAGGTGTCGACCATGTACCGGGTGCGGTCGGTCGGGGCGTCGGGTGCCACCGGCATGTACTGTCCGCCGGCGGCGAGGACCGCGTGGATCGCGACGACCAGTTCGACCGACCGTGGCATGCACACCGCGACGCAGTCCTCGGGGCCGATCCCCAGATCGATGAGATCCCGGGCGAGAGTGGCCACCCGCGCGCCGAACTCGCGGTGGGTGAGCGTGCGCTCGCCACAGCGCACCGCGACCGCCTCCGGAGTTCGGACGTGGTCGGCGGCCGCGATCGCGCCCGGCACCGTGAGGTCTGCCGACCGCACCACGCGGCCGACCGAGAGTTGTTGTTGGGCAGCAGCTTCGGCCGTCGTGAGAATCGGGATGTCGGCGACCGGGAGATCGGTGTCGGCGGCGAGTGCGGTGAGTGCCGAGGACAACGCCGAGGAGATCATCTCCGCGGTCGCCTGGTCGAACAGCGCGGTGGCATAGGTGATCGAGCCGGCCACCCCGCCGTCGGCGGTCTCGCGGAAGCCGATGGAGAGGTCGAACTTGGCCGCGGTGTCCTCGAGTTCGACGAATTCGGCGTCGAGACCGTCGAGACCGTCGAGTGCGCCGAGCGACGGTTCGCCGGTCGTGGCGTGCACGAGCAGGACCTGCGCGAGCGGCTCCACGTTCTCGATGCGTCGCGGGTTCGCCGCGTCGATCACGCGCTCGAACGGGACGTCGGCGTTGTCGAACGCCGCGAGGTCGGCGTTCTTGACACGCTCGAGCAGTGCGCCGACGGTGAGATGCGGCTCGACGTCGACCGACAGGACGACGGTGTTGACGAACATGCCGATGAGCTGGTCGATCTCCTGGCGGCCGCGGCCGGCGACGGGTGTGGCCACCGCGATCCGGGTGGTCGACGTCAGACGCGCGAGCACCGCGGCGGTGGCCGTGTGCGCGACCATGAACAGGGTGGCGCGGCGCGCCGCGGCGCGCCGGCGCAGTCGCGCGACGGCCGCCGCCGGCAACGTCCACCGCACCGTGGCCGCCCGTCCGTCGGATACGGCGGGGCGGGGACGGTCGGTCGGCAGCGGGAGGACGTCGGGTAGGCCGGTCAGCCGCTCGGCCCAGAACCGCAGCTGTCGTGCCATCAGGGATTCGGGGTCCGCGGCGTCGCCGAGCCGACGTCGTTGCCACACGGCGTAATCCGCGTACTGGAACGGCAGGGCGGGCCAGTCCGGCGCCCGGCCCGATCGCCGGGACCGATAGGCCCGGGCGATCTCCGTCGCGAGCACCGGCGCCGACTCGCCGTCGGCGGCGATGTGGTGCAGCACGATGACCAGTACGTGTTCGGTCGCCGACACGGACACGATGCGAGCGCGCACCGGCAGGTCGGTCGTCACATCGAACGTGGCGGCCACCAGTTCGTGGATCTCCTGGTGGACGACTTCGTCGGAGGATGCGACGGCCCGGGGCGTGATCTCGGTGTGGCCGACCGTGATCCGCTCCGCCCAGTCGGTGGGTACGTGCGTCACGGGTTCGACACCGCCCGAGATGGCTCCGGCGCCGACCGCATCGTCGGATGACACCGTCGGGTAGATCGTGCGCAGCACCTCGTGCCGGTCGACGACGTCGAGGATCGCCGAGCGCATCGCGGGCACGTCGAGGTCGCCGCGCACGCGGACCACGATCGGGATCACGTAGGCGGTCGAGTCCGGATCGAACTGGTTGAGGAACCACATCCGGCGCTGCGCGTACGACAGGGGCACCGGGTCGGGCCTGCGGACCGCCTCGAGTGCCGGCAGGTCGCCGCCGCGGCCGTGTGTGCCGGCGTCGACGGCAGCGGCCAGCGCGCGCACGGTCGGGGTCTCGAACAGCGCGCGCACCGGGATCTCCACGCCGGAAGCGACACCCAGGCGTGCCACGACCCGGGTCGCCGACAGCGACGTGCCTCCGAGTGCGAAGAAGGACGCCTCGGCCGACACCTCTTCCGCGGGGTCGAGTCCCAGTACCTGGGCGTAGACGGCCGCGACCGTCTGCTCGGTCTCCGTCTCCGGCGAGACGTGGACGTCGCCGCCGAAACGCGGCGTGGGCAGCGCCCCGGTGTCGAGCTTTCCGGTGGCCGTCAGCGGGATCTCGCCGATCGGCACGATGACGGCGGGCATCATGTGGGCGGGTAGTCGACGGGCCGCGTGGGCGGCCACGTCGTCGGTGTCGGGTGCCACACCGGCGACGCCGTGCACCCAGGACACCAGGACCGTCTCGCCCGATGTCGGGTGCTCGATGCCGGCGGTCGTCGAGAAGTCCACCGCGTGATGCTCCCCGAGGACGGCGTCGATCTCGCCGAGCTCGATCCGGAACCCACGGATCTTGACCTGGAAGTCGGTGCGGCCCAAGAAGTCCAGTGACCACCGACCGTTCCGTCGGCGCCACCGGACGATGTCCCCGGTGCGGTACATGCGCTCCCCCGGCGCGCCGGACGCGGTGGTCGGGAACGGGGCGGCGACGAACCGTTCGGCGGTCAGCGCCGCTTGGCCGACGTAGCCGGCCGCGAGCGCGGGACCGGCCAGATACAGCTCGCCGGTCACGCCTGCCGGGACGGGATGAAGTCGCGGGTCGAGCACCGCGGCGGTGATCCCGGCGATCGGACCGCCGATGGTGACCGCCGAATCCGGACGCATCGGCCCCGACGAGGTGGCCCAGATGGTGGCCTCGGTGGGGCCATAGAGGTTTCGCATCGAGCGTCCGGGTGACCAGGTCCGGACCAGTTCGGGCGAACAGACGTCACCGGCGACGGAGATGACCTCGAGATCCGGGAATCCCGCCGCGCGCGTGCCCGATCCCGGATCGTCGGATCCCGGCTCGGAGAGCCCATCGGACACCGGCTCGGAGAGCGCATCGGACACGGTGGCCAGTGCGGTCGGGGTGATCGTCGCGTGCGTGACGCGTTCCCGGCGCAGGGTCGCCGCGAGCTCGACGCCGCCGGTCACCCCGTCCGGTACCACCACCATCGTCGACGCGGCTGCCACCGCGACCAGTGTCTCGAAGACAGCGGCGTCGAAACCCGGTGCGGCGAAGCGGAGTACGCGGGCCGCGGGCGTGAGGTCGAATCTGACGCGGGCGTCGGCGACCAGGTCGGCCAGCCCACGGTGTGTGACCGCGACCCCTTTCGGCCGTCCCGTCGACCCGGAGGTGAAGATGACGTAGGCGATCTCATCGGTTCGCGGGTGTCGGGCGGCCGTCTCGACGCCTGTCTCGCCGCTCCCGGTCACGTCGTCACAAGTGTGGTTGTCGGCGACGACCCACTCCACCGCGGGCTCCAGTCCGGCGACCACAGCGGCCGAGGCGACCCCGAGACGTGAGTCGACGGTGTCCAGCATGTGTCGCAGACGCTCGCCCGGCAGGGCGGGGTCGACGGGCGCCACGGCTGCGCCCGTGCGTGCGACGGCCCAGAACCCCACCGTGCCCTCGAGCGATCTCGGGATGGCCAAGGCGATGACGGACCCCGGCCCGGCACCACGGGCGCCGAGCACACCGGCCAGCCGCCGGGTCCGGACGTCGAGCTCGGCGTAGGTCAGATGCCGCCCGTTCTCGGTGACCGCGATGCCGTCGGGGTTGGCGGAGATCGCCGCGTCCAGCAGGTCGGCCAAGGTCGCCCTCGACGACGCGATTCCCGGGGATGCGACCACCGAGCCCGAGTCGTCGTCGCCGGTGGGCAGGTCGCCGACCGGCGTGTGTGGGTCGACCGCGACCGCTCGCGCGATGGTGACCATCCGACGAAGGAACGCGTCCACGGTGTCGGCGTCGAACAACGCGGTGGCGTAGGTCGCGATCACGCGGGTGTCGGCGTCGGCGGGGCGGCCCGGCTCATCGAGGACGGTGACCTGCAGGTCGACCTTGGCCGTGGTGACCGGGGCCTCGATCTCGGCGACGACGAGACCTGGCAACTCGACCTCGGGCCGGGAGGCGTTCTGGAACGCGAGGGCAACCTGGACAAGGGGTGGATGTGCGGTGTTGCGTCCTGCGACGACCTCGTCGACCACGGTCTCGAACGGGAGATCGGCGTGATCGAGTGCGGCCACGTCGATGTCGCGGATGTCGTCCAGGAGATCGGCGAAAGCGGCGTCGCGACGCACCCGGCTTCGCAACGCCAGCGTGTTGACGAACATCCCGATCAGTGCGTCCAGATCGCGCTCGCCTCGCCCGGCCACCGGAGTCCCGATGACGACGTCCTCGTCCGCGCCGGACCTGACGAGAGTGACCGCGAGCAGTGCGTGGACGACCATGAACATCGTCGCCCCGTGCCGTCCGGCTAGCTCTCTCAACGCGTTCCAGGTGGCCGCGTCGAACACCGAGGACAGTTCGGCCCCGGTGTCGTCGCGGACCGGGGCACGCGGTCGGTCCACCGGGAGTTCGACGAGTTCCGGTGCACCCGCGAGGCGGGTCCGCCAATAGTCGAGCTGGCGTGCGGCGAGGGACGTGGGATCGGCGGCGTCCCCGAGCTTGTCGTGCTGCCACACCGCGTAGTCGACGTAGTGGACCGGCAGCGGCGCCCAGCCGGGTTCCCGGCCGGCCTGACGCGCTTCGTAGGCGGCCATGAAGTCGGTGACCATCGGCGCGACCGAACCGCCGTCGCTGATGATGTGGTGCACCACCAGGACCAGGATCGCGTCGTCGTCGGCGACGCGGAGCAGACGCGCCCGGACCGGCGCGGCGGTCTCGAGATCGAAACCACGAGTGGTGATCTCGGCGATGGTGGCCGAGAGATCGGCCTCGTCCGCGCCGCGCATGTCGATCGGGGGCGCCACCCGGACGTCGTGCCGGGGGTCGCCGGCCGAGGCGATCACCTGTTCGGGAACACCGTCCACCGACACGAATCGCGTGCGCAGGACCTCGTGGCGCGCAAGCAGATCCTCGAGTGCGGCAGCGACGACCGCCGGGTCCGGGGCCCGGTGACCGCCGTCGCGACTCGGCGTCGGCGCGGCGCTCAGGCGGAGGACCGCCGGGATCAGATAGCCGGCGCCGCCCGGGTCGAGCGTCTCCAGGAACCAGATGCGACGCTGCGCGGGCGACAACGGCAGCACGCCGTCGCGGTCGACCCGGCGCAGGGGCACATGCCGCGCGGGGACGCCCGTCCGATCAGGGTCCCCGCCGTCCTGCCCGTCGATGATCGATGCCAGACCTCGAACGGTGGGGTCGGCGAACACGGCACGCGCGGAGACGGTGGTGTCGAATCGCTCGGCTGCCCGGGCAGCCACCCGCGTCACGGTGAGCGAGTTGCCGCCGAGATCGAACAGCGACGTGGTGACCCCGACGTCGCCGACACCCAGGATCTCGGCGACGATCGCGGCCAGCGCCGTCTCGGTGGCGGTGGCGGGCGGTTCGGCGACCGCCGGCGAGTTCCCGGACACCACCGGGTCGGGCAGGGCGCCGCGATCGAGCTTGCCGTTCACGGTGAGCGGGAGCCGCGGGAGCCAGACGTATCGCGTCGGCACCATGTAGTCGGGCACCGCGGTCGCCAGGAGTGTGCGAATCTCGTTCGCCGCCAGGCCGACCCCGTCGGTGGCGACCGGATCACCGACCCCGTCGGTGGCGACGAGGTAACCGACGAGATGCTCGGTGTCGCCGAGGGTGCGGATGTCCGCTCCCGCGGCGTCGACACCGGCGAGCCCCGACATGGCCGACTCCACCTCGCCGAGCTCGATGCGGAAGCCGCGGAGCTTCACCTGGCCATCGCGTCGTCCCACGAATTCGATGGACCCGTTACGGGACACCCCGACGTCGCCGGTGCGATACATCCGGCTGCCCGGCGGACCGAACGGGTCGGCCACGTACCGGGTGGACGTCTGACCGTGCCGGTTCAGGAACCCGCGGGTGACCTGCGCACCCGAGACGTACAGTTCACCGGGCACCCCGTCGGGCACGCGTGCCAGCCGGCCGTCGAGCACGTGTACACGCGAACCGAGCAGTGAGGTCCCGATGTCGGAGGCGGTCGCCTCGTCGACGAAGGCGCGCGTCAGTTCGCGGCGGGTCATGTAGACGGTCGTCTCGGTCGGACCGTACATGTTGTTGAGTTGCGGACCCGCGACGTCGGCGCCCGAACGGGTCGCCGACCCGTCTGTCTCCCGGTCCGACTGCCACTTCCGGACCTGCTCGTAGTCGAGCAGCTCTCCCGAGAAATGCACTCGCCGAACGGAGTCGGGCAACCGGCGGCCGTGGGGCGGCCGGACGGCCGCGGCGAACTGATAGAACGACGACGGGGTGAAGTTGACGATCGTCACCCCGTGCCGGTCGAAGGCCTCGACCACGTCGTCGGGGGCGCGTGTGGTCGCGTGATCGAGCACGAGCAGGCGCCCGCCCGCGCGCAGGGCAGCCCAGATCTCACCCACCGACACGTCGAATGCGTAGGAGTGGAACAGCGACCACACGTCGTCGGGCGTGCTCTCCACGACGGCGTCGAGTGCCGTCAGCAGCGCCACCACGTTGTCGTGGGTGACGACGACACCCTTGGGTCGCCCGGTGGACCCGGAGGTGTACATCACGTAGGCGCTCGTATGCGCGCCCACGTGTTCCGGCAGCGGCGGGGGCGGCGTGCCGTCGGCGGCGATCTCGTACTGCGCCGTCAAGTCCTGCGGAGTGCACAGCGGCACGTCCATCTCGGCCCAGGCCTCGACGGTCTCGGCCTCGGCCAGGACGACGACAGGTGACGCGTCCTCGACGATGCCGGTCAGGCGCGCGACCGGATGGGTGCGATCGAGGGGCAGATAGGCGGCGCCGGTCTTGAGGACCGCCACCAACACCACGACGAGGTCGACCGACCGCGGCAGCGCGACGCCGACGAGGGTCTCCGGTCCCGCGCCGCGGGCAACGAGGGCGTGGGCCATCTGTTCCGATCGCCCGTCGAGGTCACGGTAGGTGAGCGTCGCGCCGTCGAGGTCGGTGATGGCGACGGCGTCGGCACGGCGGCGTGCGGCGATCCGGAAGAGTCCCGGCAGCGACTCGCGGTCGCCGGCGCCGAGTACCTCGGCGAAGCGCCGATCGAGTTCTTCGACGATCTCGGTGGCAGCCGCAGCGAGCTGCGACCCACTCAGCCCTGCGCGCGGCATCAACGCCGTCACCGTCGCACGCAGCGCGGCGTCGGACGCGACGCCGCGCTCGGCCAGGGTGATGGCCGACGCCGACACCCGTCGATGGAGGGCGCGGAAGGACACCGGCCCCGCCGCACCGGTCATGGCCTGGTCGTCGCCCGCGTGGGTGGCGGCGAGCGCGAGTGACCGTAGCGCCGAGGGGCGGTGCGGCGACGATGGGGCGGGCACCGTCGAGGCGCGGGGAATCGAGGCGTCCGACGTCACGCGGGTCCCACACGATTTCGCGGGACCGCACCCGTTCCGGAATCGGTGTCGAGATGCAACACGGCCTCGGCGGCGGTTCGTACACTCTCGAAGACGTCGTCGATGGACCGGTCGGCATCGGCGAGAAGAGTTGCCACGGCGATGGTCAGCGCCTCCGCCGGATCGTCGTCGGGAACCGAGATCGACATCGCGACAGCCGTCGCCTCGAGGTCGGCGAAGGTCACCGTCGGCGCCCCCGCGACGCCGATGACGGTGTCGGGCGCGACCGCCGCGACCGCCGACACGATGTCGTGCAGCGGCCGCGCGTCCTCGGTTCCCCGGTGGTCCGCGGCGGTCCCCTCCTCCCAGAGCGCGAGATCCCCGACCGCGGTGTCCGGCCGTGTCACGATGTCGGCCAGCAGGTTTCGGTACCGATCGGCGAACAAGGCCACGGTGTCGGGGTCGAACAGATCGGTGTCGAAGGCGATCTGCCCGCCCAGGGCCCCGTTCCGGTCGACGCCGTCGGGGTCACCCGGGTAGAGCATGACCTCGAGATCGACCTTGGCGGGGAACGACGAGGGCAGCCGCGGGCGGACGTGCAGGCCGTCGAGTTCGACGTCCGGGAATTCGAGGTTCTGGTAGGCGATCATCACCGAGAACAGCGGATTGCGGCGTCCGCGACGGACCGACCCGCGGTCGGCGCGGGCGAGGTGATCGACGATCTCGTCGAAGGACACGTCGGTGTGCCCCAGGTCGGCGAAATCGTCGGTGTGTACGCGTCGCAACAGGTCCGCGAACGGCTCGTCGAGGAGCAGCTGCGTACGCAGTGGCACCGTGGTGGCGAGCATTCCCACCATGTCGGTCAGGGCGGGATCGTCCCGGCCGGCGAACGGCGTGCCGATGACGACGTCGTCGCTGCCCGCCAGTCGTCCGATCAGGACGGCGAGCGCCGCATGCAGGACGGCGAACTGGGTCGTGTTACCCACCCGCGCCATCTGTCGGATCATCGTCGCGGTCGACGACGGGATGTGGAGATCGACGACGCCACCGAGGTGACGCGGCTCGACGGGCCGCGGACGGTCCGTCGGGATCGTCGCCGGCTCCCCCACCCGGTCGAGACGCCGTCCCCAGTACTCGAGTTGACGCTGTCGTTCGGTGACTCCGTCGGGTCGGGTGGTCTGGAGGCGCTCAGCATGCCAGATCGCGTAGTCCGCGAACTGCACTCGCTGCCCGGCGGCACTGCGCGGTCCTGGCTTGCCCGCGATCCGGGCGGCGTAGAACTCGGCGAGGTCCCGAGCGAGCGGGCCGAGCGATCCACCGTCGGCGTTGATGTGGTGCACGACGAACACCAGCACGTGTCGGTCGGCGCTCAGTCGCAGGATCGTCGCACGGACGGCCGGCGGTCCGGTCAGATCGAAACCGGCGTCGACGACCCCGGCCACCTCGGCGGCCACCCGGTCCCCGGAGGTGGTCTCGAGCCGGTCCCCGGCGAGATCGACCAGCGGAATCCGCAACACGTGCACGGCATCCGCGGCGGGGATGATCAGTTGTACCGGCGCACCGTCGTGCAGCGGATAGCGGGTCCGCAGCGACTCGTGGCGGGCGACGAGATCGCCCACCGCGCCGGTGAGGGCGGGGACGTCCAATCGGCCGTCGAGTTCCAGGGTCAGGCCGACGTTGTACGCGGGTGACGTCGGATCGGTCTGGTTGATGGACCACAGCCCGCGTTGGACCCCGGTGAGGTCGACGACGTGGGTGCGTTCGCGCGGTGTCAGCATGCGCCCGGCCACCGCCTGGTCGGCCGTCGCCACCGCGGCCACGAAATCCGCCACGGTGGGATTCTCGAAGAGCAGCGACATCGGTACGCGGCGTCCGATGTGCTGTTCGACGCGATAGGCGACCTTGGTCGCCGACAGCGAGCTGCCGCCGAGTTCGAAGAACCCGTCGTGAACGCTGACCTGTCGCACCCCGAGCACGTCGGCGAAGATCTGGGCCACGATGCCTTCGAGCCGGCTGCGGGGCGCGACATACTCACGTGCGGGCGAGATCTCCACCGCGGGCAGAGCGCGGCGGTCGACCTTGCCTGTGCGGGTCATCGGCAGCTCGTCGAGCACCACCACGGTGTGCGGCACGAGGTGTGCGGGCAGACGGGCGGCAGCGTGGTCGAGGATGTGCTCGGGTGCCGGCACTTGATCGGCCGGAGCGGTCACGTACGACACCAGGACCGTCTCCCCCGCCGGCGTCGATGTGCCGACGGTGACCGCGCTCTCTACGTCGGGATGGCTCGCGAGAACCCCGTCGACCTCACCGGGTTCGACCCGCATCCCGCGGATCTTGATCTGGAAGTCGTTGCGGCCGTGATAGACGATGTCACCGGACGGCGTCCTCGTGACGAGGTCGCCGGTGCGATACATCCGGCCCCCGACGTCGAACGGATCGGCGACGAACCGGGCCGCCGTCAATCCGGGACGACCGTGATAGCCGCGCCCGAGCGCCCGTCCGGACAGATACAGCTCACCCAGGACACCGTTCGGAACCGGGCGAAGACCCCCGTCGAGGATCTTGACGCCGACTCCGGAGATCGGACCGCCGATCGTGACCGGCTCCGCCGGCCGCAGGGGCGCGGAGGCGGTGGCCCAGATGGTGGTCTCGCTGGGGCCGTACAGATTCAGCAGCGGGCGACCCGCCGAGTCCCATTTGGCGACCAGCTCCGGCGGGCAGGCCTCACCCGCCACCATCACGACCGAGAGTTCGGGCACCGCTGCGGGATCGAGGGTGGCGAGCGCGGTGGGCGTCATGATCGTGTGCGTGACCCGATGCCGGGCGATGACGTTCTCGAGTTCGGGTCCGGCGAACACATCGGGTGGGCTGATCACCAGCTGGGCCCCCGAACACACCGCGAACACGATCTCCCAGACCGCCACATCGAATCCCGGTGCGGCGACGTGCAGTATGCGCGAATCCGGGGCCGCACCCAGCCGGTGCTGTTGTTCGGCGACCAGCTCGGCGAACCCGGCGTGTGTCAATGTGGCGGCCTTCGGCCGACCGGTGGACCCAGAGGTGAACTGGAGATATGCGACGTCGTCGAGGGAGATCGGCCGGACCCTCTCGGCATCGGCCACCGGGTGCGTCGGCCGACCCGCGATGCCCAGATCGACCTCGAGGTCGTCGAGGACGAGCTGTGCGACCGTGGAACGGGTCTCCGATGACCCGCTACCGGGTGTAATGCCCTCATCCGTGGCGGCCGAATCCGTCGTGATCAGCAGCACCGCCCCGCTGTCGGCGAGCATCGCGGCTCGGCGCGCGACGGGCAGACGGGGGTCGATCATCACGAAGGCGGCTCCGCTCGCGGCCACCCCCAGCACGGCCAGGACGGACCGGTGTGATCGCGGAATGCTCACGGCGACGACGTCACCCGGACCGATGCCACGCTCGATCAGGACGCGGGCGATCTGATGGGTGGTGGTCGCGACTTCCGACCAGCGCAACGCACTGTCGCCGACGAGGGCCGGTGCGCCGGGGTCCGCGCGGGCGAGGCCGCGCGCCAGCAGACCGGCGAGTGTCTGTTCCGCACGCGCGCCCCGGGCCGGCGACGCCAGGAGGCGCGTCTCGTCCGGCCGCAACAGGTCGATCGAACCGATCGTCCGCGACGATCCGCGCACCATCTGCTGCAGGACGAACTCCAGCCGTCCCGCCATCTCCCGCACCGTGGTGGCGTCGAAGAGATCGGTGGCATAGGCGAATTCGACGTCGTAGCGGTCGGTGTGATCGGTCACCGAGACGGTCACGTCATACTTCGCCGACGGCACCCGCGCATCGAGAACCTCCGCGGACCCGGTCCAGCGCGCGAGCTCGGCCAGCTGGTCGGGCTGCACCGTCAGCGCGACCTGGAACAGCGGCGAGTGCGCCGGAGACCGATGCGGCGCGACCGCGTCCACCACGCGCTCGAACGGGACGTCGGCGCAACTCATCGCGCGGGCGCAGCGGCGATGCGCGGCGGTGACGAACTCGGCGACGGTGTCCCCCGGATGCAGCGTCGTGCGCAGGACGACGGTGTTGACGAACATGCCGACCAGGTCGGCGACCTCCGGGTCGTCGCGACCGGCGACAGCGGTGCCGATACTCACGTCGTCGGTGGCGGCCAGCCGGCCCAGCGTGATCGCCAGGGCCGACTGGAACACCGCGAACGGGGTGGCCGACAACGACATCGCAAGCCGCCGGATCCCGGCGGTAAGATCGGGGCCGAGCACTATGTCCACGTGGGCCCCACCACTCGACATCACCCGCGGCCGCGGCCGGTCGGTGGGCAACTGCAACAGATCCGGCGCCCCACGCAACTCCGCACGCCAGAACTCCAGCCCCTCGACCAGGAACGGCGACGGCGACTCCGGTGTACCGAGGGTCTCGGCACGCTCGACGGCGACATCCGCGTACTGCATCGGCAACGGCGGGAAATCCGGCTCCTCGCCCGCGCGCCGACAGTCGTAGGCGGTCATCAGATCGCGCAGCAGCGGCCGGAGCGACTGCCCATCGGCCGCGATGTGGTGCAGGACCAGCACGATGGCGTCGCCGTCGGGATGACCCGTCACCAGCCGGTAGCGGAACGGGATCTGCTCGGCGAGGTCGAATCCCACGTCCGTGATCGCGGAGATCGCGGCTGCGAGGTCCCTCCCGTCGACACCCGTCCCGCTCGCTCCGCTCCCGAGGAGATCGGCGGCCACCTTCGGGTCCAGGATCAGCTGCTCCGGTTCCCCGTCCACGACGGGGAACACCGTGCGCAGGATCTCGTGTCGGTTCACGACATCCAGGACGGCCCGATGCAGCACGTCGGCGTCGACCGGATGCGTCAGGCGCAGCGCCCCGGACATGTTGTAGGTCGAGTCGGCCGGCGACATCCGGTTGATGAACCACAGTCGGGTCTGCGCCTGCGACAGCGGAATTCGTGCCGGACGCAGCGGACGTGACGGGCGTGAGGTGGCCTGGCCGGACTCCGGGATCGCCACCGCACGCGAGGCGAGATCGGCGAGATCGACCGCCTCGAAGACATCGGTCAGCGCGATCCCGAGCCCGTGATCGACGCGTGCGCGGGACACCATCCGGGCGGCAAGCAGCGAGTCGGAACCCAACGCGAACAAGTTGTCCGAGACGCTGACCCCGTCGCGGTCGAGCCCCTCCTCCACGAGCGCCACGATCGCCCGCTCGGCAGGCGTGTGCGGTGGCCGGAAACTCGTTGCGACGGAACCGAGTTCCGGCGCCGGAAGGGCGCGCTGGTCCAGTTTTCCCGATCTGGTGGTGGGAAACGAATCGAGCACGACCACCCCGTGGGGCACCATGTGGCCGGGAAGCCGACGGCGGCAGTGTGCGCGCACGACCTCGGCATCCACCACACCGCCGACATCCCCGAGGCCGTTGGCAGCGTGGGAGTCGTTGCCCGCCAACTGATCCCCGCGAGCGCGGATATAGGCCACCAGGACCGGCGCGGGTCCGAGGTCGCGGCGTGCGACGACCGCCACCGCGTCGATGCCCGGTATCGCGGCGATCACCGCCTCGACCTCGCCGGGTTCCACACGCTGACCCCGGATCTTGATCTGTTGATCGGTCCGCCCCAGATACTCCAGCTCTCCGTCGCCGGTCCACCGGACCAGGTCACCGGTGCGGTACATCCGAGCACCCGCGAGGCCCTGTGGATCGGCCACGAACCTGGTCGACGTCTGACCCGGTGCGCCGACATAACAGTTCGCCAGTTGATCCCCCACCAGGTGCAACTCGCCGGCGACTCCGACCGGGACCGGACGCAGACGGCCGTCGAGGACCCGCACCACCGTGCCCGGCACCGGCCGACCGATCGGAACGACGACCCCATCGGTCGTGATCCGCTGGGCGGTCACGTCGATCGCGGCCTCGGTCGGTCCGTACAGATTCACGAGTCCGGCGCGGCTGGTCGACCGCACGCGCTGGGCGAGCCGGGCAGGCAACGCCTCCCCGGAGGTGAACAACCAGCGCACATGATCGGGCAACGAGATCCGTTCGTGCGCTGCGTCGCGCGGGCCGGAATCGCCGATCACCCGGCGCCCGTCGGCCTCCGGACCGGCAGGGTCCCGTCCGAGCACCACGTCGAGGTATGCGTCGAGCATGGACGGCACGAAGTGCAGGACGGTGACGCGGGAACGCTCGATGAGGTCGCGGAGATAGTCGGGGTCGCGGTGCCCGCCCGGCGCCGCGATCACCATCCGCGCCCCGACGCGCAACGGCCACAGCAACTCCCAGACCGACACATCGAAGGTCGCCGGTGTCTTGTACAGCACGGCATCCCCGGCGGTGATCGGGTGATCATGCTGCATCCACGCGAGGCGCTGCTCTATCGCCCGGTGACCGACCTCGACGCCCTTGGGAGTCCCGGTCGACCCCGAGGTGAAGATGACATAGGCCGCCAAACCCGCCGGCGCCTGCCGATCTCGGTGCGGCGGTGCGGCCGGAACAGGGTCCGGTGAGACGAGGTCGGCGTGGAGGTCGGCGACGAACCGCGCGTCGACGACCAGACCCGGATCCACCGCGGCGGTGATCGCCCGTCGACGCTCCTCCGGTTCGGCGGGATCGACAGGCACATAGGCCGCACCCAGCCCGATCGCGGCGTAGACGGCGCACACCTGCTCGATCGACCGGTCCAGCGCCACGACGACCCGATCACCACGGCGCACGCCCAGACTCGCGAACCGATCCGCGAATCTCGCGGAGGCCCACGCGAACTCGCGATATGTGAGGGTGGTGTCGCCGAAGGTCACCGCGGGTGCGTCCGGCGTCGAAGCGACCTGGCGATCGAAGGCGTCCAGGACGTGTTCACCGTCCACGCCGACGGCCGGTCCGCCGGACCCCAGGTCGTCCAGCGTCGCCGACTCCCCGACCATCAGGAGGTCGAGGTCTGCGACGGGCCGGTTCGGCCCGGCCACGAACTGTGTGAGCAGGTTCAGCAGGCGTTCCCGGTGCAGGTTCAGTTCGGCCGACTCGTACAGGGCGGGGTTCGCGTGCAGGCCCACTTCCAGCGGCGCGTCCGGACCGGCCGCGAAGACGTTCATCACGAGGTCCTCGACCATCCCGGCGGACAACATGTGATAGCGCACCCGGGCGCCGTCGATGACGATCGGCTTGTCGAACAGCAGCAGGTTGACCAGTGGCCCGAATGTCGTGCCGAGGGTGTCGCCGAAACCGGCTGCCGCCCTGATGTCCTCGGACCGGTAGCGCTGATGGCGGAGACCCGCGGTGATCTCCGCGGTCACGGCCGAGACGACGTCGGCACACGTCGCCGAGGCGATTCCGTCCACCCGCAGGGGCAGCATGTTCGAGACCATCCCGGCCGAGTGCCGGATCCGCGCCGTCGTACGCGCGGTCACCGGCAGGCTGAGGACGATGTCGTCGCTTCCGGACATACGGGCGAGGAATGCGGCGAATGCGGCGGTGAGGATCGCGGCAACCGAGGCGTCGAGGTCCCGGGCACACCGACGCAGTGCCTCGTCCAGCTCGGGGCCGAGCATTCCAGCGGAGACGATCGTCTCGTTGCAGACGCCCGTCGTCGCGGGATGGGCCGCCAGGGTGACCCGCTCGGGGAGTCCGGCGGCGCGTTCGCGCCAGAACTCGCGGTCCTTCTCGAACCTGGTGCTCTCGCGGTACGCGGCGTCGTCGGCGACGACCTCGGCGACGCTGGCACGCCGCACCGGACGGCGACCGGTCCCTGACGATGCCATGTTGCCGGGATCGTCGCCGCCGGGCTCACGATGCCGGTTGTACCGAGCCACCGCCTCGTGGAGGCACATCAGCGCGCCGTACCCGTCGAACGCGATGTGGTGCCCGCGCATGTACCAGTACGTGCGATCGTCGGCGATCCGGATGAAGGCGGCGACGGCGACCGGGTCGGCGAGCAGGTCCACAGTCCGCTGATGGTCAGCGCGCATCCAGTCCTCGGCCGCCGCTTCGGGATCCGGATCGGACCGCAGGTCGACGTCGACGACGTCGAACGGAACGGAGAAGTCGATGTACTGCTGGGGCGTGCCGTCGACCTCGATCACGCGGGTGTACGCCGTCTGGAGGTCACGCGCCGCTTCGAGAACGCCACGACGGAACAAGTCCCGATCGAACGGGCGCCCGTCGTCGACGATGTCGAGGTAGTGCGCGACCGTGACCGAGTGGTCGTCGACGAGGTTCTCGGCAAACCACATCGCACGTTGCGCCGCGGTCGACCCAGCAGGTCCGCCCCTCGAGGCGCTCGGGGTGTCCCCGGGCGCCTGTGCCCCCCAGTCCCATCTCGGTGGGACGCAGTGTCATCCATGCCTCGTCCGACGTCGGTTTCGCCGATTGGGTCGCTCGACGAAGACGCCCCCGCGTCCCCCCGCAGCGATCGTCGAACAGCAACGAATCATACGCGGTACATCGCATCGGCTTCCGAAAGTGATACATCCCGCATCTTCGGGTGGTTCGTGAGAACAAAAGAAGTCGAAAGCATATGTGACAGATGGGATCACCCGAGTCCAGCAGGGTCACACTGGCCACTCCCGTACCGTCTGAGGCGGTTCGAGACCCCCGAGATTCGGTCGTTCGACCGACAGAGGGATGGAACGACATACCGGACATGGCGTCGCCGGCGCCGGGAGCGAAGCGAGCGGGCCGAATGGGGCCCGGCGCCGGGAGCGAAGCGAGCGGGCCGAATTGCGCCCGGCGCCGGGAGCGAAGCGAGCGGGCCGAATTGCGCCCGGCGCCGAACGAGACCCCCGTGGAGTCGTGGAGGCGGAACGGGCAAGATCGAACTCATGTCAGACGTGCAGGTGATCGAGGTCGGGCCGCGGGACGGGTTGCAGAACGAACAGGCGCTGCTCTCGATCGACCAGAAGGTCGATTTCATCAGCCGGGCCGTGGACGCCGGCGTGCGCCGCATCGAGGCGGTCAGCTTCGTCAACCCCAGGCGGGTTCCGCAGATGGCCGGTGCCGAGGAGGTCATGGACCGGGTGCCCCGCGTGGATGGCGTCTCCTATATCGGGCTCGTCCTCAACCGTCGTGGTCTCGACCGCGCCCTCGCATCCGCGGTCGACGAGGTGAACGCGGTGGTCGTGGCCACCGAGGAGTTCAGTCGACGGAACCAGGGCTGCAGCGTCGAGGACACCGTCGCGGCAGCCGTCGACGTCGTCCGGGACGCGCGCGCGGCCGGGATCGCGTCGACGGTGACCATAGCGGTGGCGTTCGGCTGCCCGTTCACCGGCGAGGTCAGTCCGGGCTGGGTCTCCGACATCGTGGCCCGGCTGACCGATCAGGCCGCACCGGACGAGATCGCGCTCGCCGACACGATCGGCGTCGGGGTGCCGGCACAGGTTCGCGACCTCGCCAGACGGACCGCCGAACGAGCTCCCGGCATCCCGCAACGCTGGCACTTCCACAACACGCGGAACACCGGCTATGCGAACGCGCTTACCGCACTCGATTCGGGTGCGCGCGCGCTCGACGCGAGCATCGGCGGCTTCGGCGGGTGCCCGTTCGCGCCTGCGGCCACCGGCAACATCGCGTCCGAGGATCTCGTCTACGCACTGGATCGATCAGATGTCAGCACCGGCGTCGACATGCGACAGTTGGTCGACGCCGCACAATGGCTGGGCACAGCCCTCGACAAGGATGTCCCCGCACTCCTCGGACGTGCCGGACCTTTTCCGGCCGCCCGCTGAGGCGGGGACACCTGTCGATGAGCCACGCAGATCGATCGGCCCTCGAGATCGGTGGGCCGCAGCACGACTGCGCGGCGACTCCCGGCGACTACCCGGTGGTGTGCACGATCAGGACGTCGCACGCCGACTTGCGAGCGACATCGGCGGGGACCGATCCGAGAAGCCGGCCGGCGATCGAGTTCAGGCCGCGGTTGCCCACGACCAGGAGGTCGGCCTTGACGTCGCTCACCAGTTGCAGGAGCGCGTCGACCGGAGCGCCCTTGACCGGGCGCTGCACCACGTTCGTCGCACCGGCCTTGGCGGCGCGTTCCTTCGCGGTCCGCAGGATCTCCTCGGTCGGGGTCGACCCGGTGACCTGATATGCCTCGTCCTTGAGGACGTCGGCCGCGTCCCCGGCACCGCGCTCGTTCGGGAAGTACGCGCACGCGATCACCAACTGAGCGTCGCCCGCGAGTGCACCCGCACGTTCCACAGCCTTCATCGACGACTCGGAGCCATCGGTACCGACGACGACGGTTTCGTAAGAGCTCATCCCAACCTCCCGACATGAAATCGCCTCGCTGCCCATCAGCGAGGCGTCACCGCGTATCCCCGAATTGCAGGGGTCTTGCATCGGGACACTAGTTTGCCACGGACGTGTCTGTCCCCCGTTCGTGGTGATCGGCACATCAGCTGCGCATCACGGCGGTCCGCTCACCTCGGGCCACTACCACTCTCAGCTGTCCGTTCACACGGCGCGGGCGAACCGGTGAGGCGTCTACTTGATCCCGGCCGCGTCCATCCCGCGCATCTCTTTCTTCAGATCGGCGATCTCGTCGCGGAGTCGCCCGGCGAGTTCGAACTGCAGGTCCCGAGCAGCGCTCATCATCTGGTCGGTGAGTTGAGACACGAGGTCGGCGAGTTCGGCCCGGGGCATCAGCGAGACGTCGCGCTTCTCGATGACCCCCGAGCTGCCGGCCTTCGAGACCTCGCCCTGGGCGCGGCGTCCGCGGCTGGAGTTCCGTCCGGAACCGCCGACCGCAACGGTCTCGTCTTCCGCCTCCCGGTAGACCTGGTCGAGGATGTCGGCGATCTTCTTGCGCAACGGCTTGGGGTCGATCCCGTTCGCCTTGTTGTACGCGATCTGCTTCTCGCGACGTCGCTCCGTCTCGTCGATCGCGTTGCGCATCGAGTCGGTGATCTTGTCCGCATACATGTGGACTTCGCCGGACACGTTGCGGGCCGCACGACCGATCGTCTGGATGAGCGAGGTGGTGCTCCGGAGAAAACCCTCCTTGTCGGCGTCGAGGATCGCGACGAGGGACACCTCCGGGAGGTCGAGGCCCTCGCGCAGCAGGTTGATGCCGACGAGGACGTCGTAGTCACCCGATCGGAGCTGACGCAGGAGTTCGACGCGGCGCAGGGTGTCGACCTCCGAGTGGAGATAGCGGACCCGGATGCCGAGTTCGAGCAGGTAGTCGGTGAGGTCCTCGGCCATCTTCTTGGTCAGGGTCGTCACCAGCACGCGCTCGTCACGGTCGGTTCGCTCACGGATCTCGTGGACCAGGTCGTCGATCTGGCCCTTGGTGGGTTTGACAACGACCTGGGGATCGACGAGACCCGTCGGGCGGATCACCTGCTCGACGAACTCGCCGTTGGACTGGCCCAGCTCATACGGCCCCGGGGTGGCGGACAAGTACACGGTCTGTCCGATGCGATCCACGAACTCGTCCCATGTCAGCGGCCGGTTGTCGACGGCCGACGGTAGGCGGAATCCGTACTCCACGAGGTTGCGCTTGCGCGACATGTCGCCCTCGTACATGCCGCCGATCTGGGGCACGGTCACATGCGACTCGTCGATGACGAGAAGGAAATCGTCGGGGAAGTAGTCGATCAGTGTCGCCGGGGCGCTCCCGGCGGCGCGTCCGTCGATGTGCCGAGAGTAGTTCTCGATGCCCGAGCAGAATCCGACCTGGCGCATCATCTCGAGGTCGTACGTGGTCCGCATCCGTAGACGCTGGGCTTCGAGCAGTTTGCCCTTGCCCTCCAGATCGGCGAGCCGTTCCTCGAGTTCGCGCTCGATGCTCGCCATGGCCTTCTCCATGCGTTCGGGCCCGGCGACATAGTGGGTGGCCGGGAAGATGCGCAGTGAGTCGACCTGGCGCACGACGTCTCCGGTCAGCGGGTGCAGGTAGTACAGCGACTCGACCTCGTCGCCGAAGAACTCGATGCGGACGGCGAGTTCCTCGTACGACGGGATGATCTCGACGGTGTCGCCACGGACACGGAAACTCCCGCGGGTGAACGACATGTCGTTACGCGTGTACTGGACGTCGACGAGAAGCCGCAGCAGTGCATCGCGATCGATCTCCTGACCCACTTCCACCTCGACGGATCGGTCGAGGTACGACTGCGGTGTGCCGAGGCCGTAGATACAGGACACCGAGGCGACCACCACGACGTCGCGCCGGGACAGCAGGCTCGACGTCGCCGAGTGACGCAAACGCTCGACATCGTCGTTGATCGACGAGTCCTTCTCGATGTAGGTGTCGGTCTGCGCGATGTAGGCCTCGGGTTGGTAGTAGTCGTAGTACGACACGAAGTACTCGACGGCGTTGTTGGGCAACATCTCGCGCAGTTCGTTCGCCAACTGCGCCGCGAGCGTCTTGTTCGGAGCCATGACCAGGGTGGGACGCTGCACCTGCTCGATCAGCCAGGCGGTGGTCGCCGACTTTCCGGTACCGGTGGCACCGAGGAGCACGATGTCCTTCTCACCCGCGTTGATCCGGCGGGTCAGATCTTTGATGGCGGCGGGCTGGTCGCCGGCGGGTTCGTATTCGCTGACGACCTCCAGCCGGGCTTCGGTCCGTTCGATCTCGCCGACCGGCCGGAACTCCGAGTGCGCGATGACGGGGCGTTCTGCTGCAAAAGCCATAGTGCCAGGGTAAACGCGACCTATGACAACGATGTTCCCGCTCGATGCGCCCGCCGACGCCCGATGAGTGCGGCGACGAGAACGACCACCGAGCAGAGCGGGATCGGCTGGCCGACGGAGACGAACACGACGACGTCGCCGAGGAGCGCCGCCGGCGCCGCGATCCGGACGACAGTACCCGGGACCGGCGCCTTTCCCTGGGTCCGGCGCGGCACCCGCGGCCACGGCTTGGCGATCGACAGCCAGGCCTGGAATGCGATCAGCGTCGCCATCACGACAGTCGCGGTCAGCAGACCCGGCGTTGCGTCGTCGCCGGATCGCGTCGCCTCGTCGAGCGTGGGCGAGAGCACCGCGATCCCGACGACGAGCTGCCCGACCGTGATCACGAATTTCACGAGTACCCACCAGTGCACGAAGAAGCCCAGGGCGTCGTCGACGACAGGAGGAACCCGGACATCGCCGACAGGTTGGCCGAGACGACGAGCACCGTGGTGTCCAGGACGTGCGCCGCGACGACGCCGCCTTCCCCTGGATTCAGCATCAGCACCAGCAGGGCGAGCGCCTGACTCATCCAGCTGACCGAGGACAGCACATGGATCCACAGGAGCATCTGCCTCGCGCGCCTGGCAGACGATTTCGGTGCGGTGAATCGGCGCGCGGGACCACGGGTCGCTTCGACGGAAGTCATCTGTCGACCTTGCGCCGACCGCCCCGCCTCGCACATCGGTGAGAACTCGGGCTTTCACCCTGAGATCGTCGGTCGTTCTGTCTAGATTCGGTGCATGACCAACCATCGCGGACGCGCGGCCGAGCCGGTGCCCGCATCACACCCGGTGCACCCGCCCAAGCGGGAGGTCTTCGACGTACCCGGGATGACGAACACGGACAACAAGGGGTTCGTCCGGCCGGTCGAGGAGTACCGCGTCACCGACTACGGGCTGTACATGTCGCGCCACGCACCCGGACATCCGCGGTTCGATCACCTGGAATCCTGGCTCCTGCCCGCATTGGGACTGCGCGCCAACATCTTCCACTATCAGGGCGGCTACCGGGAGGGTCAGCGCCTGTATCTGGATGTCGGCCGCTTCGCCGGCCCCGACGACGCCGGGAGGTGGTACGCCGAGGACTGGTATCTCGATCTCGTCGACGTACCCGGCACCCCGCCGGTGCTGCTCGACACCGATGAACTGCTCGAGGCGCACCGGGACGGGCTCCTCGACACCGCACAGTGCGTCGAGGCCGTCGAGATCGCCACGCGCGCGCTCGTCGGTACGGCCCAGCACGGGAACGACGTCCAGGCCTGGCTGGACGCCGCGGCGGGCGGCGTGGTGGCCTTCAGCGACCACGACCATCGCCGCGGCGGCGCCCGGTAGATCTCGACAGACCTCAGAGGTCTCAGTAGGTGGGAAGGACGAAACAGGCTCCGTTGCGGATGAAGTCCGGGAGCTGGACGCCGGTACCGACGGTGACCGCTCGCGTCTTCTCCACCCCGTCGAGGGTCGCCTTGAGCACGTATCGACCCGGTGTCGACGGGCGCCACGTCGGCCTGACCTCGACACTCGTGGGCTTCCGGTCGTAGATGGTGACCGTGCGACCGGCACCGACGGATGTCACCTTCAGATTCGACTTCGCCGAGCCGGGGTCACCGACGAGCACGGACAGCTCGTAGGCACACCCTGCGCCGTACACGCCGTAGTTGAACGAGCCGTTGGCCGACGACCCGTACCCCGGGAGGGTGTCCACCGCGATGCCCTGCAGGGCCGCCTCGGCAGGCGCGGCCAGTGCGACACCGGCGCACGTCACCGCACCGAAAGCTATTGCGCCGCCGACAATCCGCGCGCGACCCCTACGTCCCCGACCGACCATGCTGTGCTCCACTCCTGGGCTCGTCCTCGAGCACACCACCACCGCGGAGGCGTGCGACTCACAAGCTAGCAGCGCTCCGCACCGCGCGTAAGCATTTTGGCAACGTTTGTAGTCAGTTTTTGTGCCGCGCGCCTCTCACCCGGTGACGACTCGCACCGTGGCCGGTCTGCCGGGGTCGCACGAGCCGTACAGATCCGGCCCGGCCGGCGCGAATCCACCGTCGGCCAACCGGTCGACCAGGCCTTCGGCGGCAGCGGCATCACGGGCCGTCACCTGCAACTCGACCGCTGCCGCGTCGGTGACGTCGACGGCGGTGGCCAGTTCACCGGCCACCGCCCACAGCCGATTGACCAGACGCGCGGACGGACCGTGCGGATCGGGTTCGGACGCGACGAGTTCAGGGACGGGATCGGCGACCCGGCGACGGCGGACATTCATCTCGAGCGGCACGAGACGCTCATCCCAGACCCGCGCCGCGGATGCCGCCAGATCCTCGGGGGCGCCGGAGTTGTCCAGCCACACGTCGGCGACGGCACGACGCTGTTCGTCGGTCGCCTGCGCGGCGATGCGGGCGCGGGCGTCGGCCTCGGCGACACCGCGCATCGTCGTCAACCGGTGCAACCGCACGTCGGCTTCGGCGAACACGATGACGACCAGATGGAAGAACGGCGCCGTGTGATTCTCCACCAGCAACGGAATGTCCTGCACCACAATCGCGTCCGCCGGCGCATCGTCGAGCAAGGCTTGCGTCCGCGCCCCGATGAGCGGGTGGGTGATGCCGTTGAGGGTCTGCCGCGACTCGTCGTCGACGAAGGCCTTCGCCGCGAGAGCCGGACGGTCGAGGCTCCCGTCGGTGGCCAGGATGTCCGGCCCGAACGCCTCGACCAGCGCCGCCAGACCCTCCGACCCCGGCTCGACCACCTCCCGGGCGATCTTGTCCGCGTCGATGATGTACGCGCCCCGCTCGACGAACGTCTTTGCCACGGTCGATTTGCCGGCGCCGATGCCACCGGTCAGTCCAAGCCTGATCACGACCCCAGTCTGACAAACGCCTTCACGTTGGAGTACGTCCGGGGCAGTCGCCCTGCACACCATCACGCCGCGGTCAACGAAGCGGCCTCCCAACAGAACGTACGAACTCGTCTGCTGCTACTTGAACGGGTTCAGTGTGCGCCCAAGGCGGTAGCCGATACGTCCGGGGATGGGGCGCATCGCGGCCGCGGACACCTTGTTGATGACGCCGGGGATGCAGACGGGTTTTCCGGCCTTGACCGCGGCCCAACCTTCGCGGACGACATCTTCGGGTTCCTGCCACATGAATCCCGGCAACCGGTCCGCGGCGTCGCGGGTGCCCATGACGTCGTGGAACTCGCTGTGCGTGAAGCCCGGGCACAGTGCTGTCACATGAATGCCGTGCGGTTTGAGCTCCATATCCAGCGATTGGGACATGTTCAGCACATAGGATTTGATCCCGGTGTAGAGCAGGCCCTCCCCCGGGGCGATACCGCAGCGAGAGACGACAGGTTCACGATCCGTCCCCAGCGCCGTGCTTTCATGTCGGGTATCACGCGATGGGTCAGCTCGGTCACCGCCGTGACCATGAGCTGGAGTTCGGCGGCAACCGATTCCCATGGGGTCTCGGAGAACTTGGTGCTCGAGGACAGGCCTGCGTTGTTGACCAGCACGTCGATCGGCATCCCCAGCTCGTCCGCCCGATCGATGATCGCGGCGGCGGGAGCGGCCGGGTCACTCAAGTCGGCCGCAATGACCTCGGCGAGAACGCCGTGTTGCTGACGGAGTTCGGTTGCGAGCTCGTCGAGCCGGCCTGCCCGTCGCGCCACCAGGATCAGGTCGTGGCCTTCGGCGGCGAGATGTCGGGCGAACGCGGTTCCGATTCCGGCGGAGGCTCCCGTGACGAGAGCTGTGCGGCGGGGAGGGTGTGCGCTCATCGCGGGTCGCCAACGTGGCGGTCCAGGAAGTCGAGCTGGTCGGCGACGATGGTCTCGAAGTACGGGTCGAGGTAGGGCTCGAAATGGCCACAATCGTAGGTGTGCACCTCGCCTTTCGGTATGCGGCGCGCTACAGCCTGGGCTTTGTCGATCGGCGTGACGTCGTCCTTCGCTGCCAGTTGGACCAGCACTGGGACGTTGATCGCCGCTGCGTGACGTCCGGGAGAGTAGAAGGGCACGCGCAGTGCGATCCGGGCGGCGACGTCGTTTTCGGCGAGCAGTTCCTCACGCATGTCCCCCATGCGTTCGACTTGCTCGTAAGCGCCTGGCGAGGTCATCATCGCGACGTCGCCGGGTCGCCCTATCGCGGCCATCCGGTAGGGCGTCCGTCCCGTCCACGCCCGGAATTGATCACGCGCCCCGGCGATGATCAGTCGCGCCACCAGTGTTGGAGACTGGGAGAACGCTGACGCGGGGCCGCTCACGTGCGGAACCTGGACGATCGCGGCGACCACATCGTGGTCGTGGGCAGCCAGTTTCAGGACGTGGCCGCCGCCGAAAGACGACCCCCACGCCACCACGCGCCGCGTGTCGACGCCCTCCAGGCCCCGAACGTAGGCGATTGCGGCATCCCAGTCACTGAGCTGTTTTCCGATGTCGAGAATGCGACGCGGCGACCCGCCACTGGCACCCCAATGGCGGTAGTCGAAGACAAGCGCGGCATACCCGGCCTGCGCGAACCGTGCGGCGTAGGCGTCGAGCCTCAGTTCGCGGAATGCGGCGAAACCGTGAGCGAGGACGACGATGGGCGGGTTCACGACCCCATCCGGGCGGTAGAGCCAGGCTGCGCACTGGACATCGCCGGACTCGAACGTGACATCGGATCGAACGTAGGTGAACTGACGCGTCATCGATGGACCTCCATCAGGTATCTTGAATGGCGTTCAACAAGCTAGCAGCTTCTTGAATGCCGTTCAAGACCAAGTGGTGTGGAGGTGGTGTCCGTGGCGCGGAACAAGAGGCCGCAGGCTGCCGACGAGAAGCGCCAGGAGATCGTCGCGGCCGCCCGGAGGCTGTTCATCGAAGGCGGATATGAGGCGACGTCGATGAGCAGGTTGGCGAAGGAAGCCGGGGTGGCGCCCAACACCATCTACTGGTATTTCGATGACAAGGATGACGTGCTCGTTGCAGTCGTGTCCGCCGTCATGGCCGATGTCTGGCCCCAGTATCAGGCAATTGCAGACGAGCCGATCGCCGCTCGGGTGTTGTGGATCGTGCGGCGATTGACCGAGATGAGCGGTCTGGTGACCACAGTGCACTCTCGCGTACCACACTCCTCTGCAGTAGCGGAGTGGCACAACAATTTTCACCTCCTCACGGCCACCTTGTTCCGTGCCGAGCTGGAAACAGCAGGCGTCCCTGCGGAGACCGTCGACGCCGAGGTGACGATCGCCGTGTTCACCGTCGAGGGACTTTTGATGCACACGCGGGACGAAGGCGAACAGCGCACCATATGCGAGACATTGGCCCATCGGTGGCCGTCGGCCACAAGCTAGCCGGGGCGCTGGCCCGGACCGGTGATCAGTACCGGCGCCGCTCCTCCAGGACCTCGAAGGTCCGGCGGTCGGCGGCCGTGTGATCACCCCGGAACCGACCGATGGGTGTCGCCATGATCGCGTCGGCGCCGAACTCGGTGACGCCGAGAAGCCGAATCACGGCCGCCCGGGCAGAGGCCTCGCCGTCGGCAGCGGTGACAGCAGCCAGAACCTCGTGAGGTCTTGCCTGCGCGGCGACGACGGCCCGCATGTACTCGAGGCGCTCGGTGTCGTCGTCTGCCGTGTTCCGACGCCGATCGCGAGGCGACGGGGCCGGGCGAATCGGCCCGTCCCACACAAAGAGTGCGTCGGGCAGCGTCTCCGGTTCGGCGAGGTTGTCGACCTGCAGCAGGACGTCGCCGCGGTCGTTCGCCACCCGCACCAGCAAGCCGGTCGAGTCGTCGAAAACCAGGACGACCGCGCCCGCGCCCGCCCCGACGAGTCGGACCGACCACCCGGGCCGGCCGCCGATGTCCTCAGGGCTCGTCGCGTCGGCCGCCAACCCGGCACTCATCTTGTGCAACAAGGAGTCCGGGCCCAACAGATCGAGTGGGCTGAACCGAGCACCCAGAAGTGCCATACGGATGTCGCCGTCGAGCTGCTGCATGTGATCGTCGACGCGAACGACCGAGGACCGGCCATTCGCGAGGTATATCGGTCTGCCGGCCCTCTCGACGCGCCATCTCCCGCCCGGGGCGTGCTGAAAGTCGAAGGCAATCTCCTCGTCCGGCGACTCGCGGACCGCCAATGTACCGGCCACATACACCGATTCGGCGGCCGCATTGCGACCGGCGAGCTCCACCCACGACGGCGTTTTCATACGTGCAGCCTAGGCTGAATCGGACCGACGGGTTCCACGCCCCGCTCGACGGAACCGACTGCGTCGTGCGACGGTGACGAGATGTCGAACGCCGACCCGGACTTCGGTCTGCTCTTCCCTACTGCGAACGCCGATGTCCACGACTTCGCCAGCCTCGCGGGGCGAACTTCACCGCGGTCGACGCTGCAGGTGGTCGAGCTGCCGTGGCCGGCAGAGACGCATTTCGAACTGGGCAGCATGTCGGACCGAGATCTGGCGGCCACTGTCGCCCGGCTCGGTCATCCTTCCGCGATATCCGATGCGCTGAGTGGTTCTGCGGACCGGTTCGACGCCGTTGCATTGGCGGTCACCTCGGCGAGTTTCATGCTCAGCCCGAGTGCCCACCGGCGACAACTGACAACCATCGAATCGACAGCCCGGTGTGCCGCGACCTCGACGATGCGTGGATTTCAGGAGGCACTGGCCCATCTCGGGGCGACTGCCGTCAGCGTCGCCTCGGTGTACCCGCCGCATTTCACCGACCGATTCATCGAGCACATCGCCAAGTCCGGCACTTCGGTCATCCACCGGGTCGATGCGAACGCTCGCACCGATCGTGACCTGGCGGAGTGGGGCGATGCCAGGATCATCGACCTGGTCGATAAGGCCGCTCATCCCGATGCGCGGGTCGTCCTACTTCCGGAAACTGCTCTGCACACCGACCACTTGACCTCTGCCCTCGTGCAGGCCGCCGGGGTTCCGGTGTTGACCGCCACGCAGGTGACGGTCTGGTCCCTATTCCGGGCCGTCGGCCGGGTACCGCGAGCTGACGACGCCGGACCCCTGTTCCTCGGCTGAGTACTGCGCGGTGTCGTGGCCGCACCACCGGAACGGATGTTACGAAACAGGCAGAGACCTCGTACCACCCGCGCGATCCCGGATCGGGAACACGCCGGCGGGACGAGGTCTCCGTGGACTGCCGGTCAGCCCGTGACGGCGGCGAGTTCGATGGTCTCGTGCGGCAGTTCCGCCTCACCGACCTTCTCGTTCTTGTTCAGATCGATGGCGACGATCTTCTTCGCCGCCGGATCACTGACGTACGCGATGCCCTCCTGGACGACGACGTTCGGCATCGGGGACTGCCACTCGTCCGGTTCGGTCCACGCACCGATCGCCGGGATGGTGGCGGTCTTCGTGGCCGTGTTGACGTCGAAGACGTGCAGGGCGCCGTCGGTTCCCAGGATCACCGCGGAACCTCCGGGACCACGCTCGATGGACCGGAAACTGTACGAGGTGCCGAGATCGACGAGACGGAGCTGACCGGTGCGGGTGTCGGTGAGCGAGAAGCGCGTCGGGCGTTCGAGTTCGGCGTCGGGGTCGGACTTGTAGTCGCCGAGGATGATCGGGGACTCGTCGCTGCCTGCCTGGTTGCCGATCCGGCCGTAGGGGTCGGGGCTGTCCACCTTGCGGATGTCGTTCCCTCGCACGATGAGAAGGCCGTCCTCACAACCGAAGGCGAGGACACCGTCGGCGCCGGCGGCCTCACCGTGCACTCCCGGGCACTGGTCGTTGCGCACGATCTCCTTGCGCTCACCGTCGAGGATCGCGACCCCGCTGCGCGAGTCCTCGTTGCCGACGGTGACGACGACGGTGCCGTCCTCCCGGAACACCGCGACCCCGTGGTGGGGCTCGGGGAGTGTGAACGAGGTCGATGCCGGGTTGCCACGGAGAAGTTCGGCGGGTTCGACGATCTCGACCTCGCCGGTCCCGTCGGTGAAGAGTGTGATCCGGGAGTCATGGGGCACAACGTGTCCGGGCTCCTCGCCGCCGAAGGTCATGTCGGTGAGGGCCGGAGTGGTCGTGTAGTGGTGACCGTGGTCGCCGTGCTGGCGCGTCCAGGTCCCCATGTCGAGAACCCGGAATCCGTCCGACTCGGAGACCAACACGTTCCGGCCGTTGTCGGCGCTGTTGAGTCGGATGAAGCCGTCGACCGGAAGGTCGGCCACCTGCTCGAGCGACTCCGCGTCGAGAACCAGGATGCCGCCGTCGTAGCTGAGCGCGAGACGCGGTGTGGCGCTCTGCTGTTCGACGGCCTTGGCCGAACTGGGGGCAGCGGGCGTCGAGTCGCCGGAATCCTCGCTGCCACAGGCGACGAGCGCGAACGATGCGGCGGTGAGGATCGCCAGAGATCGGGTCAGATTTGTCCGTTGTGCAAACACCCGAACAGTGAACAGCTCAATGAAAATGATTGTCAACAACGCATGGATGCAGGTGAGCCCTCGCGTCCGCAGCTATCCTTCCGAGCACTCGCGCCCGGGAGTCAGGTCAGCAATGGTCGCAATCCGTCGAGTACGTGCATGAGCCCGAACTCGAAGGCGTCGTCGGGGGCGCCGGGCGCCTGATGGAGCTCACCGACCGCACTCCCGACCCGGTCCGCAAGGGGGAACGCGCCGTCAGGAACGACCGCCGCGAGTGCGGGGCCGACGATCTCCCACCATCGCGCATCGCTCATCCCGGTCTCCACGGCTGCCGACCGCTCCCCGACCGCTTCGCGGGCGTTGCCGGTCACGAAGGCGCCGATCAGTGCGATGATGTTGTCGCGCTGCACATCCGAGATGTCGGCAGACTCGAGCAGCTCGAGCTGTCGCTCATAGCGGGCGAGCCGGTGGGGCCCCAGCACCTGGCGCCAGGGCGTGGCCTCCAGCAGCCACGGGTGGGCGAGACACTCGGCGCGCAGTGCACGCGCGACACCCGCCAGCGACTCCACCACGGTCGGCGAGCTCGGAGGCATCGGCGCGTCCGCCGCCACCTGGTCGACCATCAGCGCCACCAAGACGTCACGTGTCGGTACGTAGGTGTAGAGACTCATCGGCCCGACGCCCATCTCGGCGGCCAGTGCGCGCATCGACACCGCGTCGAGTCCCCCCGCATCGGCGAGGCGGATCGCCGTCGTCACGATGTCGTCGATCGAGACCCGCTGTCGCGGACCGCGCCGCGGACCTTCGACTCCGGCCTCGGCCCGCCACAACAGCCGGACCAGCACGCGTGCGTCATCAGCGGTCGACACGGCGAAGCCTTTCCCGTACGGTGTACCGAGTAGAAACTCCGTACACCGTACCAAGAGGAGCCCCTGCTGACCATCCAGGCCACATATCTGCCGGATCTCCATCAATTCGCCCTGTGGTCGTCACACGATCCCGATGCCGCACACCGTCCGGACTCGTGCCGCCTGGCGGTTCCCGAGGGCCGCGGCCTCGTCGTCCGCGACGTCCGTTGCGACCTCGTCGACGTCCCGACGCTCGTCGCCGCAGGCGAACCGGGCGAACCGGGCGAACTCAGCGCGTCCGGTCCGGTCGCCGAGTCGGTACACGCCTGGCAGCGCACGCTCGCCGGTGATTCCGCGACGTCACTGCCTCTCGCCGCGCACGCCGAGGTCGACCCCACCGGCACCGCGATGACCACGGCCGAGTTCGCGCGCTCGGCGATGCACGACTGTCTAGCCGCAGAGGACGCACTACGCGACTCGCTTCGAGCGAGCCTGCGGCCGTATCAGATCCGCGGCGTCGCATGGCTCGCCCGTACCGCGGAGGTCACCGGTGGCGCCGTGCTGGCCGATGAGATGGGACTCGGCAAGACCGTCCAGGCCATCGGGCTGCTGACGCTCCGGGCACACGAGGGACCCCAACTGGTCGTCTGCCCGACGAGCCTCGTGACCAACTGGGCACATGAGATGACCCGCTTCGCGCCCACACTCGACGTGCACACCGGACCTCTCGATCACACCCCGGAGGCGCCCGGTTCGGTCGCCGTGATCTCCTACGCGAGACTGCGGTTGAGCATCGAGGCGATACGCCGGTATCCCTGGGCGACAGTCGTGTTCGACGAGGCGCAGGCCTTGAAGAACCCGCGGACCCAGGTCTCCCGCGCGGCCAGCTCCATCGACGCCCGCGCTCGCATCGCGTTGACGGGCACGCCCATCGAGAACAGTCTCGACGACCTCTGGGCGATCCTCCGCGTCATCGCGCCCGGAGTGTTCCCCCACCGGGCGGTGTTCCGACGCCGATTCACCAGGGCCCTGGACGACGGTGACACCGGAGCACTGCACCGACTCCGGGTCGCGGTGTCGCCGGTGGTGTTGGCGCGTTCCAAATCCCGCGTGGCGTCGGCACTGCCACCGAAGATCTCCAATCCCGTTCTCGTCGATCTGACCGACGAGCAGGCGCAGCTCTACGACGCCCATCTTGCACGCGTGGAAGACGATGGGTTCGGCGATGGATTCGAGAGGCACGGAAGGATTCTCGCCACCCTCACCCGGCTCAAACAGATCTGCAACCATCCCGGTCTCGTCACCGGCGACACCCGAGTGCTCACGGGCCGCTCGGGCAAACTCGATGTGTGCACAGAGATTCTCGTCGACAACCTGCGTACCGACTCCCCCACGCTCGTCTTCACCCAGTACCGCGACACGGGCGAACTCCTGGTCCGTCACCTCGCCGAGCAGTTCGGTGTCGACGTCCCGTTCTTCCACGGCGGTCTTCCACCGGGCCGGCGCGATGAACTCGTCGCCGACTTCCAGGCCGGCCGGGGCCCGGGGTGATGGTGATGAGTCTCAAGGCCGGCGGCGTCGGACTCACCCTTACTCGCGCGTGCGACGTCATCCATTTCGATCGCTGGTGGAATCCCGCGGTCGAGGCCCAGGCCTCCGATCGGGTGCACCGCATCGGTCAGCAGCGTCCGGTCACGATCACGACCCTCACGTCGGCCACCTCTCTCGAGGAGCACATCGACGACCTGCACCGCCGCAAGTCCGCACTCAGCGCGCACGCCGACGACTCCTCGGCCCTCGCCGAGCTGACCGGCCTGAGCGACGAGCGGCTGATCGACGTCCTGCGCCGCAATCGGGAGGTGCGATGACCGCCGGCCCACCCGCCGAGTTCGGCTTCAGCCGCTGGGGTGCCGAGATCGTCCGGCTCGCCGAGCCGATCTCGACGCGCTCTCCCAACCAGCTCGCGCCACGCGCCCGCAGTGTCGCCCGCAATGGCGGAGTCACGCTGACGGTCGACGGACGATCGGTCAGCGGTCTGGTCCAACGGGGTGGCGAGGCGTCGGTGGCACATCTCGAATTCGGCCCGATGACCTCGGCCACCGCGTCAGCCCTGCGCGAGCTGCTCGGCGCGTCCACCGAACCGACCGACGACATGTACCACCGGCTGGTCGAGGCCGCGGCGTGGTCGCCCGCCGGTCTCGATGTCGCCGACTGTTCGTGTCGCGCGCGCGGCGATCGGTGCCTGCACATCCTCGCGACGCTGTACGCGCTCGCCGCCGCGGTCGACCGGGAGCCCGCCCTTGCCCTCCGGCTCCGCGACTTCGAGGGATCGCTCGACGGCTCGTCCGTCGACGCCGCACCGGATCCCGACGCACCATCGAGTCGGATACCCCCGCGCTGGTCGGCGCTGACCGCGTTCGATGTCAGGGACTACTGGCAGTCCGGGCCTCGCGCCGACCTCCCTCGCTGACCGGAGGTGAGAACGAGAGAAGCCCTCCCGGTTTCCCGGGAGGGCTTCTCTACTGCTCGGTGAGCGGGGTGTGTCAGGCGTTGCCCGACAGCTTCTCGCGGAGCGCAGCGAGCTGCTCGTCGCTGGCCAGCGATCCGCCCGCCGACGACCCACCGGTCGAGCTGCTGCTCGACGAGGAGCCTCCGCGGCTCTCCGTCGCCGACGAGTAGTCGGTCGGGACGTTGGCGGCCTCGGCGGCGGCAGCGGCGAACTTCTCCATCTGGGCCGTGTGCATCTTGTGGCGACGCTCGGCCTCGGCGTACCGGGCCTCCCATGCCTCACGCTGCTTCTCGAAGCCTTCGAGCCATTCGTTGGTCTCGGCGTCGAAGCCCTCGGGGAAGATGTAGTTGCCCTGCTCGTCGTAGCTGTCGGCCATGCCGTACTTCGAGGGGTCGAACTCCTCGGTGTAGTCCTCGTTGGCCTGCTTGAGGCTCAGCGAGATCCGGCGACGCTCCAGGTCGATGTCGATGACCTTGACCATCGCGTCGTCACCGACGGCGACAACCTGATCCGGCACCTCGACGTGGCGCTCGGCCAGCTCGGAGATGTGGACCAGACCCTCGATGCCCTCGTCGACGCGGACGAACGCACCGAACGGCACCAGCTTGGTGACCTTGCCCGGCACGATCTGACCGATCGCATGGGTGCGGGCGAACTGACGCCACGGATCTTCCTGGGTTGCCTTGAGCGACAGCGACACACGCTCGCGGTCCAGATCGACGTCGAGGACCTCGACGGTGACCTCGTCGCCGACTGCGACGACCTCGGACGGGTGATCGATGTGCTTCCAGGACAGCTCGGAGACGTGAACCAGACCGTCGACACCGCCGAGATCGACGAACGCACCGAAGTTGACGATCGAGGACACGACGCCCTTGCGGACCTGGCCCTTCTGCAGCTGGTGCAGGAACTCGCTGCGGACCTCGGACTGGGTCTGCTCGAGCCATGCACGACGCGACAGGACCACGTTGTTGCGGTTCTTGTCGAGCTCGATGATCTTGGCCTCGATCTCCTTGCCGATGTACGGCTGCAGATCGCGGACGCGACGCATCTCCACCAGCGATGCCGGGAGGAAGCCGCGCAGCCCGATGTCCAGGATCAGGCCGCCCTTGACGACCTCGATGACGGTGCCCTTGACGGCCTCGTCCTTCTCCTTGAGCTCCTCGATGGTGCCCCACGCACGCTCATACTGCGCGCGCTTCTTGGAGAGGATCAGACGACCTTCTTTGTCCTCTTTGGTGAGAACCAGGGCCTCGACCTCGTCACCGACGTTGACGACCTCATTGGGGTCGACGTCGTGCTTGATCGACAGTTCGCGAGAAGGGATGACGCCTTCGGTCTTGTAACCGATGTCGAGCAGAACCTCGTCCCGGTCGACCTTGACGATGGTGCCTTCCACGATGTCGCCATCGTTGAAGTACTTGATCGTGGAGTCGATGGCGGCGAGAAAGTCCTCGGCAGTGCCGATGTCATTGACGGCTACTTGCGGCGAGGTGATCGTGGGGGACGACATATGTTGAGTTGCTCCGGACAGGTGTGTAGTAGGTACGATTTCGTCAAAGCTTTGTTGATCGACACCACCTGGACCAGCCTGTCACCGGTCAGGTCAGGTGCGAACCGCGCGTCATAGCGCACACGCGCGTGTAGAAGCCTACTCCAGCGGCAATGTGCTGGGCAAATGGCTCGTCGCATGAGTGCGCACCGACGAGCGCCCCGCGGGCGGATGAGATGATCGCCTGGTGGCCCACTCGCTCGAACTCCTCCTCGACGACTCGTCCGACCAGCAGGTTCGTGCCGAATGGGCCGCACTCGCCACGGCGGGATTGCCCCATCAGGGGCGCGTCGCCTCGGCGACCAACCGGCCCCACGTGACGCTCGTGGCCGCGTCGCGGATCGATCCCCAGGCCGATGCGGCGCTCGCCGGGGTCGCCATGCGCCTGCCGGTCGGCATGCGGCTCGGCGCTCCGATCGTCTTCGGCGCCGGCACCCGATCGACGCTCGCACGACTCGTGGTGCCGTCGAGCGAACTCCTCTCGGTCCATGCGCAGGTCTGCCGGCTGTCCGCCGACTTCGTCGAGTCCGGACAGGCGGGCGCCTCGGCGACGCCCGGGAGTCGCGGGTCCGCGTTCGCGCACACCTCCCCCGGGCAGTGGACACCGCACGTCACCCTCGCACGACGGATGGACGCCGAGCAGCTCGTCCGGGCACTGGCCGTCCTCGACCCGCGCGCCGAGATCGTCGGCGAGTTCACCGCGCTCCGCCGCTGGGACCCCGACGAGGGAGCCGACGTGGTGCTCGCGGGGCGGGCCTGCTGAGGGACGCCACGACAGCGCCGCCGATCACGCCCGAGAGACCCGAACGGCGTCAGGCGGATGCGCGGCCGGAGCCCGGGCCGCCGGGCAATACGCCGAGAAGGCGCCGAAGCCGGGACCTCCGCCGGAATCGCGGACAGGAGCCGGCGCCGCACAATGCGCACTCGGTGCCTGCCCGATAGTGCTCGTGCGCCGCTCGGTCGTGACCGCATCGGCAAGTCTCGTCGCCCACGGCGCAAAGATTACCCACTCGGGACCGAAATCCACCGGCTATGACGTGAGGTCGCTACACGGAATACTCGGTCACCCAGTCGACGAGCATCTCGCCACCCGGCACCGTCGGCCCGCCGAAGTTGTCGAGTTGCAGACAGAGGTGCATCGAGCGGGGCGGAAAACGGGAGACGTCGGTGCTCTGCGCCCACAGCTCTCCGTCGAGGTACACCGCGATGCGGCGCGGGGTCCATTCCACCGCCCACGCGTGCCATCTCGTGGCGTCGACCTCCACCCGGTGATGTTCGATGTCGTCCTGCGCTCCGTAGTGCAGGTTGTATTCGACCGAACGGCGGAGCGGATCGATGATCTCCATGAAATCGATCTCGCCTCCGACCGGCCAGTCGTTGGTGTCGGGCCATAGCAGCGCCACCGCGTGCCACGTCGGCGCGGCCACCGAGGACCGCGAGCAGATCTCCCAGCGCCCGAATCTGCTGCCCCCGCCGCGAACGGCCATCCCGCCCGAGCTGCCGTCCGGGCGGGCGGTGATGACCAGGTTGCCGTCCGAGACGGCCACCGCGTCGGGCGTCCGACGGCCGTTGTCGGCGTGACCCGGACCGTCGTAGATCCACCAGTTGTCCAGCGAGGCCTCGGTGTCGAAGGAATCCAGTTTCGACGGACTCCCCCATCCCCCACGCTGCGCCGCGGTGGCGGTGCACCGTTCCGGATCCGCCGATGACGACCCGACGCCGAGCTGATGACCACCGACCAGGGCGAGGACGGCGATGACCGCGAGCGGCAACGCGATCCAGAGGTATCGACGGGACAGCCCTCCGGAGCGACTCCGTTGACGGTGGCGGTTCACCGGCGAGCCCGTGCGTCGATTCGGCCCACGAGATCTCCGTACGCCTGCACCGAATGCTGCCAGGACGCGGGATCATCGAAGGTCGTGTCGCGCATCGTCGCGACGGTGACGAGGGCATCGCGCAGGGCACCGATGTCCCCCGACGGGAAGAACACGCAGCCGTCGTAACCCCGCGCCGCCTCCGTCAGGGACGGTACGGCGGTGATCGCCACGGGGAGGCCGAGGGACATGCCGACGTGCAACGGGCCGCTGGCCGACGATCTCCGGTACGGCAGGACCAGGGCGTCCGCGCCGGCGAGCCAGCTCGCCGCCTCGGCGTCGGTCACGTAGCGGTTGACGAAGGTGATCCGATGGGAGAGCGGACTCGTGCCGATGCGCTGGGCGGGCAGCTCCCACCCTTCCCAGGTCTCCCCGATCACCGTCAGCCAGAACCGTTCCGGGTTCTCGAGGGTCTCGAACGCAGAGATGAGATCCTCGAGCCCCTTGTAGGGCCGGATGGTGCCGAAGTAGGTCAGGTTGGTGCAGTCCGCCGGCGCCACCCGCGTCGGTCGGGAACTCGACGAATACTGCCGGAAGGGCCCGTGCCGTACGACCTCGACGGGTTTCGAGCCGATCGGATAGGTCGTGGCCAGGGGTACCAGATCCGCCTCGGAGTGGATGACGAAGCCGTCGACGAGTCGCAGCAGGAGCGTCATCATGATGCGGGTGTACCGACGCACGAGAGGTATGTCCGCCTCGCCGGTGTCCTGTATCTCATGCATCTCCATGATGATTCGCGATCCGCGGCACCGTGCCACCGCGGCGAGCAACAGATAGCTGTGCGCGACGGTCCCGGTCCACCACTGGAAGGTGACCACGTGCGGGCGACGCCGCCACAACAGCAAGAGGGCCCGGAACATGGACGGGAACCAGAACCAGTCGACCCCGTCGTAGACGTGCATCTCCCGTGGATACTCGAGGTCGGCGATGGGTTCGCCGACCCGTTCCGCGCCCGGGTACATCCGGGTCGGCAGCAGGCGTCGCATCAGGACGACCGAAGTGTCGTACCGCGTACCGAGCGCTTCGCTGAGAGCGTGCGTGTAGTAGCTGATCCCGCTCACGAAGTGCGGCCCGGAGCCCACGACCATCACCCGCTCGATGCCGGTGTCCGGTACCGAGGGTGCGGGGGCCTCCTCGATCACCAACGGGTGAGTCCGTTGAACCACGTCACCACATCCTCTCCTTGCAGGCACGACGGATCCAGGTGCGGTCCCGTGCATTCGACGATCGAGATGTCCGCCACGCCACCGAACCGCGCGCGGAACGCATCGGCATTCGCCGACGTCGGGACCAGGGTGTCCGACGGGCTCACGTAGAAGCGGATGTTGCTGCCGCTCAATGATTCCACCGGCAGTTGCATCGGATCGACCGCAGCCGGATCGGGGTTCGCGTCCGCGATACTCGTCCGATAGTCGGCAGGCGCCTGGTCGAAATTCAGCGCGGGCCCGATCGCGGCGAGCCCTCGGGGCCGCAGGTCCGGATCTTTCGCCAGCAGGTTCATCGCGGCGATCGCTCCCATCGACTCCGCGAGGAAGAACACGTCGGAGACGCGATACCGGTCGGCCGCCCAGGTCGCCAACTCGGCGTAGTTCAGCTGGGACGCATTGTTTCCGAATGCATTTCCGCCCGCACGACTGGCCACGACCGCGTAGCCCGCGTCCGTGAGATCGCGCACGAGAGACCGGTGCGGGTCATCCTTCTCGAGGATCGACTCGTCTTCGTCGAGCCCGTGGAAGTAGACGACGACGCCTCGTGTGGTCACATCCGCGTCGACGACGCCCACAGTGTTCTCCCCGTCCACGACCACGCGGTCACGGGTGAGGCCGCCGTCGTCGACCGTCGAGCACCCCGTCGACGCGAGCACTGCCGCCAGCATCATGACGAGGCCGACACGGCGCATCACTGCACACCCGCCACTGACTCGTACAGCGATCCGACCCGACTCGCACGCACCGGAGCGGTGTACTCGTCGCGCACACGCTCGGAACCGGAACGCGCCAGCTGTTTCCGCAGGAGGTCGTCCTCGGCGAGCCGGACGAGTGCCGCGGCGAGATCGTCGACGTCCCCCGGTTCGACCAGCAACCCGGTCTCCCCGTCCTCGATGAACTCCGCCGGCCCGCCCGACCGGCAGGCGATCACCGGTAGCTCGCACAACTGGGCCTCCAGCAAGATCATGCCGAACGGTTCTGCGTAGGACGGACAGGCGAGCACGTCGATCGCGCCCAGCACGCCGGCGATGTCGTCGGTGTGCGGGACGACCCGCACCGCCTCACCGAGCAGTTCCGCACCCAGTGCGGTCAGCTCCGACAGGTACCGTCCATCGTCGGTCCCCGGCGAACCCACCAGGGCCAACTGCAACGGGTGTCCCTTCTCCCGGGACCGCGCAACCGCTCTGACCAGGATGTGCAGACCCTTCTCGGGGTCGACGCGGCCGACGGCGGCCACGATCAGTTCGTTCGGGCGTGCCGCGAGCCGTGCCCGCCACGGGGTGTCGGCCGCGCCGTTCCCTTCTCGGCGGGTGTCGAACCGGCGGGGGTCGACGCACTGCGGGACCACGACCACTCCGGCTCGGGCCCACGTCGGCACCTGGTCCCGTGACGCGGCGCTGATGGCGATGGTCGCACCGGACATGCGGATCAGCGCGCCCAGAATCCAGCGCGGGAGACCCGGCGCGACGATCTCGTGGAGTTCGAGCACCGGCCTCGCCCCGGTGAGCAAACCCGCGATCACGCAATCCACGTGCGTCATCAGCAGATTCGAGTGGATCACGTCGGCCTCGGTCTCCCGGACCGAGCGAACCAGCCGGCCGGTCGCCCGGACCGTTCGCCACACGCTGGTCGACAGCGCACGCAGACCATGCCACCGGCGGCCATCACCGGACCGCAATCCCTGCCGGGCGGGAACATCCAGCGCGTGGAACCCGAGACCCGTCTCGCGCCAGCGCTTCTCGAAAGTCCCGCCTGCGGGAGCGGCGAGGGTCATGTGGATCGCGGACTGCTCGAAGTGCGCCGCGATGTTGAGGAGGCTCTGCTCGGCGCCGGTCACGTCGGGCGACGGAGAGACCGCCAGGACCCTGATCACCGCACCCTCCCTCCCGCGACGATCGCGCCGAAGTCATGTGTCAGCGCGGCGAGCGCAGCGCCGACGCGGTCGGCGTCGACGACGTTGTCGTGGAACGAGACCGACAGCAGACTCGCCTCGCGGGTGTGCAGGCCGACAACCGTCACCCCGTGGGGCCCATCGGGTTCGGAACTGCTCGCGTACACCGGACGGCCACCGGGCGCGAACGGGATGTCGGTGCGCATTCCGACATCGGAGAAGGAGACGACCGCGGGCATGCCCCGGTCGGCAGACTCGGGGATCGCGGTGCGGTGCCGTCGTCCGCCGGTACGCACGGAGGACAGGACCGCCCCGGCCAGGGGCCGGCCCGTCCGCAGACCCGAGCGGATCGACTGCGACACATCCGAGATCGAGGTGCGGTCGTCGATCCGGATCGGCAGCGAGCCGAGGAAGTTGCCGTTGATCCAGTCCCCGTCGAGGTAGGTTCGCAGGTCGACGACGACGTTCGAGATCGGCGCGATGACGATGCCGGCCTCACGCAGCGCCCGGGTGACCGCGAAGGCCATGACCGCGAAGTTGCTGACCTTGCCCGACGCCTCCCGCGCGGCGGACAACGCCTCATCGCGGACCGCACCGTCGATACTGGTGTACAACGTCTTCCGTGAGGGTCGCCAGGGCACCGTCAGACCGGACGCCGGCGTCTCCGGACGATCCGGCCGGTCGGTGAAGGCCGCGCGCAGCCGTTTCGGGTCTCGCCCGAAGGTCGCCCAGGCGGCGGCGAGAACCGGTGCCCGTCCCGAAGGGTGCGAGGCCACCGGCTTGTACCCGCCACCGGACGCCGCGCCGGCCACGGCCTCGATGAGGGCGCCGTTGCTCCGCCCGTCGCCGAGCGCATGCCAGACCACCATCCCGAGATATCCCGGGTACACGACGAACTGGAGCGGCAGGTGCGGGTCGGCGTCCGCGACCATCGCATCCACGACCTCACCGATACCCGTGGTGTCGTCCCACGCCGCGCCCTCGGTCACCATGGCCTCGGTCGGCGCTCCGGGTATCCAGCGCAGCTCGTCGCGGTCGAGTCCCCATCCGATGCGGGCATGGGGATTCTCCTCGGCCACCCTGGCCACCGCCGCCCGGACACCCTCGAGGGGTGGCAGGTCGATGGGGCCGAGCAGCAGGCTCAACACCGTTCCGACCCATGGCCGGTCGCGCCTCTGCAACGCGAGGGGGTCCGTCCGACCGGTGCTGCTGCCGGCCCCGGTGTCACTCGTCACCGCATCGCTCGTCACGGTTCTACTCATCTCAAAGCCTCCTGGTACAGGTAGACCCACGCGCCGGGACGGTCGTCGACGACCTCCCACCGCGGGTCGGTGGACACGTGGGCGCGTAGGTTCGCGACCGAGTCGGCCGGGAACATTCCGAAATAGGCGCCGTAGGCCCGCATCGGTTCGGACAGCACGAGATACGTCGGCCGGTCCCGTCCGGTCACGACCGACATGAACTGCTGGTAGTCGGTGTCGGACGCGAAACTCCGGCCGCGCATTCCGGGTACGAACATCAGCGAGTGGTCGTAGGTGTCGGTGAACTCGGCGAAGCGCACGTAGTCGCCGGTGCTGCGCTCCGGCCACGTCGGCACCAGCGGCGTGACGTAGGCGGGAAAGACGTTGCCCTCCAGCAGCTCCTCGCTTGCCGCAACCTGCGGGGCACCGATCAGATTCGTGTACCAGTTGGCCGAGGACGCCTGTGCGGCCATCACGGTGACCAACAAGAACACCGCGAACGCCGGCACGGATATGGCCGGCCGAGAACGTAATCCACCCACCAGCGCCGGAGCCAGGACGAATGCGCAACCGACCAGCGAGTAGAGGAACACGCGGAACACCGCTTCGCCCCCGTAGCTCTGGCCACCGAGAATCAGGATGGGACTCAGCGCCAGCACTCCCAGCGCCCAGACCGGCTGGCGACGTCGCCATCTGATCAGCAGGACGGTCGCGGTGGCGCCCCACATCGACACCGTGAGAAGTCGCATCACCCAGCTCGCGACGACCTGTCCGGCCATTCCGGTGAGTCCCGCACCATTCGTCCGCGCATTGCCCGTGACATCGCTGGAGAACAGCGTGTACTGCGATACGACGTCGAAGTTGTAGGCGAGAACCGCGGCGAGGGCCGCGGCCATCAGCAGGACGACCCACCAGGGCTTGAGTTGTCGCCCCAGCACGAGTAGGCAGGCAGCTCCCAGGACCCAGTACGGGGTCAGCTGATGGGAGATGGCGAGAGCAGCGAAGAGGATCACCAGGGCGAGGGTCCCCGCGGGCCGGGTCCGGGACAGCCCGATGAGAACGAGGATGCCGACCGTGAGGAGGATGGCGAAGGCCTGGGGAGCGAAATAGTCCTGTTCCACCCAGTTCAACGACACCACCAGGAACGTCGCCGTCAGACTCTGGTCCCGCGTCAATCGCCAGGCACGCGCCGCGGCGTAGACCAGAGCGGCCAATGCGAGACAGAACACCGGGGTGAATCCGTGCGCGATGTCGATCGGCTCGACGCCGGTGAGATCGCTGAGCCAGGCGGTCAGTGCGAAGAGCCCGGGCCAGCCGTTGTAGACGTCGACACCGTGCGCGAGCGAATGACTCTGCTGGACATGGTCGACAACACCCAGGTGTTTGTAGGTCCATGCATACATCGGCTCCTCGGTGGAGATCGCCCGCGGAAGCCGCTGACACACGACCATCGCGACGATCGCCGTCACCGCCGCGGGCGAATTGCGCTGTCGTATCGCAACACCGAAACCCAGTGCGGCGAGCACGATCGAGATCGCATACGTCGGCGACGCCCCGGCGAGCAGTCCGAACTGGTTGAAGGCCGACGTCGGGATCGTCCGGACGCCGTGGACGAAACACGCCAGGCAGAGCGCCAGCACGACCCAGGGTGTCGCCACCCGGCGCCACGGCGGGCGGACCCGTGCCGCCGACCCCGCCGCTGTCGAACCCGTGGCTGCCGATTCGCGTGCGGTGGTGATGGGCTCGATGGTCGGGGTGGCCGTCATCGCCGCACCGCCCGGGACGCGAGGTACCTGCCACGCAGCAGTCCTCCCACGCTCGTGAGCGCGCCGAGGCCCGCCAACAGCGCCGATGGATCCCAGAACCCGGCCATCAGCAGACCTGTCACCGAGAAGGTGCAGATGGCCGAACCGAGCGTCGGGACCAGCACCCAACGCGCCGAACCCGGCAGGTATGCCGAGAACGACACCGCGAGTGAACCGGGCCCGGCCAGGACGAACACTGCCACCGCCAGCGCCTGCAGCGCGCCCGGCAGCACCCCGGCCGCCGCCAGCATGCCGATCGCCCCGCACCAGACGGCGGTGCCTGCCAGGCGGCCCGCCAGGATCGTGTTGCCCCGGTCCCCCCACATCTGCTCGCGACGAAAGTCGAAGAGCCCGGCGACCCCGCGCGCACGGTTGCGCAGCGGAGTGCCGCTACGCCCGGCGAGTCTGCCTCGCAGCAACCTCCACGGACCACGAACGACGCCGGTCAGCTCCCGCCGGCGTACCGTGGCCAGCTCGGGCTCCGCCGCGAGCGCCGCGGAATGCTCGACGTCGGTGACTGCTCCCAGATGGCGCACACCGACGACGAGTCGTTTGGCGACCATGCCCGTGGTGCGGGGATGCACCAGCATCTTGACGAGCAGGGCGCTCAACCCGACTCCGTAGTCGTGCATCTGCTTGTCGAGTTCGGCGACGGTCTCCCGATGGCTGTGCCAGACGATCGCACCGGGCTCCCTCGCGAGGAGCCGGCCCGACAGAAGGATCCGCACGAAGATGTCCATGTCCTCACCGCTCCCGGCGGGCGACCCGGCGCCGAGCGCCTCGTCGAACCCGCCGAGTGCAGTGACCGCCGCCTTGCGCACAGCGAAGTTGGCGCCCGTCCCGAACTCCGACACGCGAAGCGGGAACAGGTCGTCGTCCGCCGCGTGGTCGTCGAGCCCGTAGAGCGCCGGTTCCCACCGCCGGGCCCAACCGACCCGATGGTCGAACCAGGCCTGCGTCGGCGTCAGCACTTCCACCGACGGCACCATCCCGCAGACGCAGGCCACGCGATAGTCCCGTTCGAAGCCGATCACGAGGCGATCGAGCCACTGCGCGTCGATGACCACGTCGTCATCGGTGAAGGCGACGATGTCGTGGATAGCATGGCGGACACCGACATTGCGGGCGATCGACAATCCCTGCCCGACCGCGTCGACGACCCGCACCGGAAGGCCGGAAGCCGCTTCGACGACGGGCCGGGTGACACCGCTCGCCGGGTTGTTGTCGACCACCAGGATCTCGAACTCCGGGTAGTCGAGTTCGACGAGGCTCGCCAACAGCCGCGCGAGATGGTCCGGGCGGTCCCTGGTGCAGATCACCACCGACACCGCGGGTGAGGTCTCCCGACGCGGTTGCGACACGAGACCGGGCAGTTCACGGGCGCGTGTGCGCAGAATCGACCCGTCGACCGTACCGTCGACGATCGGGACCTGGACGAAGCCGAGAGGTTGACCGTCCCGTCTGACGAGAAACCGTGCTTCGGAGAAGCCGGAGCCGCCGACGACCTCGATCCGCCCGGGCGGGATGTCCCCGTCCTCGACCTGCCCCACCCAGACGGCTCCCGACCACACCGGACCCGCGCCCACGATCTGTCTGACCGGTGTGAGCGTCGCCGGTCCAGTGGACGTCTCGGTGTCTCTCATCGCTTCTCCTTCTTCCGAGACGAGCCGCGGGACAACACTTCGCGACCACGGGCACTATCACCGAAGTACCTGCGCCCGAACACGATCCCCGCTCCCGCGGTGAGTACTGCCTGATGCGCGAGAACGACCCACGCCGCACCGACGGCTCCCAACGCCGCGCAGCACGCCGGCATCATCGCGAACAGCAGGATCGCGGTGGCGCCGCTGAGTACCAACGGCGCCCGAAGACGCCGCTCCGACTGCCGCAGCGCCGCCCACATCAGATAGGGCAACCGGATGATCGAGCCCGCGCACAGCACCACGACCACGGCAAGAGTCGTGCCCCTGTCGTAGGCCGGGTTGAGCACATGGAGCGCGGTGGGAACGACTGCTGCGGCGCCGACCGATCCGAGCACGGTCACGACACCCGCACGGGCCATGAGCCTCTTGGCCATCGCGCCGGCCGAGGCGGGCTCCGCGGACGCATGAACCGCCAGCGACACCGCCATCGACGCACCGATGAAGTCGAGGGTGGACACGATCGCGAAGACGAGGGCGAATCGCGCACCGTCTTCGGGACCGGCGAAGAGTGTCACGAGAAATGGAGTGAGGGCGAGAACGCCCAGGTTGAGCCCGGACAACGCGGTCGTACGGCTGACCACGCGATGGAACTCGACCATCGCCTGTCCCGCGGAGATGGTTCCGCTCGTGGGTAGCCCGTCACCGGTGTCGATCAGCCGCCTGATCGACGGCCGCAGCACCACCACCATTCCCGCAGAGGCGATCACCACCGCGAGGGGCACGCTCTGCCACGCGATGGTCGCACAGAGCACCGGCAGCACCACGATCTTGGCGACGCCGTGCGCGATGTTCGACGGCGGTGTCCAGTTCGCCCGCCCGATGGCGATCAGCGTGGCGCTCTGCAATCCGTATGCCGACCAAGCGATGATCCCGACGACGACGACGGCGGCAACCGCGTAGTCGCCGCGCACCTCGGACAGCGAGGTGATGACCACCAGGCCGCTGACGATTCCGGCGACGGTCGACAGCACAGTCGTCAGGCGGAGGCCACGCCGGAACACGGCTGGGCGGTCGCGACCGACGGCGGGCAGGATCGCGGTGTAGGCGTCGCCGACACCCGCGGCGATGACCGATCCGACCGCAGTGATGACCGACAGGACGGCCGTCATCACACCGAGCTCGTCCGGTGCCACGAACCGCGCCGAGAACGCCCAGAAGGCAACCCCGAGAACAGCATTGATCGCCGAACCGATGGCGACCGCAATCGCTTCGCGTTGCACTCGCTGAGCGCCGTACCGTGAGGTCGATGGATGCCCGGCGTCGAGGTCAGCTGACATTGCGGGATCTCGCCCAGCCCGAGTCGCCGCGCGGTTCCGGCGCGGCTGGCACCGGCGGCAGGTTCCGGACCGGGCCCACCGACCGGGCCGACCTGCGCTGATGGGTGAATTCCTGACGGATCGTCCGCAGCACCCGGAGTCCGTCGCGAACCGCGTTGAGGTTGCTCTCTCCGTGGATCCTGTTCGCCTCGAAGCTGTGCACCTCGGCGACCCGAAGACCGCTCACCGCGATACGGACGTTGATGAGTGTCTCGATCTCGAAACCGTCGCCCCACTGCGGATCGGGCTCAGCCGTGGACGGCAGTTGCATGACGCCCAGACACTGCCGCCAGAACGCGTTGTAGCCGTAGCACAGATCGGTGAACCGACACGAAAAGAGGGTGTTCACAATCAGATTGAGTCCCCAGTTCCCCACGCGGCGAACCTTGGTGATGTCCGCGCTGCCGCCGCCGGCCACGAACCGTGAGCCCTTCGCGTAGTCCGCACCGTCCACGAGCGTCGAGACGTACCGCGAGATCTCCTGCGGGTCAGTACTTCCGTCGGCGTCGATCATCACGATGATCTCGCCGGACGAGGCCGCGAAACCGCAGGCCAGCGCATTGCCCTTGCCCTTGCGGGATTGGGTGACGTGTATGCCGTCGGGCCACAGGGCACGACCCACCGCCACCGTGTCGTCGACCGAATGCCCGTCGACGACGACGATCTCGTCGACGTCCGGTGGCATCCGCGCCGCGACATGCGGCAGGTTCCTCGCCTCGTTCATCGCAGGCACTATCACCGAGACCTTCGGGCGCGGGGTTCCCGGCGCCAGATGGTCCCAGATCCCGGGAACAGCAGAACTCCCCCCGGGAGCGAATTGATTCTCCCCCATGACAAAAACCTTTTCCGGTCGACCAGAAGCGAAGCGCTCACACATGGTCGGTCCGACATGCCGGCAACCGCGGCGGCCTGTCGGACCAGTGAGTTGCGCATGAAGCCCCCGAACTCGGGGCTGGGCGACGCCGGAACCTTTCCCCCCGGAATGGTTTCCCCCCGTGCATCGCTGAATCCAATCTGGCACAGAACCCCTAAGCGCGCAATCGCGACAGTGTGAACAACGCATTTCCGCCCAGTGAGTTAAATCACGGAACCGTTTAACGTTGCGCACCAATCCGTTTGGATGCGCGGTGCGAACCAGTCACCGACAAGGCATCGCGAATCGACCCCTTTCCGCCCGCCGATATGGATGGCCGCGAAATCATTTCTTCCATACCTTCAGGGAATGTTTCCCGGTCGGAGCTGATTTCCGAGAGCACCGGCGACGCGGTTTCGCGATCGCCGTGAGAGCGACGTGAGAGGTGCTGCCGCCATCATCGGGTCATGACCGAAACAACGACACCCGCCACCGACTCATCAGCACCGGGCGCCGACGAGTTCGCCGAACGACTCTTCGGTTCGGCCCTTGCCACCGCCGAGACCTTGAGCGTCTATCTCGGGGACCGGCTCGGGTGGTACCGATGCCTGTCCGAATCCGGCCCCCTCACCGCCGACGGGCTCGCCGAACGCACCCAGACCAACGCGCGCTACGCCCGCGAGTGGCTCGAGATGCAGTGCGCCTTCGGCATCCTCGACGCCGACCTGACGAACCGGCCACCCACCTTCGCGATCTCGCCGGGCGTCGCGGAGGTGCTCACCGACACCTCGAGCCTGTCGTATCTCGGAGCACTCCCGCGCATGTTCGCGGCGGCGGCACGTCATCTGCCGGAGCTGCTCGACGCCTACCGGCACGGCGGAGGCGTCAGCTGGGAGACCCTGGGCGCCGACGCGCGCGAGTCCCAGGCCGACCTCAATCGGCCGTGGTTCGACGCCCGACTCGCTCCTGCGCTCGCCGGCGTCGAACACCTCCACGAGCGGCTGTCGCGCCCCGGTGCCCGTGTCGCCGACGTCGGGTTCGGAGCGGGCCACTCGACCATCGCTCTCGCCCGGGCCTACCCGGAGGCGACCTTCATCGGACTCGACGTCGACGAGGCGTCGGTCCGGATGGCCCGTGCCAACGCCGCAACCGCGGGGGTCTCCGAGCGTGTGACCTTCCTTGTCGCCGATGGTGACGGGGCGGCGGCACACGGTCCGTTCGACGCCGCCTTCGCTTTCGAGTGCCTACACGACATGCCCCGGCCGGTCGAGGTGCTCGCCGCGGTCCGTCGCTCGCTGGCACCCGGCGCCTCGCTGATCGTCATGGATGAGGCGGTGTCCGACGAATTCACCGGCCCCGCAGACGATCTGGACAAGATCATGTACGGGTTCTCGCTGTTCGTCTGTCTACCCGATTCGATGAGTTCGCCTCCGTCGGCAGCCACCGGCACCGTGTTCCGGTCGTCGACCCTGCGGCAGTACGCCGACGATGCGGGGTTCGCCGGCGTGGAAGTCCTCCCCATCGAGGACTTCAGCTTCTTCCGCTTCTACGAGCTGACCACCTGAGCTGGTCGGCGCGCCCGGTGGCCAACGCGGTCAGGGCCACGTCGACAGCATCCGAGGGTGTCACCGCCGCACCGGTGGCCACGAGATCGTCCGCCGTCGTGTCACCCACCGCGTCACGGATGCGGTTCTCGGCCGAGCGGAGTCGTTCGACATCACTCCCGAACGGATCGGACCCGGCCACCCGGCTCGCGCGCCGAATGGCGCCGAGCAGCAGCGCGGCCGGTTCACTCCGTCCGAGCTCCACCAAGACATCGACCACCGAACGCAGGGTCACCCACTGATTGGTCCAGTTCCCGGTCTGTCGCCAGTGCTCGAGTACGTCGACGTAGAGCAGAGCGGCGCGCTCGGTATCGCCGGACCGCGCCACGATCGACGCCCGAGACGCCATCGCCACCCCGAGCAGATACCGATCGCCGTGACGGCGCGCCGATCCGATGGCGCCGTCGAGAAGTTGCCGTGCCCGGACGGGATCCGTGTCGAGCAAGCACTCGCCCGAGACGTATCGGCACCATGCGGCGACCACGTCCTCCCCCGCGGTCGAGCAGGCGATCTCGAGGGCACGGGCCGCCGGGTAGGAGTCCTCGCCCTGGTAGGAGCGGATGAGCAGAGCGCTGATGTCGGACATGTGCGCCGCGCCCGGCATGTCGGCCACCAGCGCGAGTTCGCGAAACGTACGCGCGTCTCGTAGCGCGGCGTCGAGATCCCCCTGGAAGAGTCCGACGTCGACCAACATCATGTGGAGATAGACCCGGACGGCCGGGCCGGGGTCGGCGGCGAGGCCCTGGTTGGTGCAATGCCGAGCGGCCGGCAGATCCCCGTCGAATCGAGCGCCGCCGGCCGACACGGCCCACACGCCGGCACCGAGCAACGAGGGTTCGTGACGGTCGACGAGGACCCGTGCCCACCCAGTGACTTCCGGGCTCATGGTCAGCTCGAGATAGGGAATCAACCCTTGCAGCATCGTGTCGGCGAGGTCGAGGTCATGAACGCCCGCGTGGTCGATCGCCTGCCGCACGTCGTCGAGCCGGTCGTGCACCAGTCGCGCGGCCTCGAGGTGCCCGCGTCCGTAGACGTCGCATCCCAACGGCCCGAGCCAGTCCGCCACCCACGCGGTGTGCGCACATCGCGCGGCGCCGAGGGCGTCGCGGCCGGTCAGCGACTCCGTACCGTACGCGCGCAACGTCTCCAGCATCAGGTAGCCACCCGTGTCGGTGGACACCATGGACGCCTCGACCAGTTCGGCCACGGCGTCGGCCACGGCGTCGCGGGCCAGCACACCGATGGCCTCCGCCAGGAACTCCGCGTCGTCGAGGCCGAACCGAGAGGGGAAGACGCTGAGCACGTCGAACAGACCGCGTGCCGGTTCACTCAGCAGCGTGTAGGACCAGTCGACGAGCGCATGGAGACTGCGGTGCCGAGGCTCGACTCCGTGTGGAGCCCGCAGGATTCGAAAACGCCAGTGCAACCGGTCGACCAATTCGGTCGGCGGGATCGCGCGGGCCTTGGTCGCTGCGAGCTCGACACCGAGCGGCAGCCCGTCGAGTCGCCGGCAGATCTCGGCGACCGCCGGCGCGCTGTTCGGGTTCAACTCGAACCGCGGGTCCCGGGCACGGGCGCGCATGCAGAACAGCCGCACCGCATCAGATGACTCGATGTCATCGGCGGTCGCGTCCACGTCGGGCACGGGCAGCGGATCGAGAACGATGATCTGTTCGGTCGCGAGTCCGAGCGGTGCCCGAGAGGTCGTGATCACGGTGACGTTCGGACATCGATCCTGTAGCGCGACAACGACTTCGGCCACGGCGTCCAGTACGTGCTCACAATTGTCGAGCACGAGCAGACCCTGCTGCCCGCTCAGGGCGTCGGCGAGTGCGTCCAGGGTCGGGAGGTCGCGCCGCATCGTCGACCCCGTCGCGGACGCCACGACATGCGCGACCCCGTCGGGACTCCCGATCGCCGCCAGCTCGGCGAACCAGACGGGACGATCGCTCACCGACCGTGCGTGCCGACGGACGAGAGCCGTCTTGCCGACGCCTCCGGGTCCGACCACAGTGACCACCCCGCCGGCGCGGATGGTTGCCGCCAAGTCGGCCAATTGTGCCTCGCGTCCGATCAGGGACGCCGATCCGGACTGCGGTGCACCGTCACGCGCATCCGAGGCGGTGACCGTCCGGTCGTGGGCCGGTTTGTCCGGGTCCGGCGCGTCCGGGTCCGTCGCGACACCGAGCGTCCACGATGACGACTCCCCGTCGAGAATGCGGGCGTGCAGCTCGCGGACCGACACGGCCGGATCGGTGCCGATGTCCTCCGCGAGACGTCGACGGAGCCGCTGGTACACGTCGAGCGCGTCGGCCGCACGGTCCATCCGCCACAACGAATCCATGACTCTCAGGTGGAGTCCCTCGCGATAGGGGTGCTCGTCGATGATCGGCAGCAACCGCACATAGGCATCCTCCGGGCGGCCGAGGGCGATCAGGGCGTCGGCCGCGGTCTCGACTCCCAGCACGCGCCGCTCGATCAGTGCCCCGACCTCCGCCCGCGCCCAGGAGGCGTCGGCGAACTCCCCGAAAGGCCTTCCACGCCACAGAGTCTCGGCCCTGTCGAGCAGATCGACCGCCAGTCGGGGCTCGGTGTCGACGACAGCGCAGGCGCGCGTCACCATGTCGTCGAACAACAGGGTGTCGACGTCGGCCCGATCCACCTGGAGGGTGTAGCCGGGTGAGGTCGTGACGACCCTCAGCCGGTCATCGACCTCACGCTGTCGCAGGGTTGCCCGCAGCCGGAAGACGAGGTTGTGCAGTGCGGACTCGGGGGTGGCGGGAGCTACATCCGTCCAGAGGATCTCGGTCAGCCAGTCCACGTCGGCGACCGCGTTGGCACGCAACGCCAGTGCGGCAAGCAGGCACCGGAGACGAGGGGTCCCGAACTGGGGTCGAGGCACGCCCGCGCCGTCCGATGTGTCCACCGGACCCAGCAGAGCGAGACAGACCATGGCCTTATCATCGCAGGATGTCCCCCAACCAGGCGGAATCCGAACAAACGACGTCGACCGGCCCCGGATCGAGCCGACCCCCGAGAATTCTCGGCGACGTCGACTCCGCGACCAGCGACCGTGCCAGCCGGTCGTGGTGGGATCACGACGCCGAGAACTACCACGACGAGCATGGTGATTTTCTCGGCGCGCATGCCGCGGGCGGCGACTTCGTCTGGTGCCCGGAAGGCCTCCGCGAATCCGATGTCCGGCTCCTGGGCGACATCGACGGGCGCGACATCCTCGAGATCGGTTGCGGTTCGGCGCCCTGTGCCCGGTGGCTGGCCGCGCACGGCGCACGTGCGGTAGGGGTGGACCTCTCGCGGCGGATGCTGGGCATCGGGCTCGACGCGATGGCTGCCGAAGGTGTGCGGGTACCGCTCGTGCAGGCCACCGCCGAGACCCTGCCCTTCGCGGCCGAGTCGTTCGACGCCGCCTGCTCGGCGTTCGGCGCGGTACCGTTCGTCGCCGACTCCGCCGGCGTGATGAGCGAGGTCGCCCGAGTCCTGAAGCCGGGCGCGCGTTGGGTTTTCGCCGTCAACCACCCGATGCGGTGGATGTTCCTCGACGACCCGGGCCCGGAGGGTCTGACCGTGCGGATCCCCTACTTCAACCGCACGCCGTACACCGAGACCGATGCCGACGGCGCCTTGACCTATGTCGAGCACCACCGCACGATCGGTGACCGTGTCCGTGAACTCCGTGCCGCCGGCTTCGTCCTCGACGACATCATCGAACCCGAGTGGCCGGACGGTTTCGACCGAACATGGGGCCAGTGGAGTCCGTTGCGTGGCAGCTACTTTCCGGGAACCGCGATCTTCTGCAGTCACAAGGCCGCCTAGCGGCACTCACAGGAGCTTCGACAGGAACTCCCGTGTGCGCTGTTCCTTCGGGTCGGCGAGGACTTCGCGGGGATCGCCCCGCTCGACGACGACACCGCCGTCCATGAAGACCAGCTGATCGGCGACCTCCCGGGCGAAACCCATCTCATGCGTGACGACCATCATGGTCATGCCCGAAGCTGCGAGTTCGCGCATCACCTTCAGGACGTCGCCGACGAGTTCGGGATCGAGGGCCGAAGTCGGTTCGTCGAAGAGCATGAGCTTGGGGTCCATCGCGAGCGCACGGGCGATCGCGACCCGCTGCTGCTGGCCCCCCGACAACTGCGCCGGGTAGGCATCGGCCCGCGTGGACAGCCCCACCCGGTCCAGCAGATAGCGTGCCTTGTCGACCGCTTCCGATCGCGATTGTCTCTTCACCTGCATCGGAGCTTCGATCACGTTCTCGAGCACCGTGCGATGCGGAAACAGATTGAAATGCTGGAACACCATGCCGATGTCGCGTCGCTGGGTGGCCGCGTCCTTGGCGCTCATCTCGTAGAGTTTGCCGCTGCGTTCGCGGTAGCCGATGAGATCACCGTCGACGTAGAGCCGGCCCGCGTTGACGACTTCCAGATGGTTCACACATCGCAGGAACGTGGACTTCCCCGACCCCGACGGCCCGATGAGACACAACACCTCACCGCGTGCGACCTCCAGCGAGATCCCCTTGAGGACCTGCACCGAACCGAAGCTCTTACAGACACGGTCGGCCACGACCATCGGCGGCGGCGAGCCACCGGGTGCTGCCGATGCGGCCGTGTGCTCTGGCTGGGTCATGCCTTCTCTCCCCCTGCCGGGCCGGCGGCGCCGCCGGGGGCCGTGGCCGCTCCGTCGGCCATCGTCTTGAGTTGTCGCGCGGTCAGCGCGCGGGTCGCTCCCTTGGCGTAATAGCGCTCTACGTAGTACTGCCCCACCATCAGGACGCTCGTGATGACGAGGTACCAGGTCGAGGCGACGAGCAGCAACGGGATCGGCTCGAAGATCACGCCCGAGATGTCACGCTGGCGTCCGTAGAGGTCGAGGGTCAGCGGGACCGCCGCCACCAGGCTGGTGGTCTTGAGCATGCTGATCAGTTCGTTGCCGGTGGGCGGGATGATGACCCGCATGGCTTGCGGCAGGACCGTGCGTCGCATCGTCTGCGACCACGACATACCCAGCGCGACCGAGGCCTCCGTCTGTCCCTCACCGACCGAAGACACACCGGCCCGGACGATCTCCGCCATGTATGCGGCCTCGTTGAGGCCCAGACCGATCACCGCGAACAGGAACGCCGCATTGAGGGTCTGGATGTCGAAGGAGACGAACTGGTGCACGAACGGGATGCCGAGGTCGATCTGTTTGTAGATCGCCGGGAACAGGCCCCAGAACACGAGCTGCACGTACACGGGCGTGCCGCGGAAGATCCACAGGTACACCCACGACGTCCCGCGCAGCACCGGATTCGGGCTCAGCCGCATGATCGCGAGGAGCACACCGAGCACGATGGCGATCGCCATCGACAGCAGGGTCAGGGCCAGGGTGTAGCCGACACCCGACAAGATGCGCGAGTCGAAGAGATAGTTGCCGTACGTGCCCCAGCTGTAGGCCTCGTTGGTGGCGGCACCGTAGATGAACAGCGCAGCCAGCACGATGATGATCACGGCGGCGATCCACTGCCCGGGACGACGGAGCGGGACCGCCTTGATCGGTTCCGGTTCGGCCGATGTGGTGGGGCCGGCCTGTGGTGACGTCACCTCAGCTCACCGCCCCGTTGATGACGGAGACATCGATCATCCCCTCCTCGAGACCCCAATTGGCCGCGATCTGTTCGTACTGTCCGTTGTCGATGAGGTATTGCACTGCGCGCTGCATCGCGACCGCGAGCGGCGAGCCCTTCCGTATGGCCCAACCGTATGGGGCGGAATCAAAGATCCCACCGGCCGGTTTCAGCCGGCCGTTCGTGCGCTTGATGGCATAGGCGGTGACCGGCGAGTCGGCGGACATCGCGGCCACGCGTCCCAGGATCAGCGCGTTGACCGCCTCGTCCTGGCTGTCGAACCTGACCTTGTCGATCGCGGGCTTACCGGCCGCGACGCAGGCCTCGCTCTTCGCGGGGATCTCGTCGGTGTCCTCGTAGGTGGCGGTCTGGACCGCCACCCGGAGACCGCACGCGTTGTCGGGATCGATGACGTCGTCGTTGTCGGTCGCCTGCGCCCACTGCACGCCGGCGCTGTAGTAGGTCACGAAGTCGACCTGCTTCTCGCGTTCGAGGGTGTCGGTGAACGAGGACATGCCGACCTGGTAGGTGCCGGCCTGGATCGACGGGATGATCGTGTCGAACTGGGACTCCTTGTATTCGGGTACGAGTCCGAGCACCTTGCCGACGGCGTTCATCAGGTCGACGTCGTAGCCCACGATCTTCCCGGACGCGTCCTTGTACTCGTTCGGCTGGTACGGGATGTTGACCCCGACGATCAGCCGTCCGGTGCGAGCGATCTCCGGTGGGACGAGGGCGGCGATCGCCGGCACCTTCGCCACGTCGACGTCGATCGGGGCGACCTGGTTCGCGCGTTCACGGGCTTCGTTGTCCACACAACCCGTCACGACGACCAGGACGGCGAGCAGGACGCCGAGCCAGCGAGCAACCCGCGTCACACCACTTCCCTCCATCCGGCCGAGCGCACCAACTCACTGTAGTTCGCCTCCTGCACCCCGGCTCGCCACCCGCGATTCACGCGTGTTCCGGCCCTTCGAGGCTCGCTCCGCTCGCACCTCAGGGAGCAAAGGGTCACGCCTCCGCTCGCACCTCAGGGAGCAAAGGGTCACGCCTCCGCTCGCACCTCAGGGAGCAAAGGGTCACGCCTCCGCTCGCACCTCAGGGAGCAAAGGGTCACGCCTCCGCTCGCACCTCAGGGAGCAAAGGGTCACGCCTCCGCTCGCACCTCACGCAGCAGAGGGTCACGCCTCCGCGATCCGCCGGACCACCGCGTCCCCGAACTCCGCGGTCCCCGCGCCACCACCGAGATCGCGGGTTGCGGTGTGCGCAAGTGTGTCGGCGACCGCGGCGTCGATCCGGGCGCCGGCCGCGACGAGTGCCGCGTCGTCCGTCATCAGGCCGTAACGCCGGAAGCCCATTGCCACCGAGACGATCATCGCGACCGGATTCGCGATGCCGCGTCCGGCGATGTCGGGCGCCGCACCGTGTGTCGCCTGCGCCATCACCCGGGACTCCGAGCTGTTGACCGAACCCGCGATGCCCAGCGAGCCGGCCAACTCTCCGGCGAGATCGGACAGGACGTCACCGAAGAGGTTCTCGGTGACGAGGACGTCGAAGTCGGCGGGGCGCCGGACGAGCAGGGCCGCCATCGCGTCGACGTGTTGCTCGGACACCTTCACCTCGGGGAACTCGGCGGCGACGTCGCGGCACGCATCACGGAACAGGCCGGTGGTCATACGCAGGACGTTGGCCTTGTGCACGATAGTCAGCCGCGGTTGCCGGTCGGTACCCGCGCGCTCGATCGCGGCGGCGCACGCGACCCGCGCGATTCTCTCCGAGGACGCGCGGGTGATCAGCCCGACCGCGAGCGCCACGTCCGGGGTCGGCATGAACTCGCCGCTGCCGACCGCCATGTTGCGATCGGCGTAGAAGCCTTCGGTGTTCTCCCGCACGATCAGCACGTCGATGTCGGGCCGGAGCGCCGGCACGCCCGTAAAACCGCGTGCCGGACGGAGATTCGCGAACAGCTCGTAGCGGGTACGGATCGTGGCACCCGGTGTCCGATCGCCGTGGCCGGGCGGGTACGCGGCCGAGTCGTGGGGTCCCACGATCCAGAATCCGAGCTCGTCGAGGGCCGACAGAGTCTGCGCGGGTACCGGGTCGCCGTGCGAGGCGATGGCCGACGACCCGAAAGGCAGCTCCTGCCAGTCGATCTCGATCGACTCCAGTCCGGCGGCAGCATCCGCGATCGCGATTGCCACGGGTACGATCTCCGGTCCGATCCCGTCGCCGGTGAGGACGCCGAACCTCCTCTCGCGCAGGCCCATCAGTGCGCTGCGTCGTCCCAAGACCGACCGAAACCGACCGACACCTCCAGCGGCACCGACAGGGTGATGGCATTGCCCATCTCCTCGCGCACCACCGCTTCGACGGATTCCCGCTCGCCGGCGGCGACCTCGATCACGAGTTCGTCGTGGACCTGGAGAAGCGTCCGCGACGTGAGACCTTCGGCCGCAAGACGCTTGTGCACGTTGATCATCGCGACCTTGATGATGTCCGCCGCGGTGCCCTGGATGGGCGCATTGAGCGCCATTCGCTCCGCGGACTGCCGACGCTGCCAGTTGTCGCTGTTCAGGTCGGGCAGGTAGCGACGCCTGCCGAACAGCGTCGCGGTGTACTCGTTGCGACGGGCCTCGGCGACCACGTCGTGCAGATAGTCGCGCACCCCGCCGAATCGCGCGAAGTACGCCTCCATCTGCTCCTTGGCCTCATCACGACTGATCTTGAGCTGGGCGGCGAGCCCGAAGGCGCTGAGGCCGTAGGCGAGCCCGTAGGACATGGCCTTCACTCGGTGACGCATCTCGGTGGTGACCTCGTCGATCGGCACACCGAAGGCGCGTGACCCGACGAAGTTGTGGAGGTCCTCACCGGTGTTGAACGCCTCGATCAGGCCGGCATCCTCCGACAGGTGCGCCATGATCCGCATCTCGATCTGGCTGTAGTCGGCGGTCATCAGGCAGTCGTAGGGCACGCCGGTCGCGGTGTCGGCGCCGACGACGAAGCCGCGGCGGATCTCCCGGCCCGCCTCCGTGCGCACCGGGATGTTCTGCAGATTCGGTTCGGTGGACGACAGGCGTCCGGTGGCGGCGATCGTCTGGTTGAACGTCGTGTGGATACGCCCGTCGTCGGCGACCGACTTCAGGAGGCCGTCGACGGTGACCTTCAGCCGCGTCGCATCGCGGTGCTCCAGAAGGTGCGCGAGGAACGGGTGCTCGGTCTTCTCGTAGAGAGACTGCAGCGCGTCGGCGTCGGTGGTGTAACCGGTCTTGGTCTTCTTCGTCTTCGGCATGTCGAGCTTGTCGAAGAGGACGGTCTGCAACTGCTTGGGGGAACCGAGGTTGATCTGTTCTCCGATGACCTCGTACGCCGCCTCGGCCGCGGCGCGGATCCGGTCGGCGAACATCCGCTCGAGAGCACCGAAGTGGTCGACGTCGACCGCGATGCCGGCCGCCTCGGCGTCGGCCAGCACGAAGGACAGCGGCAATTCCATCTCGGTCAGCAGGGGCTTGGAGTCGATCCGGTCGAGTTCGGTGTCGAGCGTGTCGGCGAGTTCCTGGACCGCCCGCGCCTCGAGCATGTGCTGCTCGGCGACGCGACCGTCGGAGTCGTCGTCGAGCAGCGACATCTGGCCGTCGCCCGGACTGCCGTCGGCCCGGAGTTCACGACGCAGGTATCGCAGCGCGAGATCGTCGAGGTTGAAGGTTCGCTGTCCGGGCCGCACGAGGTAGGCCGCGAGCGAGGTGTCGCTGGTGACGCCGTCGAGCTTCCAGCCGCGCGAGCGGAGCGCGTGGACGGCCCACTTCGCCTCGTGGACCGCCTTCGACGCGGACGGGTCGGCGAACCAGTCCCCCAGTGCCGCCTCGTCTTCCGGGTTCAGCGCGGTCACGTCGACATACGCCGACGTCCCGTCTGCGGCCGCGATCGCCACGCCCGTCGGATCCGACCCCACGACGACGTGCGGCGCGGTGATGGCCAGACCGACGCGGCCGGTGCGGGCGTGCTCGGTGAGCCAGCCGGCGACCTCGCCCGCACCCAGGACCGCTCCGTCGAGATCGAAACCTGCTTCGGCCTCTGGCTCAACGGAACTCAGCGTCGAGAAGAGACGATCCCGCAAGACCCGGAACTCCAGGTCGTCGAAGAGCTGGTGGATGCGATCGCGGTCCCACCCGACCATGGCCAGGTCGTCGGGGGACGCCGGCAGCTGCATGTCGCGGACGAGCTCGGTCAGCTGGCGGTTGGTCTGCACCGACGCCAGATGCGCGCGCAACGCGTCGCCCACCTTGCCCTTCACCTCGTCGACGTGATCGACGAGCGCGGCGAGCGATCCGTACTCACGGATCCACTTGGAGGCGGTCTTCTCCCCGACGCCGGGTATGCCCGGCAGGTTGTCGCTGGGGTCGCCGCGCAGCGCGGCGTAGTCGGGGTACTGGGCGGGGGTGAGACCGTATTTCTTCTCGACCTCCTCGGGCGTGAACCGGGTGAGGTCGGAGACTCCCTTGCGTGGATAGAGCACGGTGGTCGAGGAGTCGACGAGTTGCAGCGAGTCGCGGTCGCCGGTGACGATCAGGACCTTGTACCCGTCCTCACGAGCCCGGGTCGCGAGGGTCGCGATGATGTCGTCGGCCTCGTATCCCTCGATGGCCAGCACCGAGACCCCCAGCGCATCGAGAACCTCCTTGGTGAGATCCACCTGTCCGTTGAACTCGTCGGGCGACTTGGATCGCTGCGCCTTGTACTCGGGATACATCTCCGACCGGAAGGTCTTCCGGGAGACGTCGAAGGCGGCGGCGATGTGGGTCGGCTCCTCGTCGCGCAGCAGGTTGATCAGCATCGAGGTGAAGCCGTAGACGGCGTTCGTCGTCTGGCCGGAATGCGTCTTGAAGTTCTCCGCCGGCAGCGCGAAGAACGCCCGATAGGCCAGCGAGTGCCCGTCGAGCAGCATCAACACCGGCTGCCTGGTCTTGCCCTTGGCGCCGGCGGCCGCCTTGCCCGTCGTTCCGGTTGCCGTGGCGGGGGTCGTTGCCGGGGAACTCTGCGCTGGACTCACCTCGCAAAGTCTAGTGATGACTCCCGACAGCTCACACCGGCCGGTACATGGCCCACACCTTCGGACCGTCCATCGGCAACTCGAACTCCTCGGTCACCTCGAAGCCGAATCGCTCGTAGAGCGGGACATTGCGGACGTTCGAGCACTCGAGGTAGGACGGACCGTCGATCTGGTCGAGCCGGTGGCGCAAGAGGGTGGTGCCGACACCCACGCCGTGGACCGGGGCGCCGATCTGCCCGAGATACCAGTGGGGTTCCTTGGGCCTGCGCTTGCCGAACTCCGCCTCGAGTTTGGCACCGCGGCTCATCCGGGAACCCATTGCCCGGAAGAAGCCCCACATCGACAGGGTCTGCGCCTTCGCCGACACCTTGTGTCCGGGCGGATCCCACGCGGCGGCACCGACCGGTTGTCCGTCGCGCATCGCGAGGTCCAGCGTCGCGTTCGGCCCGTGGCTGTACTTCAACAGCGTGCGGAACATGACCAGGTGCCGCGACGTGTCCGGTTGCATCCACACCGTCACGGGGTCGTCGGCGAATGCCTGCGCGAGCAACCTGCTGGCGAGTTCGAGGTCTGTCGTGGTCGAGACGGTGACCGGGATCATACGGTCACCTTACGGTCCGAATCGAGCCTGCGGCAGCGCATTGCGATGGAACCAGCGACGGCCCTGTCGCCGCGACAGAAGTTACCTCCGGGAAACGTCGTTGTCGTCACGCGGTGACGATGCTGGCGCTAATGTCCCGCAGGATGACATCGCAACGCGCCGGCACCTGTACGCAGACGCCGCCCCGAAGCGCTCTCGATGATCGCTCAGATGTCGAGAGCCAACCGCCTGTCCCCCGATCCCCGAGGCGACTCACCGCCATCGCCATGCTGCTTCTCGTCGCGGCGTCGATACTGTGCGGCCTTTTCGGTACGGCCACCGCCTCGGCCGCCCCCGGCGACGAGGTACGCGTCTTCGGTGTGCTGCGCAACGGCACCGAGAAGGTCGAAGGCGTCGACCTCGAGGCCAAGGACGCCTCGGGGGCCGTCGTCGGCACCGCGACCTCGTCGGCCACCGGTGCGTGGTCGATCAACGTGCCGCCCGGCCAGTACACGATCGTCATCGACACCGACTCACTCCCCGACGGCGTCGAGGTCCAGAAATCGGAGCTACCCGTCGACGTCAGCGGCGGCACGCCGCGGCCGGTCATCTTCTCCTTCGGCGACGTGCGGACCGGCACCGAGGTGTCGGCGATCTCCGAACTGACGCGGCTGGCCATCGACGGGATCCGGTTCGGCCTGATCATCGCCATCACCGGCGTGGGACTCAGCCTCATCTTCGGCACGACGGGACTGACGAACTTCGCCCACGGCGAGCTGGTCACCCTCGGCGCGGTGATCGCGTGGGTCATCAACGTCAAGCTCGGTGTACAGCTGATCCCCGCGACGATCCTGGCGGTGATCGTCGGCGTCGGCATCGGGATCCTCAACGAACTCGGCCTGTGGAGACCGCTGCGAAGACGACGAACCGGGCTGATCGCGATGCTCGTCGTGTCGATCGGCCTGTCGCTCGTACTGCGCTACCTGATCCTGATCTTCTTCTCCGATCGGGCCGAACCGTTCAACGACTATCAGGCGCAGACCCAGATCGGCTCCGGTCCGTTCGCGATCACACCGGTGAACCTGGCGTGCATCCTCATCAGCATCGTGGTCCTGCTCGGGGTCGCCGTGCTGTTGCAGCGCACCAGGATCGGCAAGGCGATGCGCGCAGTGGCCGACAACAAGGACCTCGCCGAATCGTCGGGAATCGACGTCGACCGGGTCATCCTGTTCGTCTGGGCACTGGCCGGGGGTCTGGCGACACTCGGCGGCGTGATGTTCGCGCTCTCCGAACTCGGCGGCCGGGTCCAGTGGGAGATGGGTTTCAAACTCCTCCTGCTGATGTTCGCCGGCATCACGCTCGGCGGGCTCGGCACGGCCTACGGCGCACTGCTCGGATGTCTCATCGTCGGCCTGCTGGTCCAGTTGTCGACCTACATCCTCAGTCCCGACCTGAAGTACATCGGAGGACTGCTGATCCTGATCATCATCCTGACCATCCGGCCCCAGGGCATTCTCGGATCTCGAGCGAGGATCGGCTGACCCATGGACATCATCTCAGCGCTCCAGATCGCGATCGCGCAGCTGATCGGCCCGTCGGCGATCTTCTACGCCCTGCTGGCCATCGGCCTGAACCTGCACTTCGGTTACGCCGGACTGCTCAACTTCGGCCAGATCGCCTTTGCGTTGCTCGGCGGATACGGCGTCGGCATCATGGCCGTGAACTACGACCAGCCGTTGTGGCTCGGCGCGATCATCGGCATCGCCGCCGCCGGGATGCTCGCGGTCGTGCTGGGCCTGCCGACCCTGCGCCTGCGTGCGGACTATCTGGCGATCGTCACCATCGCGGCGTCGGAGATCCTGCGGCTGGTCTTCCGGTCGACCTCGACCGACGACTTCACCCACTCCACCAACGGCATCTACGCCTACGCGGGCAGCTTCTTCTCCATCAGCCCGTTCGACAACGGCAAGCAGTATTCGTTCTTCGGGGTCAAGTTCCTCGGCGGCGATCTGTGGTCGATGGTGGTCGGCTGGATCGTCGTCGGCCTGCTGTGCCTGATGGTGTACCTGCTCGTCCGCAGTCCGTGGGGCCGGGTGCTCAAAGCGGTCCGCGAAGACGAGGACGCCGCACGATCGTTGGGTAAGAACGCCTACTTCTTCAAGATGCAGGCCCTGGTGCTCGGCGGTTGTATCGGCGGACTGGCTGGTGTCTTCAACGCCTTCGCCACCCAGTCGATCAACCCCGACTTCTATTCGACCGCACAGACGTTCTTCGCCTACGGCGCCTTGATCCTCGGCGGAGCGGCGACGGTGTTCGGCCCGGTGCTCGGCGCCATGCTGTTCTGGTTCCTGCTCGCCGTTCCCGACGCACTGCTGCGGCAGGCCACATCCGGCGACGACCCGCTGCTGAATCTGTCGGCGCAACAGGTCGGTGCATTCCGCTACGTACTGCTCGGTCTGGCGATCATTCTGATGATGGTGTTCAGACCACAGGGACTGCTCGGGAACAAGAGGGAGGTGCAGCTCGATGCCTGACGACACCACACCGCGTCCCGGCCGCCATGCCGCCCCCGGCAGCGAACCGTCGACCGCGGTCACCGTCGACTCCGAGACCGAGGGCCCATCCGTACGGGCCACGCGCCGGGACCTCACCACGCTCTCGGCGTCGGATCGGTCGCGGCTGTTCGCCGGTGTCACACCCGAACCCGGGTCGTCCAAACCCGATCCGATCATCGTGGTGGACAACATCTCCCGGACCTTCGGTGGCATCAAGGCGGTGCAGGTCGATCATCTCGAGGTACAGCGCGGCGCCATCACCGGCCTCATCGGACCCAACGGCGCGGGCAAGACCACCTTCTTCAACCTGATCACCGGATTCGACAAGCCCGACTCGGGCACGTGGTCGCTGAACGGGGACTCCCTCGGCCGGATGGTTCCCCACCAGGTGGCCCGGCGCGGGATGGTGCGTACCTTCCAGCTCACCAAGGCGCTCGCGAAACTCACCGTCCTCGACAACGTCCGGCTCGGCGCCACCGGACAGCGAGGCGAGCACTTTCTCGCCGCTCTCGCGCCCTGGGCCTGGCGCAAGCAGGAAGCCGAAGTCACCGACCGGGCCCACGAACTGCTCCGGCGCTTCAAGCTCGAGGCCAAGGCCGACGACTTCGCCGGTTCACTGTCGGGCGGCCAGCGGAAACTCCTGGAGATGGCGCGCGCACTGATGACCGACCCCGAGATCGTGATGCTCGACGAGCCGATGGCCGGCGTCAACCCGGCGCTCACCCAGAGCCTGCTCGAGCACATCAAATCGCTGCGCGACGAGGGGGTCACGGTCGTCTTCGTCGAACACGACATGGACGTCATCCGCGACATCAGCGACTGGGTGGTGGTGATGGCCCAGGGCCAGGTCATCGCCGAGTCGCTCCCGGATCGACTGGGCGACAACGAGGCCGTCGTCGATGCGTACCTCGGCGGCCACCACGATCAGGCACTCGAGTTCGACGATCAGGGGCGTCCGGTCGGTGCGACCGCGGTGCTCGCGGAGAAGGTCGAGGCCGCCATCGAGGCCACACTCGAGGAAGGCGGGGATCTCTCGGAGGTCTCCGAGTTGCCACCGTCGGCGCCCGATACGAAGAAGGACGGACGATGAGCACCGAACCCGGGTCCGGGCAGTTGACGCCGGCGCAACTCGCGGCCACCGCCGAGGAACACCGCAAACTCGCCGGCGACGCACTACTGCGCGCCGACGACATCACCGCCGGTTACCTTCCCGGCATCAACATCCTCGAGGAGTGCAACTTCTATCTCGGGGACGGCGAGATCGTCGGGATCATCGGCCCCAACGGCGCCGGCAAGTCGACTCTGCTGAAGACACTGTTCGGACTGATCCCCGTCCGCGAGGGCTCGGTCACACTCCGCGGCGACGACATCACCTCGGCGAAGGCGCACGTCCTCGTCGACAAGGGTGTCGGCTACGTTCCGCAGACGCAGAACGTCTTCCCCGCGTTGACCATCGAAGAGAATCTCGAGATGGGCGTCTATCTGCGGCCCAAGACCTTCGCCACCAGGTTCGAGTTCGTGTCGGAGCTCTTCCCGCTGCTGTCCGAACGCCGGAAGGTCAAGGCGGGCGCGCTGTCCGGCGGCGAACGGCAGATGGTCGCGATGGGACGCGCCCTGATGATGGACCCCGCGGTGCTGCTGCTCGACGAGCCGTCCGCGGGCCTGTCCCCCATGTTCCAGGACGAGGTGTTCATCCGCTGCAAGGCGATCAACGCCACCGGCGTCTCGATCATCATGGTCGAGCAGAACGCCCGCCGGTGCCTGCAGATCTGCGACCGCGGGTACGTGCTCGACCAGGGCCGCAACGCCTACACCGACACCGGCCGCAACCTCGCCAACGATCCGAAGATCATCGAGCTCTACCTCGGGACCCTCGCAGGCAGCTCGGAGAAGAAGTGAGCCCCACACCCGTTCCGTGGCCGTTCCCGCCGACGCGTTGAGCGACAACGGAATACGTGCACGAGTACCCCGAGTGTGACCCACATGACGAGACCCCCGGCCGGAGCCGGGGGTCTCGTTCTGTGTGGGTTTACTGCGCTGCGACCGAGACGTACTTGCGCGTCGGGGTGAGCAGTGCGTTCTTGTCGTCGAACTCGAGCACACCGTACGAGCCGACACTCGGCTCGCCGGCGGCGTTGAAGGCCAGGTTGCCGGTCTTGCCGACGTAGGCGATCGTCTTGCCGCCGTTCAGCAGGTCCAGGCAGGCCTGGTACGAGTCGCAGTTCTCATCGCCGTTGGTCACGCCGATGATGTTGGCCGCGATCGTCCGCCCGTCGGTCGACTTGGCGGCCGTGGCCGCAAGTGCGCTCAGGACGGCGGCGTCGTAGCTCTCACCCGCGTAGTTGAAGTCGATGAGTTCGCTGTCGACCTCCTTCAGAGCCGCCTGGAAGTCACCGCTGGTCTGAGTGAGCGGCGTGGTGCCCTTCATGCCGGCGAGGAGACCCGGGCCGACCGACTCGCCGAGTGCGTTGCCCATGTTGCCGTCGACGCCGTACACGAGCTTGCCGTCGCTGGGACCGATGCCGACCTCGTGCATACGCGTGATGATCTTGGCGCTCTCCTCGAAACCGATGATCGCGATGCCGTCCGGGTTGAAGTTCTTCACCTGGTCGACCTCGGCGTTGAACGACTGGGCGTTCGGATCGTAGATGATCTTCTGGATCTGGTCCGCCGGGACGCCCGCCGCCTCGAGATCGCGAACGGTGTTGTCGGCCAGTCCCGTTCCGTACGGGTCGTTGAGGGCGAGGATCGACACACGCTGCACGCCGTCCTCGGCCATCGTCTGCGAGAGTGCCTGCGCCTGCAGGACATCCGCCGGCGCGGTGCGGAAGTACTGACCCTTGTCCTGGTAGCAGGTGAACTCGTCGGAGGTGTTCGCGGGCGAGAACATGACCGCGCCCGCGTTGGCGACCTTGTCGATGACCTTCAGCGACACCGACGACGAGGCCGCGCCGATGATGACCTGGGTGCCGGCGCTGAGTTCGCGGTCGACGGTTGCGTTCGCCGTGTCGGTGGTGGTGTCGCCGGAGTCACCTGTGACGAGTTCGACGGGCTTGTCCAACACACCGCCCGCGGCGTTGATGTCCTTCACCGCGAGCTCCACACCCGCCTCCATGGGCGGCCCGAGGAAGGCGAGCGATCCGGTCGCCGGGAGCAGGGTGCCGATCTTCAGCGCTTCGGTACTGGCCGGGCCAGGGGTGGCCTTCGGCGGGTTGCACGCCAGTTTCTGGGCGAGGCCGAGGCCCGGAGGGGCCGGAGTGGACTCGACGGCGGCGCTCGACGACGCCTCGGAACCTCCCTCGGAACCCGAGTCGGAACTGCTGCAGCCGGCGACCACGAGTGCTGCCGCGGCGGTCATGACCACTGCCCCGCTCCTGATAAAGCGTAAGGACATCGATGCTCTCCTTGCGTCTGGCCTGCGCGTTCGGCGTTCGGCCTGTGCGTTCGGCGTTCGTCACGAAGGCGGCACGTCGGAGTACAACGGACCGCGCCTCGCTGGAGAAAAGCTAGCGCGATCTTGTTGCGGCTGCGTAAAGACAGTGAAACTGACTTGCGCACACGGTCATTGCGCCTGGGAGGCGCTCGGGATCAGTCGGTCCCGAGGGTCTCCACCACAACCTGCGCAACGGCTTTCATGGTGGTCCTGCGGTCCATGGCCGCACGCTGTATCCATTTGAACGCTTCGGGCTCGGAGAGGGCCTGCTTCTCCATCAGGAGGCCCTTCGCCCGCTCGACGAGTTTGCGGGTCTCCAACCGCTCGTTCATGGTCGCGACTTCGCGCTCGAGCTGCTTGAGCTCCTGATAGCGGCTCACCGCCACCTCGATGGCCGGAACCAGATCGGCCTTGGTGAAGGGTTTGACCAGGTAGGCCATGGCGCCGGCATCGCGCGCCTTGTCGATGAAGTCCCGCTGGCTGAACGCCGTCAGCATGACAACGGGCGCGAGGCGCTTCTCGGCGATCTCGGTCGCGGCGTCGATACCGTCACGCACCGGCATCTTGATGTCCATGATCACGAGGTCGGGCGACAGCGATTCGGTCAGTTCCACGGCGACCTGCCCGTTGGGCGCTTCACCGACGACGTCGTACCCCTCCTCGCGGAGCATTTCGATCAGATCCATCCGGATCAACGAATCGTCCTCGGCCACCAGAACTCGGTGGGTTGTCGTGGTCTCACCGGCTGCAGTCGTCGCACTGTCGGTCACCGTCACCATCCCCTCCTCCACGTCGCTCACGCCACGTCTGTGTGCCCGCAGAGTACCGGTTGGCAGGCCGCTCGGCCGATCATCTAGAGTTGGTTCCCGGCGCGGGGCAACCCCGTGCACTGGCCCCCGTAGCCCAATTGGCAGAGGCAACGGATTCAAAACCCGTCCAGTGTCAGTTCGAGTCTGACCGGGGGCACCATCGACCACCTGATTGCAGGTGTTTCTTTCTCTCGGGCGTGACCATGCTGCTGCGACGCGTGGAAGATGCATGTTCTGCGCCATAGTCCTCTCGTGCGCATCGAACTCCAGGACTGCGGTACCGACTAGCTGGATGCGCGGTCGACCTCGGCGCCGGGGTCGGATGCGCTGAGGTTCTCGAGGATCGCCTCGGCTGCCTCGCGCATGGCGTGGGACTGGGCGGGTGTGAGCGCGTCGAAAAACAGTTCGCGAACACGAGCCACGTGAGCCGGGGCCGCGGCGCGGACAGCCGCGTTTCCTGCCTCGGTGATGCACACCAGGGGTGCTCGGCGATCGTCGGCGCACGTTTCGCGCCGAACCAGGCCGCGTTGCTCCATTCGGCGTACTTGATGAGCCAAACGGCTCTTCTCCCACTGCAGTTCGCATCGCAGCGCGCGCGCTTGGAGTGCCCCATCAGGTGCCTCTGACAGGATCGCTAGTACCTCGTAGTCCGAAATCGACATGTCCGAATCCCTGTTCAGCGCCTGCGCCAGTTCGGCGGTCAACTGACCGAACATCTTCACCACCGCGCGCCAGGTGCGCTGCTCGTCTTCGTCGAGCCACTGAGTCATGACGGCCGACGACCGCGCTCAGCGGCGACGGCTTCTCGCACCGCCGGTGCCACCTCGGCTGCATACTTCTGTGTCGTGGCGGTGTCGTCTGACGCCATGATGAACCCGCTGGTTCCATAGGTGAGCGCGACGTCGGTCAGCTCCTCGACCCATTGGTCGGGGGGACCCTGCAAGAATCCAGTGCTTCGCTGGGAGAATCGGCCGCCGATGTTGAGGAACCGGCGGATACGTCTGGGGTCTCGTCCGGCCTCTACGGCCGCGTCGTCGATGTGTTTGTTCATCGCAGTGAGCTCCCCCACGCCATCCTTCAGGTACTGAATGGACGGTAGCCAACCGTCAGCGGTGCGACCGACCAATCGCAGGATGCGCGGTTTGTAGGCGCCGACCCAGATGCCGACGTCGTGCGCCGGCGCCGGCCCCCGTTTGGCACCCTGCACCTCGTAGTGTTGCCCTCTCACCGACAGGCGCGACCGGTCGCCGGCGTCCCAGATCCCCCGGATGATCTCGATCGCTTCCGCAAGTGCCTCGATCGACTCACCGGGACTGCGCCGAGGTCCGCCCATACCGACGACACCGTCCCAGAAGGCTCCGGCACCGATTCCCAGCTCAACACGTCCGCCGCTCAGCACGTCCAGGGTGGCGACGGAACGAGCGAGTACGGCCGGGGGTCGTAGAGGAAGGTTGGTGACATTGGCGGCCAGGTGGATGCGCTCGGTCCGCGCGGCCGCATACGCCAGGAGGGTCGACGTGTCGTGGAACGAGGGAACATAGGGATGGTCCTGGAAAGTGACCAAGTCCAAGTCCGCGCGGTCGGCGACCAGTGCCTGCTCGACGGCCTGATGGGCCGGATTGTTGACCGGTGTCACGAAGGTACCGAAGAGCAACTCGTGGCCGTAGTCGGTAGTGCTGGTGTCCATCAGGCGCTCCTCATGGTGTGGTGGGCCGGGGTGATATTGAAGTTGTCGCGGAACAGGTTCTGAGGGTCGATCTGCGTTTTGAGTCGCCGTAGTCGCTCGAGGGTGGCCGGCGGGAACGCGTCATTGATCCGATCCGGGGAGCTATCACTCTCGAAGCTGAGATACAGCCCGTCGGACTCTCGGCGTACGGGGTCGAACCATCGGTCGAGCCGCTGGGCGTTGGAACCCATCACCGTGAGTGCGAAGTTGGCATCGCGGTGGGCGTACGCGGTGTCGTCGGTTGCAACGTCCGAGACAGCACCACCGACGGTGCGGATCTGATACCAGTGGGATGCGCCACTTCGAATGAGATCAGCGGAGGCAGAGGCAAATTCGGGGGTGATGTACCGGGTGAAGGCTGAACGCGACACGGGCTCGCCTCGCCCGTTGTGCGCCGATGCGGGGAACATGTTCATCACCGACGCATACGGCGCGATCGCAACCTGTTGGTCGGCCAGTGGCGCGATGTCTGCAAATGGCTGCAGCTGATCGATGATGGTGGCCGGATCGGAGGAGTCGACCATTGCCATGATCTGCGCCATTCCCTGACCGAGCACGAGGAATGGTGTCGTATCGCGCGGCGTCTGCAGCACCACTCGACCGAACATCTCCAGGAAGTCTGCGGGGTCGGACACCTGGAACGCCAACTGCGCCCACCCGATCTCGGCGATCTCGTCGACCTCGAACTCGAAGGCGACCGCGATCCCGAAATTGGCGCCTGCGCCGCGCACTGCCCAGAACAACTCGGTGTTCTCGCTGTCGCTGGCCCGGACTCGAGTGCCGTCGGCAAGGACCATCTCGACTGCGCGCAGATGGTCGATCGTCAGGCCGTGCTTGCGGTTGAGAAAGCCGATACCGCCGGTGGTGGCGAGCCCACCGACGCCCACTCCTCCGTAGTCACCCGAGCTCAATGCCCAACCGTGCGTTTGTAATGCGGTGGCGACGTCACGCCACCGCGCGCCCGGGCCAATCCTCACCAATCGCTCGGCCGGATCGAGAACAGTGATGTCATCGAGTCCACCCACATCGATGACGAGTCCTCCGTCGTTGGTCGACCGACCGCTGATGCCGTGACCGCCACTACGGATCCCGAGGGGAAGGTGCTGATGCTTGCGGGCGAAGGTCACCGCACTCGACACCTCAGACACCGTTGTCGGCCGCAGCAGGATGCCTGGACTACCTCCCCGTAGGTATGTCGAACGAAGCCTTGCGAACGCGGGATCGCCGGGCTCGACCGCACCCTCGGCCAAGTCCTCGGGCACCTCGTCGTAGGCTATCGCCGCGCGCCGGCGTGCGAGTGCGTCCTGTCGACGAACGGGACGCGTGGACAGAGCATCTTGTGGCAGCATCTGCTCGACGCGTGCCCGCACCGAGGAGGTGATGGCGGCGAACGTCCGCATTGAAGCAGCTCCGACGTCGGTCCCGGCAGCTGCATCGACGCGGAGCACGAACAGACTCACACCGCTGCCGACCACGAGCGACACCAGCGCGTCGAGGTCGACCGCCGCGTCGATGGTCGACACCACTGCGCGTCGCACCTCGCGCGGGTCTCGACCGGCACCGATTGCCTCAGCGTCCAGGACGTCATTGAGCTCGGAGATGTCGTCGACGCCGACCTCCCCGAGGTCGACCATCCAGCCGTCAGCCACCCGGCCGGACACCGCAGCGGTAGCTGCCGCAGAGCCCGCAAGCCATATGGGGACTCCGCGCTCCAGGCTCGGACCAGGCTCCGCCCCCGCCAAACGATGATGTGCACCGTGGTGACTGACCCGACTGGGGCCGGACGTGTCGTGAAGAGAACGGATCACGGCGACCGCGTCCTCAACTGATCCCACATCTCCGGTCGCAGAATCGGTTTCGATCGCAATCGCCGCTCGGTTACCCGACAGCAGTTGCAAACTGCTGGTGGTGCGAGCCACGATCGACGCGGGACGGTCCGCCGCCTGAAGCCTCGGAACAATACCCACAGTGCTGGTGCGCGCAGAGACCCACGTAGCGAGGGTCGCCGCGTCGTGACCGCCACCCTCCTGCTGGTCGGGCAGGACCACGACGTCGTATCCGATCTGTTCGGCGAGCGCGGAGAGCTCGGCCGAGGTGGCCGGATCGTTCGGCGCGCCGACCATCTCCACTCCCGTCCGGATGGCGTGCCCATAGTTGGTCACAGGTACCCCCTGGTCTCGACAGCTGAGGTTGACATATCAACCACTATAGCTCGCCATAGGTTGATGTATCAACAAATTCAAGTTGTGGGGTGAGACATAGCGCACTCGTGGCACGCCGACGGTTTAGGGCAAGCCGAGGAACACCGTGAAGGAGGTGCACCCAGTCGCCACCAAATGATTGCGACGAGAATCGTGAGTGCTATTCCCACCAGCGGCTTCGACGGGCCTCAGATCTCCTATCACCTGCTGCACAACTGATCCGACACCTTCAGCGGTGGAGTCCGGCGTGTTCGACGACCGTGTGGACACCCGGTTCCGATGACAGAATGACGAATGGCATAGATCGGACCCGTCCCCCGGATCACGCGGTGAGGGCCGGCGCGGGCAGGCGGCGATCGCCTCGCCGCTCACCAGGACAACGACGGCTCGCCATCCGCGACGTCTATCTCGACCTCGCTGTGGTGCACGGTCCGGACCCCGAACAGCCCGCGGAGGAGTTCGTCCGAGTCCACGTCGGTGTGGGCCGCCCAGCGTCGGACGCGGTGTCGTGCACGCGACGCCGCCACGATGACCGACGCCGACGGCGACCCGTCGAAGTCCACCGTCACCTGGCCGCACTCCCCCGGCGCAACGTGGGCGGTGAGGAGCGCGAGCGAGCTCTCCGAGAAGACGACGGGACCGGCGATCTCGGCGACGAACCTGCACCGCGACAACGTCGATGCGTCCGGGCGGCCGATCCGGACTCGCGAATCATGCACCCCGAGCTGGTCATACAGTGAGCGGGCGCGCGCGCCGACGAGCCAGACGGCGCCGTCCACACCGCGCAGCGCACTGCCGACGGTCTGCATCAGCGATGCCGCGGTGTGGCCCTCCGTCGACACCAGCACCACGATGTCCGGGATTTCGTATGACAGTCCGGCTGTTCGCGCCGCCGGATCGGTCACGAGCGGAGCGAGTGCCAGCGCTTCCGAGTTCTTCTCCGAGATCCGTTCGCGCACCGAACGGTCGGCCCAGTCGGGGCCGTCGTGCCACGCCACTGCGCGGGGCTCGTGAGCGAACACCGCACCCATCATGAAGGCCCGGTTCGCCAGCTCCCAGTCCTCTCCTCCGTATCGGACGAAGGACGGGTCGAATCCACCCACGTCGTCGAACAACGTACGGCTGCAGGTCATCACCGCGCTGATCAGGTATTTGTAGCTGTCCCAGCCCGGGGCCAGCAGGCTGGACGTGCGGTCGTATGCGTCGACCAGCCATCCTGGTTCGCAGTCATGCGAGTTCTCGAGATGACGCCGTCCGCGCAGCCATTCGACCACCGAGTCCACGACGACCTGACCGAGATCTGCATGTTTGCGTCGCCCGACCACCAGTGCGTCGGGCACCGCGGCGGGCAACCTGACCGCGTGGCGAACGTAGTCAGCTGTCGGGACCGTGTCTGCGTCGAGAAAACACAGAACCGAGCCGCTCGACGCCGCGACTCCCAGGTTGCGGGCGGCCGCCGCCCGAAAACCCTTGTCTTCCTGTGTCACCACGGTGAGGATCAGCCGGGATGTCCACGCGCTCACGTCGGGCGAGCATGTCGAACCGTCGTCGGCGACCACCACCTCCAGACGGTCAGCCGGATAGGTCTGGGCCGTCAGTGCCTCGAGGACCAACCCGAGTTGGTGAGGCTGGTTGTAGTACGGGATCACGACACTCACCAACGGCCGCGGCGAGGAGTCGCCGACGAGGTCCCAGCGGTTGTCGGGGACGATGATCCGACCGTCGTCGAGCTCGATGACCGTCACGCACTCCACCGCCGCCACAACCGCTCGTGGGTTCGGCCGACGTCGACCGCCGTGGGCGACGGCACCACTGCCGAATCGATCCAGGTGGCCGCCGGTCGGACGAACGCACTCTCGATGGCGGACTTCAGCGCGGAGTCGTTGTTCCCGTGCATCGTCACGACTCCCGGTGAACGAGCATCGAGTTCCTCGGTATAGGTGGTACGAGGGACCAGCGGCCGGCGACCGGCGGAAATCCAGGAGTTGATCGAACCGGACGCCGACATGTGCCGGTGGTAGGCGACCGGCACGGTGACCTCGGCCGACGCCCGACGGAGTTCGTCGTCGGTCAGATAGCCGGTGATGGTGCAGCGTCTCCCCATGTCCGCGGCGACCTTGGCGAGGTCGTCGGCCAGGTCCTCGTGCCCGGGTGACGGGGTGCCGAGCGCGACGAAGCCGACCGACGGATCCAGACCGGACATCGCCCGGAGTGTCTCCATGTGTCCCTTCCCGGGATACAGGTAACCGAGCACGCCGACGGTCAATTCGGTTGACTCCGTGGGCTTGTCGACACGGACGGTGTCGAACATCAGCGGAACCACCTCCGGCGTGATCGACGCGTCGACGTACTCCGCGAAGAGCGACGCCTCGTGCCGGCTCGACACGATCACCCCCATCGCGGATCGGGCGACCGAGCGGAAGAACTCGATGCGTGCCTGCATCGCTGCCCCGTCCGAGGGCTGGGGCAGATCGTGCAGCGTCACCGAGACCGGTCGGTGCAGCCCGGCGATCATGGCGAGCAGGTTGTCACGTGCTCGCGATGGGGTACGTCCGAACAACCGATCGGTGACGTGCACGTGCACGAGCGCGCACTCGGCCAGTCCCGGGGGAACACCCGCTCTGAGTGTGCGCATGTATGCGAGCCGGTGACCGGCACTCTCGGCGATCACCGCATCGTAAACCGATCGCGCATACCGCACCACACCGTGCGACCGAGGTCCGACGACGAGATGTCCTATCGGCCCCGTCACGACAGTCCCAGGATCTCGATGAGGTCGACGTACCGGTCCAGGACGGCATCGATGAATTCGGGATGTTCGGCGTACCAGTGCATCTGACGGCGGCGAACATCGTCGTCGGACATCACTGTGCCGTCGACCTCCCAGGACGCTCGCGGGGACGCATCGATACCGAGCGCATCGATGACCCGTCGTTCCAACGGTGCTCGGATGTTGCCGAGCAGGTCGCGCGACGGCGGGACCGGGGCCGACGCGCCGAGTGCGTCGAGGATCCGCGCGCCGAGCGTCAGCAACACCCGGTTTCCGGGATGGTTGATCGTGTGAGCAGCCTCGGCCCCGGCAGGGAGCAGGATGTCGGCGATCCCGACGTCACAGTGCCGCCGCTCGCGTACCTCGAGTTGCTCCACACTCCACTGCGCTGCCTCTCGGATGCGGTCGGCCGCGACGTCGACATCCCACTCGTCGTCATGGCCACGACCGTCCCGCACCGCGAGCACCGTCCGAAGATCGTGGTACGGAACAGCAGCGGGTACCGCGGACGGTTGCGCGGGATGCCGGGCGATGACCTGAAACGGGTACAAACCGCCGTATCGGATGACCGGCCACACGATGACGGACGCCGACGGCGCCATGTCCACGAGGTCCGGTCCGCCGATCGGCAGACCTCGGTAGCCGGCCCGAACCGGCTGGGACACGATGACCGCGGCCCGGCGGACGAGGTGTTCGACCCGGGCGAGGTCGGAGGACTCGAGTTCGTGGACCGGCGGGACGCGCACGGTACGGAACGGGAGGTCCGGCGAGCTGGACAGAACGATCCGCAGTGCCTCGGCCTGGCAGTTTCCCCAGACGACGAGCATCTCCCGATCGTCGGTTCCCGGGGCCTCGGTCACGCCGTAGAACTCGCCGTAGTGCCGGGTTCGACCGTCTGCCGCAAGGTCGTCACTCGACCTCATAGGAGCTCTGGAGCACATGGAGCGTCGCGGTTGTCGTCTCTCATCGTCAGTACTGACTCCCCTTCTGAGCACCCCGGCAACCCGGTGTATCCGTTTCGCCCGCTAACGAATCATCGAATGGATCACAGCCGGCCGGTTCTCGGTCCTCAGACATTCGGAACGCCCCGGGAACCGGACGGGTGTGCGACGGGCCCCGGTGATCTGATCACCGGGGCCGCCGCCACATCGAGAGTCGCTCGGTCGTCAGAGGGTCCGCGCGATGATCTCCTTCATGATCTCGTTGGTCCCGGCGTAGATCTTCTGGACACGGTTGTCGGCCCAGAGACGAGCGATCGGGTACTCGTTCATGTAGCCGTATCCGCCGAACAGCTGAAGGCACTCGTCGGCCACCACCATGGCGCGGTCGCTGGTCCACCACTTGGCCATCGCGACGGTGGGGATGTCGAGTTCGCCCTTGATGTGCTTGTTGATGCAGTCGTCGACGAACACGCGGCCGATCCGCGTCTCGGTGGCCGCCTCGGCGAGTTTGAACTTGGTGTTCTGGAAACTGAAGATCGGTCGGCCGAATGCCGTGCGGTCCTTCGTGTAGGCGATGGTCTCGGAGACCGCCTTCTCCATGCCTGCCACCGACGCGACCGCGATGATCAGCCGCTCCTGCGGGAGCTGCTGCATCAGCTGGATGAAGCCCTGCCCCTCCTCGGCGCCGAGCAGGTTCGAGGCGGGGACGCGAACGCCGTCGAAGAACAGTTCCGAGGTGTCCTGACCGCGCTGGCCGACCTTGTCGAGCACCCGTCCGCGACGGAAACCCTCGCGCTCGGCCTCGACGAGGATCAGGGAGATGCCCTTGGCCCCCTCGGACACATCCGTCTTGGCGACGACGATGATGAGGTCGGCCTGGCTGCCGTTGGTGATGAAGGTCTTCGAGCCGTCGATGACGTACTCGTCGCCCTGCTTGATCGCCTTCGTCTTCACGTTCTGCAGGTCTGATCCGGTACCCGGTTCGGTCATCGCGATGGCACCGACCGCCTCGCCGCTCGCCATCTTCGGCAACCAGGTCTCCTTCTGCTCCTCGGAGCCGTACTCCAGGATGTAGTGCGCAACGATGCCGTTGTGCAGGCTGACGCCCCACGAACTGTCCGCGACGCGGGCCTGCTCCTCGATCAGAACCGCCTCGTGAGCGAAGGTGCCGCCACCGCCCCCGTACTCTTCCGGGATCGACATACAGAGCAGGCCGAGGTCTCCGGCCTTGTTCCACAGGTCGCGGTCGACGTGGTGCTGCTCGATGAACTTCTCGGCGTTCGGCTTGATCTCCTTCCCGCAGAAGCTGCGGGCGAGGTCGCGCAATGCGGTGAGATCGTCGTCTTCCCAGGAGGAACGTTCGGCCATGGTGTGCTTACCTATCCACGAATAACAGTGTCAACGGCGAGCGTAACAGTGACTGTTGGCAAGGTCGCGTTGGCATGGCCGAGCCACTTTGTCTCAGCGAGGCGTGCCACGTCCGAGGCACTCCGGTGGATGTAGTGAGTCGTTGCGCAGGCCGCAACGTTGCGCGACATCAGCCTGGGGCGGTCACGCCGGCCGGGCCACGCACATGCGCCGGCGCCGCTACCGACGAAACAGCTTGTTGCCCAACCACACGAGCGGGTCGTAGTGCCGGTCGGCGACGCGTTCCTTCATCGGGATCAGCGCGTTGTCGGTGATCTTGATCTGTTCGGGACAGACATCGGTGCAGCACTTGGTGATGTTGCACAGTCCCAGCCCGTGCTCGGTGCGGGCCGAGTCTCGCCGCTCGGCCACATCGAGGGGATGCATGTCGAGCTCGGCGACACGCATGAGGAAGCGCGGCCCGGCGAAGTTCTGCTTGTTCTCCTCGTGATCTCGCACGACGTGGCAGGTGTCCTGGCACAGGAAACACTCGATGCACTTGCGGAACTCCTGCGAGCGCTGCACGTCGACCTGCTTCATCCGGTATTCGCCCGGCGCGAGACCCTCGGGCGGCGTGAACGACTGGATCTCACGGGCTTTCGCGTAGTTGAACGAGACGTCGGTGACCAGGTCGCGGATCACCGGGAACGTCCGCATCGGGGTCACCGTGACGACCTCGTCTTCGGTGAAGGTGGACATCCTGGTCATGCACAGCAACTTCGGGCGGCCGTTGACCTCCGCCGAACACGAGCCGCACTTGCCCGCCTTGCAGTTCCATCGCACTGCCAGATCGGGGGCCTGCGTCGCCTGCAGCCGGTGGATGATGTCGAGCACCACCTCGCCCTCGTTGACTGCGACCGTGTAGTCCTCGAGCCCACCGGCGTCGGTGTCGCCGCGCCAGATCCGGAACTTCGCGTCGTATCCCATGTCAGTCCTCCGAATGTCCCTCGGCTCGTTCGCCTCCGGCGCCGGGATGACCGGCGATCTCGTCTGCGGTGTAGTACTTCTCGACCTCCTGGAACTCGAACAACTCCATCAGGTCCGGCCGCATGGGGGTCTGTTCCGTACGCACGACGCTGACTTCGGGAACCGGACCGTCCCCGTCGAGATCCGCGGTGCAGACCAGCAAGGCATTGCGCCAGCTCGAGTCCATCGCGGGGTGATCGTCGCGGGTGTGTCCACCGCGGCTCTCGGTACGCAGGAGCGCGGCTTTCGCGACGCACTCGCAGACCAGCAGCATGTTGCGCAGGTCGACCGCGAGATGCCAGCCCGGATTGAACTGGCGGTGCCCTTCGACCTGCATACCGCCCAGCCGGGTTCGCAGGTCGGCGAGGACACCGACCGCCTCCTGCATCTCGGCCTCTTTCCGGATGATCCCGACCAGGTCGTTCATGGCCTGTTGCAGGTCGGTGTGCAGGGTGTAGGGGTTCTCCGGTCTGCCCTCTGCCGGCGGATCGAAGGGCGCCAGAGCCGACGCCGCAGCCCGGTCGATGTCACCGGCGGAGACCGCGGGCCGCGTCGTCAGCGATTCGACGTACGCCGCCGCGCCGAGTCCGGCGCGCCGGCCGAAGACCAGCAGGTCCGACAGCGAGTTGCCGCCCAACCGGTTCGAGCCGTGCATCCCACCGGAACACTCACCCGCCGCGAACAGTCCCGGCACCCGCGAGGCGGCCGTGTCCGGATCGACCTCGATCCCGCCCATCACGTAGTGACAGGTGGGCCCCACCTCCATCGGTTCGGCAGTGATGTCGACGTCGGCGAGTTCTTTGAACTGGTGATGCATCGACGGCAGCCGGCGCATGATCTCCTCGGCAGGCATCCGGGACGCGATGTCGAGGTACACGCCGCCGTGCTCGGTGCCGCGCCCGGCCTTGACCTCCTCGTTGATCGCCCGCGCGACCTCATCGCGGGGCAACAGGTCCGGGGTTCGGCGGGCGCTGTCGTTGTCGGCCAGCCATTCGTCGGCCTCTTTCTCGGTCTCGGCGTACTGCCCCTTGAAGACCGGTGGGATGTAATCGAACATGAAGCGCTTGCCGTCGGTGTTCTTGAGAACTCCGCCGTCACCTCGCACGCCCTCGGTCACCAGGATGCCCTTGACGCTGGGCGGCCAGACCATCCCGGTCGGGTGGAACTGGATGAACTCCATGTTGATCAGGCTCGCCCCGGCCCGGAGCGCGAGCGCGTGGCCGTCGCCGGTGTACTCCCACGAATTGGAGGTCACCTTGAACGACTTGCCGATACCCCCGGTCGCGAGAACCACCGCCGGTGCCTCGAACAGGATGAAGCGGCCCGATTCGCGCCAGTACCCGAATGCTCCGGCGATGGCGTCGCCGTCCTTGAGCAGGTCGGTGATCGTGCACTCGGCGAACACCTTGATGCGCGACTCGTAGTCGCCGGTGGCGGCGAAGTCCTCCTGCTGGAGCGAGACGATCTTCTGTTGCATCGTCCGGATCAGCTCCAGCCCGGTGCGATCGCCTACGTGCGCGAGTCGCGGATAGGTGTGACCGCCGAAGTTGCGCTGCGAGATCCGTCCGTCGGCGGTCCGGTCGAACAGCGCGCCGTAGGTTTCGAGTTCCCAGACCCGGTCGGGGGCCTCTTTCGCGTGCAGCTCGGCCATGCGCCAGTTGTTGAGGAACTTGCCGCCACGCATCGTGTCCTGGAAATGGGTCTGCCAGTTGTCTTTCGAGTTGGCGTTGCCCATCGATGCGGCACATCCGCCCTCCGCCATGACGGTGTGGGCCTTGCCGAACAGCGACTTGCACACGACGGCGACCGAGTAACCCCGTTCGCGGGCCTCGATGACCGCGCGCAGCCCGGCGCCACCCGCACCGATGACAACGACGTCGTACTCGTAGCGTTCCGGCTCGGCCATCTGGCGCGACTCCCAACGTTGAAAACGGCTGCACAACAGGCGTTGTGTCTCAACAGGTCAACCCACGAACCTCAGGTCCGAGATGGTGTTGCTGGCGACCAGCATGATGTAGAGGTCGGTGAGCACCAACGTGCCGAGCGTGATCCAGGCGAACTGCATGTGTCGTGTGTTCAGTTTGGATACCTGGGTCCAGATCCGGTACCGCACCGGATGTTTCGAGAAATGCTTGAGCCGGCCGCCGGTGACGTGGCGACACGAGTGGCACGACACCGTGTAGGTCCACAGCAGCAGCACGTTCACGACGAGGATGACGTTGCCCAGCCCGAATCCGAAACCACCGTCCGCGCCGTGGAACGCGACGACGGCGTCGTAGGTGTTGATCACCGAGATGATCACGGCGGCGTAGAAGAAGTAGCGATGCGAATTCTGGATGATCAGCGGCAACCGGGTCTCGCCCGTGTACCGGCTGTGCGGTTCGGCGACCGCGCATGCCGGCGGCGACAACCAGACCGAACGGTAGTAGGCCTTGCGATAGTAGTAACAGGTCAACCGGAATCCGAGCAGAAACGGCAGCGACAAGAACGCCAGCGGAATCCACATCGGAAGCTCGGGAAAGGGTGTGCCGAAATGACTGGCGCCAGGGACGCACGACTCGCTCAGACAGGGCGAGTAGAACGGCGACAGGTAGTGGTAATCCGCTACGTAATAGGCACTCCGCACGAACGACCGCACGGTGGCGTAGATGACGAAAGCCCCGAGACCGGTGACAGTCAGCAGCGGCGCGAGCCACCACCTGTCCTGGCGAAGTGTTCGCGCCAGGATCCGCGCGCGACCCGGAGAGAAGACCCCGACTGTGTCCCGCTCAGTCGCGGGGGCGCTCACTTCGTGCGCTCACGCGAATGAAAGCCCAGCCCTTCGTCTTGCGCGCCCAGCCAGGCCGACTCGTCGGACTTGCTGTCGGGAACATAGATGACCTGGTCCCGCCCGAGCTTCGCCTGCAGCGGCGGCGGTGGCGCGTGCTCGAAATCGTGGAGGTCGATCTCCAGACGGTCCAGATCGTTGGACATTCGCCGGACGGCGTCGACATCGCCGTACTGCGTCTGCAGCGTGGTCATGTGATGCCGCAAGACCCCGATACTGCGATGCAGATCCTTCATCTCGGTCGATATCATGGCACATCCCTTCCTGCCTATGTGATGCACAACACAGTACGAGCCGGGCACGTCGAGTCAACGGTCTTGGCCGAACGTGTCGTAGCCCCTACACCGAAGGCCTCCGGATGAACGATGACGACCGAGTTCCCGGGGAGAACCTGCCCCGCGCCGAGCAACGCTGGACGGCATCGGGGTTCGTGCTGGTCGCGATGGCGATCCCGTTCCTGCTCCCCGCGCGCTACGCCGCCGGCGTCTCCTGGCTGCTCCCGGCGATCGAGGGGACCGTGCTGCTGATGCTGATCGTGGTGGATCCCGGCCGGATCGACCGTCCCGGACGGTGGGTCCGTGCACTCTCGATCGGTCTCGTCGTGGCCATCGCCGCGGGCGCGGCCTGGGCTGCGGGACGACTCGTGTGGGATCTCCTGTACGGCAATCCGCAGACCGAGGCGGCGAACGAGTTGCTGGTCGCCGGAGCACTCGTCTGGCTGCAGACCGTCATCGCGTTCGCGTTCCTCTACTGGGAACTCGACGGCGGCGGTCCGGTGAACCGGCACCTGCACCCGGCCGAACGCCCGGATCTCGCGTTTCCCCAGCAACTCGAGCCCCGCTTGGCAGCACCGGACTGGCGGCCCGTCTTCTTCGACTACCTCTACCTGGCACTGACGAACGCAACTGCGTTCAGTCCCACCGACGTGATGCCGCTGTCGCGTCGCTCGAAGCTCGCGATGGCATCGCAGTCACTGTTGTCGATCGTCATCCTCAGCCTGGTCGTGGCCAACGCGGTCAATCTCCTCGACTAGCCGTGCTACCGGAATAGCGTCGGCGACGTGGCGGTTGAGCCGACGTAGTCCCCGGACGAGATCGGAATCGACGATGAGCGAAACACGGGCCACGACCACGACGTCGCGGCAGGTCATCCGGGGCGCCGACCGGTACGTCTTCCGGAGCGAGTGGCTCGATTCCCGCCAGTCCTTCCCGGTCACCGGCAACTTCGACCTGACCGCGAATGCACACGGCATCCTGCTCGTCCACAACGACGATCGCGTCGACGCCGGCGAAGGTTTCGAGGCCCACTTCCACCGCGACGCCGAGATCGTCACGTGGGTTCTCGAAGGCGCAGTGGCTCATCGTGATTCGTTTGGCAACGCCGGCGTGATCACCCCCGGCGTCGCACAGCGGATGAGCGCGGGCCGCGGTATCACCCACACAGAGGCGAACGCTTCCCGGCGCAGCGAAGACCGGGACCTGCGTGTCGTCCAGATGTGGGTCGCTCCCGAGCACGCCGGGGGTGAACCCGGTTACGCCGAGCGCGATTTCAGCGCCGACCTCGCCACCGGCGGGCTGGTGACGGTTGCTTCCGGAATGGCCGGACACGCCACCACCACGGCGATCTCGCTCAAGAACCCGGACGCGGCACTGCACGTCGCGCGTCTCGGACCCGGACAATCGGTCACCCTGCCCCCGGCACCGTTCGGACATCTCTACGTGGCCCGGGGCGTCGTCGACCTCGACGACGGCGCACGACTCGTCGAGGGTGACGCTCTGCGCACGACCGACCACGGCGCCCTCACCGTCTCCACGACAACCGAAGCCGAGATCCTGTTCTGGGAGATGCACACGACGTTTTCCCGCTGACCGTCGCCGGGACATCCCGCAGCTCCTAACTGTTCACTGATCTGCACATGATTTGTTATATTGCTGCCTGTTTGCGCAGCACCGCTAGGGTGTGAGCCATTCGAACGGTGAGGCACCTCGCGCGCCTCGACGGTCAGGTCACCGAGCGAAAGGACGTCCATGCCTTCTCCGTCGCCCGCAGCACGACTTGCGGCTGAGTTCTTCGGCACCTTCTGGTTGGTGTTCGGCGGATGCGGTAGTGCCATCTACGCCGCCAAGCAGATCGCCCAATCCGAAGACGGCCAGGACACCTTCCAGGTCGGAATCGGATTCCTCGGTGTCGCGCTGGCTTTCGGACTGACCGTGGTCACCATGGCCTACGCGGTCGGGCACGTGTCGGGAGCACACTTCAATCCTGCGATCACGCTCGGTGCCGCCGTCAGCGGTCGCCTGTCCTGGAAAGATTTGCCCACCTACTGGATCGCGCAGGTCGTGGGTGGTCTGCTCGCCGGTCTGATGCTCTTCCTCATCGCGAAGGGTCAACCCGGTTTCGACGCCGAGGGCAACATGGCCGCCAACGGATTCGGCGAACACTCCCCCGGCAACTACTCTCTGGCCGCGGTGCTGATCGCGGAGATCCTGTTGACGGCCTTCTTCCTGATCGTGATCCTGGGTGCGACCGACGGTCGCGCTCCCGCCGGCTTCGGTCCACTGGCCATCGGCCTGTGCCTCACCCTGATCCATCTGATCTCGATCCCGATCAGCAACACCTCGGTCAACCCGGCACGTTCGACGGCGGTCGCCTTCTTCAACGGCAACGGCGCCCCGGGTCAGCTGTGGGCCTTCTGGCTCGCCCCGCTGATCGGCGGACTCATCGGCGGCCTCCTCTACCCCCTCCTGTTCCAGAACGGGAAGCGCGCAGCAACCGATCCGGACCGGGTCGAGACAGCCGACGCCTGAGCGGATCCGCTCGGGACGGATCGCTACGTCAGTTCCGAGGTTCCACGCGCGGATCGATGTTCGCATCCGACATCGTTCTGTCCGGTGCCCCGGAGCATGTGGTCCGATCACTGCTCCCTGAGCCTGAATCTTTCACGGGTGGGTAGGGTTTCGCCGATCGGTTGTCGGTGTCGCCTTTTGATGGTTGGTGCTGGTGTGTGGGCAGGGTGGATCGCCAGCGTTGGGTTCGCTGGTTGTTCGGGTTCTGAGGTGGGGTGGGCGGCGGTGACGGGGCGCGGTGACCGAGGGGCTGGTTAGGCGGTGAGGCGTTGCCAGCCGTGGCGTATGTGGTGGTTGTAGGGCCAGTCGGTGGGTAGTCGCAGGGTGGTGGTGCGGGCGTGGGTGATGATCTTGCCGCCGACGGTGAACAGGCGGTGGCGCAAGCGTTTGGGTTCCCAGCGGCGGATGGGGTCGTGGCGGTGGTAGCCGAGGGTTTGAGTCCAGGCAATGAGGTCGGAGGCCAGGGCGACGATATCGAGCCACAGTTGGTTTTTGGCGAATGAGTCGAACGGTAGGTTGGCCATGCCGGTGTCTTTGAGGCAGCGGATACGGTCTTCGGCGCGGGCACGTTGACGGTGACGCAGTTCCAGGATCGGCAGTGTCCAGCCGCGGCCGCGGGTGTTGGTGGCGAACACGGTGTAGCGGCGGCCCTCGATGTCGGTGATGAGGTGTTGGGCTCCGTTGTGGGGATATTCGCGGCGCGCGATCAGCCGCATCCCGGGTGGCCAGGGCTCGTAGGCGGTTTCGGTGTCACGGACCGAGCGCGGCATGTGGTCGGTGATCTCGGCGACCTGGGCATCAGCTCGTGGATCGGCGTCGTCGGTGTTGATCGCGGTCACCCAGGCGGCCTCAGGCAGCACGTCCAATGCGTCTTTGACCAGTTCGGAGATGGTGAACCCGACCGAGTACTGCAGGCGTTGCTCGGCCAGGTGGGCCAGGAACTCTTTGGCACACCCGGCCGAATCGGTACGGATGAGCACCTGGGCGCGTTCAGCGGCGGGCAGCTGGGCCAACGCCGCCTCGAGGGCCGCGATGTGCATGTCCGCACCTTTGGGTGAGGCACCTCCACGCCGCAGGTCCAGGTTCAGTGTTTCCCCGGTGCCGAAGGCGCCGTGGTCGACGAACGAACACATCGGGGAATGCCCGAACACCCGCTTATACGTTTTCTGGGCCTGTTCTTTGGCCGAGCCGGCGGTCACGGTCGTGGCATCGAGATCAACGATCACCAGCCCGCCATCGATGCTGCCCGCAGTGCCCTCCAACGGGCGGGCAATGCCCCACACCCGCTCCCGCGCCGCGGCGCGAGCCGCGCTGATCGCGGTACTGACCGCCTCGACATCGGTAGCCAGCCTGCTGATCACCCGCGAAATCGTCGGATCAGAGGCCACCTGCCCGTACAACTGTGGCTGAGCCCGGACTGTGGCCACATCGGCCACACAGTCACCACCGGTCGCCAAGGTGAGCGCCAGATCCAGCACGATCTTGGCCGGATCATGGACCGTCGCCGCGGTCCGCCACGGCGCCATCGCCGCGGTCAGCTCGGCTCCCAGGCCCGAGACCTGCACGGTTTTCGTCAGCAACACCCCGCCCGAGGTCGTCAGCACCGACTCAGTGCGCGTAGGGTCCACCATCAACTCGGGATACACGTTATTCTTCACCTGCGAGGTGCCTTTCTTCTTGTGACTATTTGTTTGTGGTGAATCAATAATCACAAGGCAGACAGGCACTTTCGCGTATCACACGCCGAACACCAGCAACATCAGTGAAATATCCAGGCTGAGGTGCGAGCGAAGCGAGCCACGAAGGGCTCCGAAACTTGCGTCACCAGGCCCTTCGAGGCTCGTCGCTATCGCTCCTCGCACCTCAGGGAGCAGTGTGGTCGCTTCTTTCAGGGAGCAGCGGGGTCGGGTCTTTCGGGTCAGGCTCAATCACACGGTTGCGCTGGGCGATTGAGGCCTGCTGACGACGCGCAAGATCTCTCGTCCCGACCGCAGCCGGGAGATGTTGTCGGTGATGTCGTGCACCCGCCCGATGAAGGTGTCGCGGGTGACTCCCGAGATGTGGGGGGTCATCAGGACATTGGGCAGTTCGCCGAACGGCAGTTCCGACGGATCCGCGTGATCACCGGCGGTCGGATAGCGATACCAGACGTCGATCGCGGCGCCACCGATCACCCCGTCCCGTAGCGCCTCGAACAGATCCTGCTCGACCACGAGCGGGCCGCGGCCCACGTTCACCAGCACACCCGCGGCCCCGAGCCGTCGCAGCTGCGCGTTGTCGATCATCCCTGTCGTGCTCGACGTCAGCGGCGCGGAGACGACCACGACGTCGGATTCCGTCATCAGACGGCCGAGATCGGCGGTGTCGCTGTGCCATTCGAGCCCGGAGGCGTCGGAGACCCGGCCGGAGCCCGTCACCGCACAGGCCCGCGCGCCGAATGCCCCCATCAGATCCGCGGTTCGCCGACCGATGTGGCCGAAGCCGACATAACCGATCATGGCCCCGCGGAGGGTCTGTGGTTGCGGAACGCCGTCTCGATAGACCGCCGACGCCCACGACCCCTGCCGGAGGGCCGCGTCCTGGACGAGAAGGTCGCGGCGCACCGCCACCACCGCGGCGGCGATGTACTCGGCGATCGAGTCCTCATGGTGAAACGTGTTGGCCACCTCGGTGTGCACCGGAAGATCATCGAAACTCACCTTGTCGGTCCCGGCACCGCCGGTGAGCACCAGCCGCAGCCCCGAACCCGCTCGGGCCATCGCCGGCGTCACCCGGCCGCCGACATAGACATCGGCGTCGGTCAGATCGGCCACGAGTGCGACCTCGTCGAAGGCCGCGTGCCAGGAGGTGTCGACACCGGCGGGCAGCAGGCTCTCGAACAATTCGCGGTGTGGCGCGAAATTGCGTTCGCCCACCACGACTTTCAGGACGTCGCTCCCCGATTCCGTCACCGCCTCAGCTCCGCACGAGTGCGGGGCGTTTGCTGTCGAAGGTCCAGTCCGGGATGAGGAACTGCATCCCGATCGCGTCGTCCCGCGCTCCGAGCCCTTCGGAGCGGTACAGCTGATGGGCCGCTTCCACCTGCTCCATGTCGAGTTCGACGCCGAGTCCTGGCCGGTCGGGAACCGAGAGATGGCCGTCGACGATCTCGTACGGCTCGGTGGTCAGGCGCTGTCCGTCCTGCCAGATCCAGTGCGTGTCGATCGCGGTGATCTCGCCCGGTGCGGCGGCCGCGACGTGCGTGAACATGGCAAGCGAGACGTCGAAGTGGTTGTTGGAGTGCGAGCCCCAGGTGAGGCCCCAGGCATCACAGAGTTGCGCGACGCGCACGGAGCCGGCCATGGTCCAGAAATGCGGATCCGCCAACGGGATGTCGACGGCGTTCGTCCGGATCGTGTGTCCCAGCTCGCGCCAGTCGGTCGCGATCATGTTCGTCGCGGTCGGGAGTCCGGTCGCGCGTTTGAACTCGGCCATGACCTCACGGCCGGAGAACCTGCCCTCCGGCCCCACCGGATCCTCGGCGTACGCGACCACATCGCGCAGGCGTCCACCGATCCGGATGGCTTCCTCGAGCAACCACCCGCCGTTGGGGTCCAGGGTCACCCGCGCCGTCGGAAAGCGCTCGGCGAGCGCGGTGACGACTTCGGCCTCCTCATCGGGCGACAGTACTCCGCCCTTCAGCTTGAAATCTGCGAAACCGTAGCGCTTCTGGGCCGCCTCGGCGAGCGCGACGACACCCTCCGCGTCGAGAGCCTCCTGATGGCGCAGGCGCAACCAGTCGTCGGCCTCGCCGGCACCGTCGGCATAGTCCAGGTTCGTCTTGGTGCGGTCCCCGACGAAGAACAGGTAGCCCAGCGCGGCGACCCGGTCGCGTTGCTGTCCCTCTCCCAGCAGAGCGGCCACCGGTACCCGGAGGTGCTGGCCCACGAGATCCAGCAGCGCCGATTCGACGGCTGTCACCGCGTGGATCGTGATGCGCTGGTCGAAGGTCTGGTCTCCGCGTCCGCCCCGGTCGCGGTCGGCGAAGGTCCGCCGGATGTCCTGCAGGACCGCGTTGTACTCGCCGATACCGCGCCCCTCGACGATCGGACGCGCATCGTCGAGCGTGGTCCGGATCGGTTCACCGCCGGGGACCTCGCCGACCCCCTGGTTGCCCTCGGAGTCGGTGAGGACCACGAGGTTGCGCGTGAAGAACGGGGCGTGCGCACCGGAGAGGTTGAGCAGCATGCTGTCCCGTCCGGCAACCGGGATCACCCGCATCTCGGTGACGACCGGGGTCGTCGTGGCGCGCGGCGCCGAAGTCGCTGTCGTCATGATTGGTCCTTTCACGTGTGTCAGAAGAAGATCTGTTGCCCGATGAGCAGGGCGGCGCCGATGGCCGACACCGTGATCGACACGGTGCGCAGCCGGTTCCGGTCGAGCACCCGGTTGACGACGCGGGAGGCGACGAAGCCCAGGACGACGATCGGTGTCAGTGCGAGAAATGCCCAGAGGATCTCCGCGCGGAGGCTCCCGGTCGCGGCGAGGGCGCCCAGCGACATCAGACTTCCGACGAGGAAGAACGCACTCATGTTGCTGCGAACGTGTGCGTTCTCCTTGCCGGAGTACACCAGTGCCATGGGTGGTCCACCGATGGACGTCGCCGTGCCGAGCAATCCCGACGCCGCGCCAGCGGTCGCCAGGTTGCGGCGCACAGGTGCCGGCCGCCACCCGACCGACGCGACCGCGACCCCGCCGAGGACGACCGCGGCCAGCAACAGCGACAGCCCACGGGTCGGCAACCACACCAGCAACAGGGCGCCCGCGATGGTCCCGGGGACCCGGCCGATCAGCGCCCACCCGGTACCGCGCAGGTCCAGGCTCCCCCGCTCGCGGATGACGACCAGCAACGTCACGGTCGTCGCGGAGGCGATCAACATGCCGGGAAGCAGCGTCGGCGCCACCAGGGCAACCACCGGTGCCGCGAGCATGCCCATCCCGAATCCGATCGAGGCCTGCATGCACGACGCCAGGAAGACGGCGACGGCGATGACCACGCATGCGACGACGCTCACGCGGCCGAGGCATTCATGCTGGGCGCACTCATGCCGCCGGCGCGGGCATGCCCAGCGCGACCCGTCCGCGGGGGTGGTAGCACTCGGCGACGTGACCCGCCTGGTGCCCGTCGGCAACGGCCGGCGGGAGGGCGGTCGCGCAGACGTCGGTGGCGTGGGCGCAGCGCGTCCGGAAGCGGCATCCCGACGGCGGGTTGAGCGGCGAGGGCACCTCGCCGCTGAGAAGGATTCGCTCACGGCGGTTCTCGGCGTCGAGGGTCGGCGCCGCGGACATCAGCGCCTCGGTGTAGGGGTGCGCGGGATGGTCGAACACGGCTTCGGTGCTGCCCGTCTCGACGATCCTGCCGAGGTACATCACCGCGACCCGGTCGGCCACATGCCGGACCACGGACAGGTCATGGGAGATGAAGATGTAGGAGATGTCGAGTTCCTGCTGGAGTTCGTTGAGCAGGTTCAGCACCTGTGCCTGTACCGACAGATCCAGGGCGGACACCGGCTCGTCGCAGATGATCACCTCGGGATCGAGCGCCAGCGCGCGAGCGATCCCCAGCCGCTGACGCTGACCGCCGGAGAACTCCTGGGGACTGCGGTGTTCGTCGCTCGGACGCAGCCCGACGAGGTGCAGCAGTTCGCGTACCCGAGCTGCCCGGTCCCGTTTGCGGGGGTACAGATCCTTGTGGGTGCGCCACGGCTCGCCGATGATCTCGGCCGCCGTCATGCGGTTGTTCAGTGAGGCGTACGGATCCTGGAACACCATCTGCACCTTGCGGCGCAGGGCGAGCAGGTCCTTGCCCTTGAGCCGATAGGGATCGGTGCCGTCCCAACGGACGGTGCCGGAGTCGGGACGCTCGAGCATCATCAGCGTCCGTGCGAGAGTCGATTTGCCGCAACCTGATTCGCCCACGAGTCCGAGTGTCTCGCCCCGGCGGAGCTCGAGGTCGATCCCGTCGAGTGCCCGCAGTTGCTTGCGTCCGCCCTTGCCGGACACCGCGAACGTCTTTCCGACGTCGCGCACCTCGAGGACCCGACTGGTGTCGGGGGTGACCCCGCCCGCCGGAGCCGGGGTCTTGTCGAACCTCGTCGTCGTCTCAGGCATTGCCGATCTCCTCCGAGAAGTGGCAGGCGGCGGCGCGGTCGGCGCCGGTGGCCGTGAGGGTCGGGCGTTGCTGGACGCACCGCGCCCGAGCCAGCGGACACCGCGCCTGATACACGCAGCCCGCCGGGATGGAGTGCAGGTCGGGCGGGGTCCCGCCGATCGACTTCAGGTCGGCGCCCCGTTCGGCACTGACGGGTACCGAATCGAGAAGTCCCTTGGTGTACGGGTGTTTCGGACTGCCGAAGACCTCGGCGACCGGTCCGGTCTCGACGACGTTGCCGGCGTACATGATCGCGACGCGGTCGGCCTGTTCGGCGACGAGCGCGAGGTCGTGGGTGATCAGGACGACCGCCATGTCGTGCTCGGTGCGGAGGCGGCTCAGCAGGGCCATGATCTGGGCCTGCACCGTGACGTCGAGCGCGGTGGTGGGTTCGTCGGCGAGCAGCACCTTGGGGCTCAGCGCCACCGCCATCGCGATCAGCAGACGCTGCCGCATCCCGCCCGAGAACTGGTGGGGATAGGAGTCGACCCGGGACTCCGGTTCCGGGATGCCCACGTGACGCATCAGTTCGATCGCCTCGAGGCGGGCCTTCTTCCTCGACATCCGGCGATGGATGCGGAACGGCTCGGCGAGCTGGGTGCCGACCGGGTAGACCGGGTTGAGCGCGGTCAGTGCGTCCTGGAACACGATCGCGAGTTCGGTGCCGGCGATGTTGCGCCGCTTAGACGGCGACGCGGAGACCAGATCGACGGAGTCGAGCGTGATCGACCCGTCGGAGACCGAGGCGATCGGGTCGAGCAGACCGACCAGCGCCTGTGCGGTCATCGACTTGCCGCACCCGGATTCGCCGAGCAGCGCCAGCGTTTCGCCGCGCCGGGCACGGAAGGAGACATGATCGACGGCGCGGACGGTCCCGGTGGGGGTCCGCAGATCGACGGTCAGGTCGACGACGTCGAGCGCGACGCGGTCGTCGGTGCCGGCATCGGGCCGGTCGAGGGCAGGAGCACTCATCGCAGCGCCTTTCGTGAGGAGAAGAACCGCTTGCGGGCGTTCGGGGTGGTCAGTCGCCACCGCTGGCCGGGATCGGTCGCGATCCGCGCCCATGCGGCCAGCATCGTGGCCGACACGGTCGTGATGACGATGGCCAGGCCGGGGAAGAACGACAGCCACCAGGCGGTCTGCAGGTAGGTCCGGCCCTGCGACACCATCAGTCCCCAGCTGATGTCGGGCGGCTGGATTCCGATGCCGAGGAACGACAGCGACGACTCGGCGAGCATCACGTAACAGAAGTCGAGGGTGGCGACCGTGAGCAGCGTCGGAAGCAGGATCGGCATCACGTGACCACGAAGAATGGCACCGCTGCTCGCGCCGAATGTCCTTGCCGCGTCGACGAACACACGGCTCTGGAGCTCGGCGGATTCGGCTCGTGCGGTCCGCAGGTAGATCGGGATGCGGGTGATCGCCAGCACCGCGATGATGTTGGCGGCACTCGGTGAGAACACGTACAGGATCACGACGGCGAGCAGCAGGGACGGGAAGCTCATGATGACGTCGGCGATGCGCATCGCCGTGGTCTCCCGCCACCCGCGGTGGTATCCCGCCCACATGCCGATCGCCGAACCGACGACGCACGAGATGATCACCGCGGGCAGGGAGACCATCAGCGTGGTCTGACACGCGACGATGAGCCGGGCGAGCATGCTGCGTCCGAGCGGGTCGGTGCCCAGGACGTTCATCCAACCCGTGTCCAGGTTGAACGGCGGGAGATTCGACTCGTCGAGGTTCTGGTCGGTGGCGGCGTCGCCGACGAGCCACGGACCGAAGATCGCGGTGAGCAGGACGATGGTCAGGATGCCCGCCGCGACCGTCGCGAACTTGTCGCGGAACAGCAACCGCCACAACGGCAGCTGCCCGGCTGGCACCTTCTTGGTGGCGACGGAGTCGCCGGTGATGTCGGTCGAGGCGACGGGACTCGTCGTGTCGACGGGATCGGTGACGATGGACATTTTGTCAGAACTCCTCGATGGTCGCCGGCGACTAGACCGTGGCCTTGTCACGAACGCGGGGGTCCAGAAGGGCGAGACCCGCGTCGATGACGATGTTCAGGATGAAGATGCTGATGGCGGTGAGGAGCACCGCTGCCTGCAGGACCGCGAAGTCACGTTGCAGGATCGAATCGATCATCAGCTTGCCGATGCCGGGCCATCCGAAGATGGCCTCGACGATGACCGCACCGTTGATCAGGCCGACCGCGAGATCGCCTGCGACGGTGAGGGCCGGGGCGGCCGCGTTGCGCAGGGCGTGGTGGGTGACGATCCGCAGATCCCCCGCCCCCTTGCTGCGTGCCACCTTGACGTAGGGCGCCGAGAGCGCGGAGACCATGGCACCGCGCACGACCTGGGTGAGTACGCCGAGCGGCCGGATCATCAGGGTCGCGATGGGCAGGACCCAGGCCAGCATCCCGCCGGTCCCCGACGTCGGCAACCAGCCGAACACCACCGCGAAGATCCAGATCCCGGTGATCGCGAACCAGAAGTCGGGGACGCTGGCCGCGGTCATCGACAGCAGGCTCGAGAAGCGGTCGGCGAGGGAGTTCGGTCGGTAGGCCGCCCAGCAGCCGATCACGATCGACCCGAGGATCGACAGGATCAACGTGACGAACGCGAGCTGCAGGGTGGCCGGGAAGGCGCGGAGCGCCATGCCTGCCGCCTCCTGCCCCGTCTTGAGCGACTCACCGAAGTCGAGGTGCAGCACCCCGGTCAGATAGTCGGTCATCTGCTGCCAGATCGGCTTGTCGAGCCCGTTGGCCGCGGCGAACTCGGCACGCTGGTCCGGGGTGGCGGAGACGGGTAGGTAGAGATTGGTGGGGTCGCCGGTCAGCCGAGCCATGAAGAACACGCCGAACGAGACGATGATCAGCGGGATCAGGCTGGTGAACATCCGGCGCCGGAGGAAGGTGAGCATCGGTCATCGCCTCTGTTTCAGTCGTTCTGGGCTGGCGCGTGGGTCATCTCGGCGAGACGCATCTCATCGCCGGTGGCCGAATTGGGCTGGTAGGCAATACGACTCGATTTGCCGAGGACCGCCTGCATGTGCGCGATGTAGGCATATTGGCGGATCTCGCGGGGTTCGGCCGCCAGTACCGCGGCGAGCGCATCCTGACGTGCCGCTCCGGTCAGCGCCTCGGCGGCGCGGATCTGCTCGTCGTACGCCGCGGTGCCGTAGGTGCTCTGGTAGCCGTCGGACAGCATGTACTGGTCCAGGGTGAACTGGGTGTCACCGGCCTGGTTGCCGTGCATGATCATCAACAGCACGGGTCCCGATCCGGGAACGAATGGCCTTGTCTGGTACTGCATCTGACCGGACGTGTCCATCATCTCGATGTCGACGTCCAGGCCGATCCGATCGAGGGTGAACTGGATGTTCTCGATGGTCTCGTTGATCTTCGGGAACTGGCCCGTACGCCCGATGAGCCGGATCGTGCGGTCGACCGGTACACCGTCGGCCCGGGCTTCGTCGACCAGTTCCTTCGCACGGTCCAGGTCGTAGGAGGTCGGCTCGAGCCGATCGTTGTACCCGACGATGCCCTTGCCGACCAGCTGGGCCGCGGGGGTGCCGAGCCCCTGGAACAGCGCGCTGACGATACCGTCGCGATTGATGGCGTGATCGATGGCCTCCCGCACCCGTTGATCGTTCAGCGGGGCATCGGTGGCCTGCATGCGCAGCGCCGTCGTCTCGTTGTTGGTGTAGGCGGTGCCGAGATCGCCTGCTCCGTCCTCGGGTCCCAGCGACGTGGCGATGTCCGCCTCGTCGTTGGTCACCATCGCGGCGCGCACGCTGCCCTCGCCGCGCCACTGGTACACCGCGCGGCTGAACTGCGGCGCGTCGCCGTGATAGTTCGGATTCGCCTTGAGCGCGACCCGCTGGCCGGAATCCCAGAAGTCGACCATGTAGGGCCCGGTCCCGATCGGGACGCGCACTTTGTCATCGGCGACGGTGGTACGCGGGACGATCTCGATGAAGGACAGGCGCAGCGGGAGGATCGGATCGGGCGTTTCCGTCCGGACCTCGATCGTGTTCGGGTCGACGACACTCACCTCGCGCGTGCTGTCGTCGAAGACATAGCCGTTGACGTCGCAACCGATAGCGCCGTTGAACGTGCGGCGGATCGAGAACGCGGCATCCTCGGCGTCGAACGGCTGCCCGTTGCTGAACTCAACCCCCGAGGCCGTGGTGAATCGCCAGACGTTCGGCTCCACCTGCCTCCACTCGGTCGCGAGACTCGGCTCCAGGGCGCCGCTGTCCGGGTTTCGTTCGATGAGGGGCTCGGTGATGTTGGATCGGACGACGACGCCGGTCGCGGTGAGGGAGGCATCGCAGGGTTCCAGGGTGGGCGGTTCCTGGGGCAGGACGATGCGCAGGGTGTCCGGGGAGGCGCTCTCGCCGGCGGTCGTGTTCGCGACGCTGCAACCGCTGGCAGCGAGCACGGCCACCGCGGACAGGGTCATCAGACACGCCGAGGGGCGCTTCCGGGATCGCAGGGCTGCGATCTGCATGGGGACCTCCGTTGACAGAGAAGCTGGGGGTGATCTCGCGGTGGGCTCGACCGCGTTTGTGACGGTAGACACACGCTATGAGCGTGGGAATGACGGCGTCAACAGAGCAAAAGCCCAGTAGAAGGCCGTTTCGGCGGCTTTTGGCCCCTCCCGCAGAGCATCCGGGCCGACGCCCGGATCGCTCGAAAACGCCGCTGACCTGACAGTTTTCCGCTCCGGCGTTCCGCCTTCCGAATCGACGACGCCGCATCCATACTGTTTGAGTATCGATCCATGTTATTTGCGTGTTGGACAGGTATCCGTGGCCGCTTCTAGCGTGGAACCCATCCACCGAAGGACCGGTCTGTGTCCTGCACTCCTGGAGGTCAATCATGACGAGCAGTTCGGCCGGTACCGCGACAGCACCGGAACCCGTTGCACCAGAGTCTTTTTCATTTCAGCACGGCTCTGTTCTGCGAGTCGGACCCCTCAAGCCCTCGCTCGAGGAGCGACTCGCCGACACCTATGGCGCCGAGCGACTGCCGGACGACGACGAGACGCGGGCTTCCTTCCTCGCACGCAATGCAGAGGCGGTGACCGCGGTCGTGACCTCCGGCCGGACCGGGGTCGACGCCGGCCTGATGGCCGCACTGCCGAACCTCGGCGCCATCGTCCACTTCGGCGTCGGATACGACACCACCGACGTCGCTCGAGCAACCGAACTCGGCATCGGGGTCAGCAACACCCCGGACGTCCTCACCGACTGTGTCGCCGACACCGCCGTCGGACTGCTGCTCGACACGATGCGGGGACTCTCCGCGGCCGATCGGTTCGTCCGCGCCGGACGCTGGCCCGCGGAGGGCAACGTGCCCCTCACCCGCAAGGTCTCCGGTACCGACATCGGCATCCTCGGGCTGGGGCGCATCGGGTCCGCGATCGCCCACCGTCTCGAGGCCTTCGGCTGCCGGATCTCGTACCACAACCGGCGCCCGGTGGCCGGCTCCCCGTACCGCTACGCGGCGTCACCGGTCGAGCTCGCCGCGCAGGCAGACGTGCTGATCGTCGCGGCCGCCGGTGGAGCGAACACGCGCCATCTCGTCGATCGAGACGTCCTCGAGGCGTTGGGTCCCGACGGCTACCTCATCAACGTGGCCCGCGGCAGCGTCGTCGACGAGAACGCGCTCGTCGACCTGCTTCGGCACGGACGACTGGCCGGCGCCGGCCTGGACGTGTTCGCACACGAGCCGGAGGTACCCGCGGAGCTGCTGTCCATGGACAACGTCGTACTGCTCCCCCACCTCGCGAGCGGCACGGTCGAGACCCGTGCCGCCATGGAAGAACTCACCCTCGCCAACCTCGAGTCGTTCCTCCGGACAGGCGATCTGTCGACCCCGGTCGTCGCCCCGAATCCCGTGCTGCGAAAGGACATCTGATGTCTGTCGTCCTCAGCTATCTCCCGACACCCGAAGGTCGCGGCGCACTTCCGTTCGGCTTCGCCGAGGCCCGGATGCGCGGCACCGACGTCGTGGTCGTGGCCGACGGTGACGATGCCGCGTCCCCGCAGTTCCTGATCGATCTCAAGGAGGCCCGCGACGTCGCGGCGGCCGGCGAGGTGGACTACCGTGTCGCCGAGAACGATCCGGGTCTGTCGCACGCCGATCAACTCATCGACGCGTCCTACGACGACGCGGCCGAGCTCCTGGTCATCGGCCAGCGCAGGCGTTCACCGGTCGGCAAACTGCTGACCGGCAGCGTGGTCCAGCGTGTGCTGCTCGACGCACAGTGTCCGGTGGTCGCGGTCAAACCTCCCGTACGCGCCGCAGTCTGACCGGCGACTTCGATCGAGGTCGCGTCGACGACATGAGTTCTGCCGGTCCAGTCGACGGGAATTGGCGCACAGTCGACGGGATCGGTTCTCCGAGAATCCAGGTCGCCGTCAGATCCATTCCCGTTCGGGCAGAACGTCTCTCATCAGCCGCGCCAGGGCCGGGTTGGCGTTGTCGGCACGCCAGGCGATGTTCATCTGTACGGGGCGATCGCGGATCGCGGTCACCTCCTTGAAGACCACGCCGTCGGGGTGCATGGTCATCGCTGACTCCGGCACCAGCGCCATACCCAACCCGGAATGCACCAGCACGAGCATGGTGTGCACCTGGGTGACGTACTGGACGTAGCGGGGCGATGCCCCGACCGCGGTGAACGTACTGATGAGCAGCTCGTTGAAGTACCGAGCGTCCGTGGGCGAGTACATGATGACCGCCTGACCGTCGAAGTCCTCGATCGCCAGGTGCTCGACGTCGGCGAACTCGTGATCGGCGGGCAAGGCGGCGACCAGCCGTTCATGGTGCAGCGGACGAGAATTCACACCGGGCCGGGAGATCGGTGGCCGGACGATGCCGAGGTCGAGATCCCCACGAACCAGCGCCTCGACCTGCGCGACGGTGACCATCTCCCGCAGCACGAGCCGTACGTCGGGCAGCTTCTCACGGGCGGTCTGCATGAGGCGGGGCAACACCGCCCGCGCCGAGGCACCCGTGAAACCGATGTTGACGGTCCCCAGGTCGCCGGCCGGCACGCGGCGGACGGTCAGCGCCGCCCCCTCGGCGAGCGCCACGATCCGCCGCGCGTCGGGAAGGAATGCCGCACCGGCCGCGGTGAGCGACACCGCCCGGCTGCTGCGTTCGATCAGCTGGACGCCGAGTTCGTGCTCCAGCTGCTGGATCTGCCGGCTCAGCGGGGGTTGCGTCATGTGCAGCCGCTCGGCGGCTCGGCCGAAATGCAGCTCCTCGGCGACCGCGATGAAGCAGGACAGGCGCGACAGAGAGAACATCGATCCACTTTCGGCATCGTGGCCCCGTGATCTACGGGGTGGTGTGGATGACGCTAGCCGACGTCTCCGGTGCCGGTCGAGGGTTCATCCAGACCGCGTCCGGTGGTCACCACCGCGGGCTGGAGTTCACGAAGCCGGGATCGATGGACTGCATGTAGCCGGTGTCGTCCCGATCGCGGATGCCGCAGTCGAGGTACTGCTGGTGCAGCGCCTCGAGCGACTCCTCGTCGAGTTCGACACCCAGTCCCGGGCCGGTCGGGACCGGTACCGCACCGTCGACGATGCGGAGGGCTCCTGGCTTGACCACATCCTCGGTCTTCCAGGGCCAGTGGGTGTCACAGGCGTAGGTGAGGTTGGGTGTCGCGGACGCCAGATGCACCATCGCGGCGAGACTGATACCCAGGTGGGAGTTGGAGTGCATCGACAGGCCCAGTCCGAAGGTGTCGCAGATTCCGCCGAGGAGGCGCGACCGCTGCAGTCCGCCCCAATAGTGGTGGTCGGACAGCACGACCGAGACCGACCGCTTCCGCACCGCGGGTTCGAGATGGTCGAAGGCCACGACACACATGTTGGTCGCGAGCGGCATGCTCGCCTGCTCGGCGACCCGGGCCATCCCGTCGAGGCCCGGGGTCGGGTCCTCCAGGTACTCGACGATGCCCTCGAGCTCCGCCGCTACGCGCAGCGAAGTCTCCACGGTCCACGCCGCGTTGGGGTCGAGACGTAGCGGCACGCCGGGAAACTCCGTGTGCAGCGCCTTGATCGCGGCGATCTCCTCGTCGGGGTCGAACACCCCGCCCTTGAGTTTGATCGCGGTGAACCCGTACCGGTCGATCATCCGATGGGCCTGTCGGATCAAGCCGCCCGGGTCGATCGCCTCACCCCATTCGTCCGGCAGACCGTTGGTGCCGGCGGCGCCGGGGTGGGCCGCCCATTTGTAGAACAGATACGCGCTGAACGGAACCCGGTCCCGCACACGTCCGCCCAGCAGGTCGCTCACCGGGCGGCCGAGGGTCTTGCCCTGGATGTCCAGACAGGCGACCTCGAACGGCGAGAAGACACGATCGGTCGTGCTGGCCGTGGTGATCATCCCGGCGACCCCGTCGCCTCCGGTGACCGTCAGCGTCGAGATCCGGGCGTCGATCGCGTCCCGGAGTCGGTGGAGTGCGAACGCGTCGAGACCGATGATCGCCTCGGCGGCGGCCTCCATCCGGGTGAGATGCGCAGTGTCGGCGTAGGTCTCGCCGAGTCCGCGCACACCATCGGCCGTCTCGATCACGATGATCGCCCGGAGTGCGTAGGGCTGGTGAACACCCACCGTGTTGAGCAACGGCGGGTCGACGAAGGCGACCGGGGTGACGGTGACCTTCGCGATCGTGGTGTCGGCCCGTGGAGTCTCGATGGCGGACAAGCCGACCGGCGCCGTGTCCATTGTGTTCGTCGACATGACTTCTCAGACCGCGGCCTGGACGGCGAGAGTGGTTGCCAGCACCGCCCGGCCGGCTGCGGTGATCCGCTCGAGCTCGGCCTGGTGCTCAGGCGTCGGCTGAACCAACGGCGCGCGTACCGGGCCGGCGTCGATCCCTTCCATCGTCACACCGTGCTTCACGAGCGCGACGGCGTACCCCGGCACGGTGTTACGCAGACGGACCAAGGGATGGAAGAACTCTCGCAACAACGCCTCGGTCAACTCGACGTCGCCGTTCTCCAGCGAGTTGTAGAAGGCGAGAGCCAGTTCCGGGGCGAAGGCGAAGGTTGCCGACGAGTACAGGGTCACCCCGATGGCACGGTAGGCCTGTTGCGTGATCTCCGCGGTGGGCAGGCCGTTGAAGAACAGGAACTCCTTGGAGTCCCCCAGCGCCTCTTTCACCGCGATCACGATGCGCGACACGTTGTCGAGGTCCCCGGTGCCGTCCTTGAAACCGATGACGGTCGGCAGCTGGGCGACCTCGATCGCCGACTCCTCGTCGAACACCGCGTTGCCACGGTTGTAGACGATCAGCGGCAGGTCGGTGGCCGCCGCGACAGATCGCGTGTACTCGGCGAGGCCGGCCGGTGGCATCGTCACCAGGTACGGGGGCAGCAGCAGGATACCCTCGGCGCCATTGGCTTTCGCACTCACCGCGAACTCCCGGGCCTGGATGATCGAGCCGCCGGCACCGGCGAACACCGGGACGCGACCCGCGACGGTCTCGACCGCGCACCGGACGATCCGGCCGAATTCCTCGAGTCCGAGCGCGTGGAACTCGCCGGTGCCGCAGGCGACGAAGACGCCACCGGGGCCGGCCGCCACCCCGCGGTCGATGTGTTCGGCGAGGCGCCGGTAGTCCACCTCACCGCTGCTGTCGAAGGGTGTGACGGGAAAGAACAGGACGCCGTTGAGCATTGGGACTCCTTGGATGGGGTGTGGTTCAGTCGCGGATGAGTTCGCCGTCGACGCGGCGCCAGATGTTGTCGGGGTTGCCGTCGGCGATCGGCCGCGGCAGCAGTGCCGGCGGAACGTCTTGATAGGCCACGGGTCGCAGGAATCGCTCGATGGCGAGCGACCCGACGCTGGTGGTACGGCTGTCGGAGGTGGACGGATACGGTCCGCCGTGGACCATCGCGTGTCCGACCTCGACACCGGTCGGCCACCCGTTGAAGAGGATTCGGCCGGCCTTGAGTTCCAGGGCCTCGAGCAGGATGCGGGCATCCTCCCGGTCGGAGTCCACGGCATGGACGGTCGCGGTGAGCTGACCTTCGAGCTCTGCGGCCACCTCTCGTACCTGCTGCGCATCTCGGCATCGCACCACGAGGCTCGACGACCCGAAGATCTCCTGTTGCAACGTCGCCGACGCGAGGAAGGTCTCGGCATCGGTGCCGAAGAGCGCGGCCCGACACGTATTGGGCGCATTCGACTCCTCCGACCGAGCGATGACGTCCGCGGCGGAGACGAACTCGTCCACACCCGACGCGTAGCTCGCAGCGATTCCCGGAGTCAGCATCGGCGTCGGGGTGGACGCGGAGATCGCTTCGGCGGCCGCAGCGACGAAGGTGTCGAGGTCGGGGCCGTCGACGGCGATGACGAGGCCGGGATTGGTGCAGAACTGTCCCGATCCCATCGTCAGTGAGCCGACGAACGCGCGGCCGAGGCCCGCCGCGTCGGCGCGCAGCGCACCATCGAGCGGGAAGACGGGGTTGATCGAACTCATCTCCGCATACACCGGGATGGGTTCGGGCCGAGATGCCGCGGCTGCGACGAGAGCCGTTCCACCCGAACGTGATCCGGTGAATCCCACCGCCTTGATGTGCGGGTCGGTGACAAGTGCGATGCCGAGCTCGGGTCCGGCGCCGTACAGCAGCGAGAACGTACCCGCAGGCATCCCGGTGACGGCGACCGCGTCGGTGATCAGACGGCCGACGAGTTCCGATGTGCCGGGGTGGGCGTCGTGCGCCTTGACCACGACCGGACACCCGGCCGCGAGCGCCGATGCGGTGTCGCCGCCGGCGACCGAGAACGCGAGCGGGAAGTTGCTGGCGCCGAAGACGGCCACCGGCCCGAGCGGTATCTTGCGCTGCCGGATGTCGGCGCGCGGCTGTGGCGTGCGGTCCGGGCGTGCGGGGTCGATCCGGGCGCCGTGCCAGCTGCCCTCCCGCAGCACCGAGGCGAACAGGCGGAGCTGGCCCGAGGTACGACCGACCTCGCCGGTGATGCGCGCCGCCGGGAGCCCGGTCTCGGCGACCGCGCGCTCGACGAGGACCTCGGTCGCGGCGTCGAGGTTGTCGGCGATCGTGGAGAGGAAGTGCGCCCGGTCCTCCGACGAGTTCGCCCGGTAGGGCGCGAAGGCGTCTGCCGCGGCCGCGGTCGCACGGACGACATCGGCCTCGGTGCCGTGTGCGTATGCGGGCAGCAGTCGCCCACCGGTGGTGGGGTCGATGCCGTGGACGGCATTCCCGGAGCCGGTCACCCCCTCACCCGCGATGATCAGCTGGCCGGTGAGGTCCTGCGTCGTCAGCGGTGCGGGTCGGTGCGCAATGGTCATCGTGGTCCCATTCCTTGTGAGTCTGCGTCTGCCGGAGTGGCGGTCGCCGTCGGCGACGGCCTCGCGCCGAGTTCGGCCATGTCCCGACCGTAGAGTCGGTCATCCATTCATGTCCAAGTCAATTAGTGACGCCATCAATGCGGATGATGAATCATTCCAGGTGATTCGCTCGCGCCGGGAGCGGCCGACCGATGTCCGATGCGTCATCCGGACGGCCCACGCCGAGCCTCCGGTCGGACGGAAGACAACCTCTGATGGGACAATCACTGCGCCGAACCCGACATAACGCACATTCACCGAGCCACACCTGATGTGCCGTCCGTCGGATCGCGCACACCATCCACTCGACGAAAGCGGAATCCAGAACCGATGAAGCGCATTCGCCTGATCGCCGTCATGGCCCTGGCCATCTCGGCACTCACCATCTCCTTCGGCACCGCCAACGGCGCACCCGCGCCCGCGCTGCCGTCCCACCACTCGAGCGCGTCCGCCGACGGGACCTCCATCGTCTCCCAGCTGCGCAACGCGACGTTCGTCGCGGGCGAGCAGGAGCTCCAGGTCGTCGACTCCCGCGGACGGACCATCGAACGGATCGGACTCGTGCTGCCTTTCGACGGCGCCGCGGTTCCGATGCGCGCGCAGGTCTCCGCCGATCGCACCCAGGCGACGTTCACGCCGATCCTCTCCCCTGAGGCGCGCGCCGCGATCGCGGCCGGTGTCCGCCCGGCGTCGGCGAAGAAGGACCGCGCCTACCAGAAGATGATCTGGCACATCACCAACGGCTGGAACCGCGGCGGAAACGTCACGACCGCGATCGGCGCGCTCGCCGGACTCGTCATCGGCTGCATCGTCATCGTCGGCTGCGTCTGGGGCGCCGGCGTCGGCGCTGCCATCGGCGCGGTCATCGGCATCAACAACGGCGATCCCCGCGCCGGCCAGTCGATCCTGGACTGGATCAACACGCCCTGAGACCGAGCAAAGACACCGCTGCCCGAGTATCCCACCGGACCGCGGCCTGACACCGAATCCCCAACTCCGCTGAGCGGGGTTGGGGATTCTTCATTTTCGACGATGCGCGGTCCGCGAGTGGCTGGACTCCGTCGTGATGGAGGGCGGTCGCGCACCGGTCGCCTGCCCTGGACAGCGGACACGCGTCCCACCCGCCCGCACTACTTGACCACACCTCTGGCCGAGTCATGCGTTCACAAGTCGACACTGCACGTCGTCCGCGGACAGCGGACCCGGCCGGGGCGTCGCGGATCAGCGGGTTACCTCGCGACGCGACAGGGCGACCGAGATCAGCACATACGCGCGTGAATGTGGCTGCGAATCAATGGAGACCAGCGCCCGTCTCTACGCGCCGGCCTCCGGTCCTACAGCCACCGACCGCTGCTCCACTCCGCGCGGGCATGCTGTGGAACCAGTGAGCTCGCCGAGCGTGCGCCCATGCGGCGCGGGCAGTATCCTCTGCCGTTCAGGTCCTTCAAGTGAGATGCCGCCAGCTCAAACGGAGCAACGGGACGTGCGACTGCAACCCAAGGCGAGAGCGCGAAGGCCCGGCGGGACGCACTCCGCATGTTCCCCAACTCGAACCGACTCATCCTGAAATGCGCCCCCATTCG